>PAYR01000007.1 GCA_002715345.1 Flavobacteriales bacterium | reverse complement strand
ACCAAGAATGTTGGCTTCATTGGTTAAATAACCTTTCATTTTCTTGCCGAAAGATTGAAAGCCTCCTTGTAAGCTATGTGTTATTGCCTCGGGAAGTAGCTCGTGTAATGGTGATGAGACAATTCCAGGTTGGTAGGAAGTGCTGTTTAGTTTCGGAGAGATTTTATTGTTTGCAAAATCAGCCATGCGTTGTGCTGGAGCAATTTGTAGATTTTTTGCTGATTCACAAGCCATTTTTTCAATACTCATTTGGTAGTGTAGCCCTGCTAATGCTCCGTGTTTTTGGAAAGGAGATAAATCTTCTTCCTTTACTTCTACAACCATTCCGGAATTAGCGTATAAAGAATCTCTTTTTGAAGGAGACATGCCGTTTACAACAACTTCACCTGGAGCAGTTGCTGCTGGGACAATAAACCCTCCGGGACACATGCAGAATGAATAAATTCCACGACCATTTACTTGCTCTACCAAACGGTAAGATGCAGCAGTAAGGTATGGGCCTCTATCTTGGCAAGAGTATTGTATTTGATCAATGAGTGCTTGTGGATGTTCAACACGAACGCCCATAGCAAAAGGTTTTGATTCAATCGCAATATTATTTTCTTGTAGTAAAAAGAAAATATCTCTAGCAGAGTGTCCAGTTGCTAAAATGACAGATTTACCTAAAACTTTATCCCCTTTTTCTGTCACAACCCCCAACATATTATTGTCTTTTAGGATGAAGTCAGTTACTTTACTATTGAAATGTATTTCGCCTCCTGATTTAAGTATGGTTTCTCTAATGGATGCAATCAGTTTTGGGAGCTTGTTGGTTCCAATATGCGGATGTGAATCTATCAATATTTCTTCCCTGGCACCATGGTATACCATGGTTTCTAAAACAGACTGAATAGATCCTCTTTTTTTAGAACGTGTATATAACTTCCCATCGGAATATGTTCCTGCACCACCTTCTCCAAAGCAGTAGTTTGAGTCAGGATTGACAGTGTGTTGTTTGTTGATAGCTGCTAAATCACGCCTTCTGCTTTGTACATCTTTCCCTCTTTCTAAAACAATTGGTTTTAAGCCAGTTTCAATAAGTTTAAGAGCTGCAAATAATCCTGCTGGACCTGATCCAACAATAACAACCTCTTCTTTACTACTTACATCTTGGTAGTTTCTTTCGATATTGTTATTAGGTATTTTTTCATTGATAAAGACCTCAACTTTTAGCTGAATTTTGACTTTTCTTTTTCTAGCATCAATAGAGCGTTTTAGTAATCGAAAATCACTAATATTTTCTTTTGGGATGTTTAAATGTTGAACAATAGCCTTCTGGATATTTTCAGAAGTATGTGCTTGAATAGGCGCTAATGATAGTTGAATAATTTGTGACATTATTCAAAAGTTAAGGTGACAGTAAAACCCCTTGTTATAAGTTTCTGTATAGAATTGCTGTAAATTGTTTCCTCGTGAACAAGCATATCAACAATGCCAAAAGTTGCTTTTAATTCTGGAGAGAATTTAAAGTACTCTAGGTAAAAATCTATTCCAAAGCCAACTTCATACATTAAATCACCTTTATTTAGTTTAATTAATTCTTGACCCTCATCATCTATGTCTTTTTGTGATGCTAAATCTAGATTGTATTTTACTCCAGTAATAAGAAAAGCTCTTCCGTTATTATATCTTTCGGATTTGTATTTGAAATTTAAAGGAAACTCTATAAAAGTAGACTCAACATCTTTTCTTGTCTCTTCTAACTCTCCATTCACTTCTATAGTGTAAAAGATATCTCTCTCTGCAAAAGATAAGGTTGGCAAAAAGCGTAAGTCGGCATTTCTTCCTAATCTAAAGTTAGACACTATCCCTAGGTTGAATCCTTTCTGTTCTTGCGACTTTAAGATGAACAATGTGTCAGCCTGAACAGCTCTTGGAGTTATTTTAAAATCCATAGAGTTGATGCCCAATAAAAACCCGAAGTGAACAGGTTTTCTGTCGTAGTTAGGTAGGTTTAAAGGAACCGTATGTCTTTGAGCCCACAAACTTTGTGTAAGTAAAACAAAAATCAATATGGATAAAACCTTTCTCATTTAGAAGAGAGAAACGCTCTCTTTAGCGTATTATTTTGTAGCGGTGTAAAGTGCTGCCACACCAAATGTGAGTTTGATGTGTTGTGGATTCTTAAACCCCGCAATTTCTAATTCTTTTAAAAATGCTTGTCCGCTTGGAAAAGCAGCAACCGATTCTGGGAGATAGGTGTAGGCAGCATTGTCTTTAGAAACTAATTTTCCAACTAATGGTAAAACCCATTTAAAATATAAGCTATATAACTGTTTAAAAGGAAATGTATTAGGTTCTGCAGGCTCTAGAATAGCTAGTTTTCCTCCTTTATTCATTACTCTGTGCATTTCACTCAGTCCTTTTGGAAGGTTTTCAAAATTCCGAACTCCAAATCCAGCAGTAACAGCATCAAAACTATTATCTTCAAAGGGCAGGTTTTCTGAATCGCCCGATTGCAACTCTATTATTAAGTCCAATCCTTTTGTTTTCATCTTCTTTCTACCCACTTCTAGCATACCTTCTGAAATATCCACACCTACAATTTTTGTAGGCTTTAACACGCTTGCCTCTACAGCTAAATCACCTGTTCCTGTAGCAATGTCTAAAATTGTTTTTGGTGAGATTTTTCCAATTTCACGAACAGCTCTTTTTCTCCAAAGAATGTCAATTCCTAAAGATAAAAAGTGGTTTAAAAAATCATAGCTACCTGCAATGTTGTCGAACATCTTAGCTACTTGAGCTTTTTTAGTTGCTTCTTTGTTTTTGTAAGGAGTAATTTTGGTTCCCACTGTCAAAAATTTCTGGCAAAGATAGGGCTATTCGATATCTTTTTCCTTAATGCTGTTCACAAAAAGAACATTCCCTAACTCATTATAACCCTCAAAGATATCGAGTTTCTGCTTTTTAACGAGTTCGTTACGGAAGCCAATAATGGTTAAATCTGAGTTTTTAGAATTTCTATTAATGATGGTTTTAACGCTTTCTCCTTCTTTTTGAGGAACCATGTGTAGGTTTCGTGGAGAGATAGGTAAACGACCTGTTTCTATAAAGTTAAACATGCGGTCTCTGTAAATATCAAACTCTTCATCATTGGTGTAAATTGAGTATACTTTTATTTCTGCATTTTTCCAATCCGGATGTCCATGAATCATATACCCCAGTAAAATCATCATGTTGGAATTTTCATAATCCCTAGAAGATATCCAAATATGTATTTCTTCCTTGTTATCTGCTTTAGTATTGCTAGAGCGCAAAATAGCTACATCATATCCAGTAGCTTGTAATAGATTGAAGTTACTGATAACATCCTCGAAAGATTCTAACTCATCTTCGCAATATTCTAATAAAATGAGGTTGTTCTCTTTTCCAGAAATACTAGATAACTGTACTACTTGGGCTAAAGCAGAAGTGTAAGAAGGAGAAATTAAGGTGTCTACATATACATTAGAAGCTTTATTCTCGATGAGTAATTGTTTCTGCACCTCCTTTCCTTCCTGGAAATTTTGTTTACTCAAATATCCCTTGATGTAATGAATGTAAGTTCCAAATCCGTATTTATGGGCAATCCATTTTGTCATATTGAAAGCATTTGGTCTTTCTATAGATGAACTTATGCTAACCACGAATGGTCGCCAATGTGTAGAATGTTCTATTGCTTCACCTTTTTGTAAAAAGATTTGTAACTGACGAGCAAATTGCACCAATACATCTCTAAATAAGCTGACGATTTCTCGTTTATCACCAGAATTTCTACTAATGTAGTAGTAAAAAGTAGTCATTAATAGGATTGATAATACAGCATAAGTAGTGTTCATCTTAAACATAAGCCACACAGAAAGTACGGCTCCTAAAAGAGAGATGTACCATCTAGATTTGAAAGTTGGCCTGTAAGAGGGGTCTCCTGAAAAATGCTCCAAGAATGAAATGAGGCAAATAGCACCATAAGTTACCATGAAGAACATGGAGATGATTTGAGCNACAAAATTGATGTCTCCCACATAAATAAAGAANAATGCAATAANGCAAGTAATCACAGATCCATTGATAGGCTCATTNTCNTNTTCTCTTCCTTTNGCAATCCATGCATCAAACTTTTTAGATGGNAANATTTGATCTTTCCCTAGNGCTTGAAGTGTTCTAGGAGCAACCATTATAGATCCTAAAGCAGAAGATATGGCAGCGCATGCTAATCCTATCGGTATGATAGGGCCCCAGATAGCAATATCACTCATAACCATTTGATTGTTAGCTAGATTTTCTAAAGATGTTGAGGTTACTAATTTTAAAGCCACCATAACATAAATAAAAGCACCAACAATTGTAGCTATTAGAGTTCCTCTCGGGATTGATTTTTTTGGATCTTTTAAATCACCCGAAAGTCCAAGCCCTGCAGAGATTCCTGTAAAGGCAGGGAATATGATGGTGAAAACATAAAAGAAGTTATCTGAATTTTCAATACTTCTAACAAAACTTACATCGCTTAAAGAAATCTGACTTTCTCCCATGAAAAACATGCCTAAAGAAAGAAAAAGGATTGCTGCCACACAATACAATGCTTTTACACCTATGTTTGCTCCTTTGGTAAGCATGAGGGCTG
Source organism: Flavobacteriales bacterium (assembly GCA_002715345.1). Classification (GTDB taxonomy): domain Bacteria; phylum Bacteroidota; class Bacteroidia; order Flavobacteriales; family UBA7312; genus UBA7312. The sequence continues at coordinate 25,518 of PAYR01000007.1, read as the reverse complement.
TTAAAAAGCTCATTACTCCAAGTCCAATTGCTTTTTTGCTTTCTAGTAAATGACCTATGCCACCTAAATGATAGGTTTCGTTAAGATGTGTCCAAAATGGAGCAAAAGCTTCTGCAAAAGCAATGATGTAAAAAGCAATACTGATAGCTTGTGATAAATACAGAGCTATTCCAATAGCAGCACCAATGTTTAATCCGAAAGAACGGGAAATGACATAATAGTCTCCTCCACCCTCTACCTTTTTATTGGTAGCAATTTCGGCAACAGCCATAGCGGTAGGAATGGTTACAGCGTGTCCGAGCAGAATAATCCCTAGTGCCCCTAAAAAACCAACATGGCCAACAGCATAGCCAAATCTTAAAAAGAGAATTGCACCTAAAATGGTGCAAATAGATGCCATGAAAACCGGAGTGGTTCCAAACTGACCCGAAGTGTTTTTCAATCTTTTTGCCATAGAATCAGCCGCTTAAAACATATTGAAAGTATAGCAAATATATTAAAAGAGCTTTACTAATTGAAAATAGTGTTAATATTGCCCTGATGATTACAAGGGATAAAATTCACGAAATAATATTTGAAGCTGATACTAAGGCAGGTAAGCGATTTGATATCTGCCTTATTATCTTTATTTTACTTTCAGTTTTTGGTGTAATGTTGAGTAGTGTTTCATCTATTGATGAGCAATATGGTTACATATTACACAATCTTGAGTGGTTCTTTACATTTCTATTCACTATAGAATATATGTTGCGAATTTATTCTGTTCAAAAACCTTGGAAGTATATTTTCTCATTCATGGGAATTGTTGACTTCTTGGCAATCATTCCTACTTACTTGGTCTTTATTTATGCGCCAATAGGTGTGTTAGTTGATATCCGAATTTTACGCTTACTACGTATATTTCGTGTGTTTAAACTATCCTCCTACATAAGAGGTGCCTATACTATGCAAATCGCATTGAGATCTTCTAGGCCTAAAATTATAGTGTTTTTATTGTCAGTAGTTCTTCTGGTTGTGCTTTTAGGAACTTTAATGTACGTGGTAGAGGGTCAACAAAATGGATTCGATAACATTCCGAAATCTATTTATTGGTCGGTAGTTACGCTAACAACAGTGGGTTATGGGGATGTGGTTCCTGTTACTGCATTAGGAAAGCTCATTGCATCTGTTATTATGATTATGGGTTATGGAATTATCGCTGTTCCTACAGGGATTGTTTCAGCCGATATGGCTAAGCATTCCTCTAAAAGTATAAGTACACAAGCTTGTCGTTCTTGTTCTAAAGATGGACATGATGTAGATGCTACACATTGTAAGTTTTGTGGAGAGCAGCTTAATGAGTAAGTGCTGCCAATAAGTTTTCTTTTTGAATAGGAATTACTCCTACTTTTTCACAAACTAATCCACCAGCTAAATTAGAGATTGTGCAAAGTTCTTGTGGAGTTATTTCTAGCGATAGCCCTAATGCAGCTGCCGCAATAACACTGTCTCCAGCACCGGATACATCTATAATATTTCTTTCAAAAGCAGCTTGGTGGAAACTTTCGTTTGCTAGATGGAAAATTCCATTTTCGGAAAGAGTAAGTAGGATGTTCTTAGCCTTTAGTTTTTCTTGTAGGTTTTTTGTCTCTTTTTCTATATCAATAATATTATCCCCTGCAATTTCTGTACCGCAAGCACCATTCAATTCTTTAAGGTTAGGTTTGAATAAATCGACTCCTTGATATGCCCAAAAATTGTCTTTTTTTGGATCTACAGCAATAGGAATGTGTTTGCTTTTTGCAGCAGCAATGATTTCTTTAATAACAGTAGGTGTAATTACTCCCTTGTTGTAATCTTGAAAAATGATAACGGAAACACCCTCCATTAATGCGATAGTGTTTTTTATAAAGACTTGTTCTGATTGAATGGGGAAAATATCTTCTTCATCTACACGCAGCTGATGTTTGGTGTTGCTTATAATTCGTATTTTGATAGTAGTTTTTCTATTTTCTTGTAACACACCTTTTGTACAAAGGCCTTGTTTGTTCATGAGTTCGAAAAATCCTTGGTCGTTGTCTCCGATTACTGAGCAAAGGATAGGTGTAGCGCCTAGGCTTGCAATGTTTTTAGCTACATTAGCTGCGCCTCCTAAACGCTTTTCATGNTTTTCAATATCCACTACAGGGACATCCGCTTCTGGCGATTGTCTGTGAATATTTCCCCANATATAAGCATCAAGCATAGCATCACCTANAATAAGCACNTTTTGTTGNGCAAATTGNTCNAATATNTTATGCCAATNATTGCTCAATATTTANTGTAATTTAGCTAATGACNCTTTAATTCTTTTAANNGCTTCTTTTAAATTNTCTTCTGATGCTGCATAGGAAATACGTACNCAATTAGGTGTTCCGAAAGCAGCTCCAGCAACCAAAGCTACATGNGCATCATTTANTAGATACATNCAGAAATCGTTAGAATCTTTTATNGTANTNCTTTCGTTACTCATACCAAAATANTNAGATACATCNGGAAAAATATAAAANGCTCCTTGNGGTGTGTTNGTTTTAATTCCAGGNACTTCATTTAGCATTGATAACATCATNTCTCTTCGTTTATGAAAAGCATCNNTCATNTAATTTACNGATGNAGGGTTCGCTAGCATNGCAGCTTCTGTTGCTTTTTGAGCTANNGCACAAGTNGCAGANGTAATTTGACCTTGAATTTTATTGCATGCAGCNGCAATCCANTGTGGTGCNGCNATATATCCAACTCTCCATCCTGTCATAGCAAAACCTTTGGAAACTCCNTTTACGGTAANAACACGCNCTTTCATGTTCGTGATTGCAGCCATGCTGAAATGCGNTTCTCCAAANTTAATAAGTTCGTATATTTCATCGCATATAACATAAATGTCTGGATACTTCTCAAGCATTTTAGCAATAGCTTCTAGTTCTGCTTTACTATAAACAGTCCCGCTTGGATTACATGGTGTGCTAAATAAAAGNAATTTTGTGTTTGGNGTAATNGCAGCNTCCAATTGTTCTGGACTTACTTTNAANTCANCNTCAATACTGCTTGGNATTTCTACAGGNNNTCCTTCAGCTAGTTTAATGATTTCAAAATAACTTACCCAATATGGCGCTGGAAGTAATACCTCATCACCAGGATTTAACAAACTCATGCANACATTGGCAATGGATTGTTTNGCTCCTGTNGAAGCTACAATTTGTTCTGGAGTATATTCTAACCCNTTATCTCTTTTCAGTTTTTCTGCAATTGCTTCGCGNAACTCGGCTAGACCAGGNACAGGNGTGTAATGTGAAAAATTATTATCAANGGCTTTTTTAGCTGCTTCTTTTANAAAGTCGGGGGTNTCAAAATCAGGCTCTCCTANGCTCAAAGCAATTACATCATGNCCNTGCNNTTTTAATTCTCTACTCATNCGCGCCATAGCTAATGTAGCAGATTCAGATAGTCGNTTTAGTCGTNNAGAAACTTTTGTCATTTTTAGATAAANTTNTATTGCAAATCTACTTATCGTATTTTATTTTGAATAAGTATATTGTCAAAAAAATATTGATTTATGAACAGATNTTTATTNCTTTCATTTTTGCTTATGCNATTTATGAATGNAAATGCCCAAAANGTNTNTTCGGTAGAGTATTCAAATCAGGCAGATGTAAAGGTATTTGTGGTGGATTATGCNAATCAAGCAGATTTACATGTGTATAAAGTANGCTATGCNAATCAAACNGGGAANAATGATGGNAAGNGGTTTTTTGTAGAGTATGCCAATCAAGCNGAGAAAAAGNTNTATTTTACTGATTATGCTAACCAAGCAGATGTGAAAATCTTTTTTGTTGAGTATGCTAATCAGGCCAAGTGGGTGAAAAAAGAAAAGNAGCACTTCTTTTATTAAGANCTTTCTTTAACCTTTAAGTTTAANATAACCCCTAAAATAACCAAAGCGATNCCNGCTAAACTCATCAAGGTATAAGTNTCTCCAAAAAGGATNAAACCAAACCCNAANGCCCAAAAGGTTCCAATGTATTTTACACTGATTATTTTATTGATGNCAGCACTTTGTAGTCCTTTCGTCATCAATATCTGAGCAATTTGAGTAAAAATGCCCATCAGTANTAAAAGCAACCAATCTGAGCCTNTAGGTTGCACCCATTGAAAATAAGTNAGAACNCCCATAATAGGAGTAGCAACTAATGGAAAATAAAANACCACTANAATNGGGTGNTCAGTATCNTTTAATTGACGGATACAAGTGTAAGCCATNCCAGAAAACATAGCAGAGATGANGCCANTGAGCATGAATGTAATAGATACACGTTCNTCAAAACCNTTTAANAGNGCTACTCCTNCAAAAGACANACCGAAGTACAACCATTGTTTTATTTTCATTTTCTCTTTCAAANAGANAGCTGCAAANAAAGCAGTGAAAATAGGAGAGAGGTATTGTATGGTGACAGCGCTGGCTAAGGGAATGTATTGAATNGTATAGAAAAACATGGTGAGGGCNATGGTGCCAAACACTCCACGCATCAACAACACTTTTCGGTTATTTCCTAGAGGATGTAAGCTTAGTTNCTTCATCNTGATTAAACNAATGCTAATNCTTACTAAGGATCGNAAAAAAACNAGCTCTANTGCAGGAAGGTGTGGTAAATACTTGACACATAATTGCATNAAAGAAAAAGCCAAGGAAGCCCCTAGCATATATAAAATACCTTGTCGCATTTAAAGTAATTTTTGNGTAGCCTGATGAGGNGTTAATTTGCCTTGAGTGACAGCNTCTTCCATTTCAGCTATTTTATCAGCCATTCNTTCTTTNTGGTAGAAGTTTTTTTTCAGCTTATCNTCTATACTTTCATGTAGCCANTAACGCGCTTGTTCTTGCCTTTTACTTTTTTTAAGNCCTCTCGATTGCATCCACTCTTGTTGCTCGCAAATAATATTCCANACNNCATCAATNTTGTCTTTTTCTAAAGAAGAACAAGTNGCTACTTTTGGTNTCCATCCAGNNTCANTAGGTGGGAATAAGTGTAGTGCTCGTTTGTATTCCATGCNTGCGTTTTTCGCATTTTGGANGTTGTCTCCATCCGCTTTGGTAATAGNAATAGCATCTGCCATTTCCATGATTCCTCTTTTGATTCCCTGAANTTCATCTCCAGCACCAGCTAGCATGAGGAGTAAGAAAAAATCGACCATAGAGTGTACAGCCGTTTCTGATTGTCCTACACCAACNGTTTCTATCAAGATGATTTCGTATCCAGCTGCTTCGCANAATAAGATGCTTTCGCGTGTTTTTCTGGCAACTCCTCCTAAAGAACCAGTANTAGGAGAGGGGCGAATAAATGCTAAGTCATCAATAGCNAGCTCNTTCATTCTAGTTTTATCGCCTAAAATACTTCCTCNTGTACGCTCGCTACTNGGGTCAATAGCTAATACNGCTACCTTTTTNCCTNGAGAGGTNAGGTGTTTNCCTAATGCTTCAATGAAAGTGGATTTNCCTACGCCTGGCACACCTGTNATCCCTATTCTTANNGATTTNCCACTGTGTGATAANCAAGCNGAAAGAATTTCTTGTGCNTGTNCTTGATGTTCNTGAAGCGTNCTTTCAACTAAAGTGATGGCACGCCCTAAAGCGGTTCTTTNNTTNTTAAGTAGTTGTTGTATGATTTCAGCAGTATTCACTTTCTGCTTGNAATTAANTTNTCTAAAATATTGATAGCGGCCTCTGCAATAACTGTTCCAGGNCCAAANACNCCTGAAACTCCNGCCTNAAAGAGGTAATCGTAGTCTTGTTGTGGGATGACACCTCCAGCNATNACNAANATNTCNTTTCTTTCTANTTTTTCTANNTCNNNAATTACCTGNGGAACGAGTGTTTTNTGTCCTGCTGCTAAAGANGANATNCCTAGNANATGNACATCATTTTCTACGGCTTGTTTAGCTGCTTCAGCTGGTGTTTGNAANANNGGNCCNATATCTACATCAAANCCNAANTCTGCAAAAGAAGTAGCTACTACTTTAGCTCCTCTGTCNTGTCCGTCTTGNCCCATTTTTGCAACCATAATTCTTGGTCTANGACCTTCNATAGTAGCAAANTCATNTGCTAGTTGTTGTGCTTTNTCAAAATGTGNATTGTTGTNTATTTCCATNTTGTAAACTCCAGATATAGATTTNATTTGTGCTTGATAACGCCCAAAAACTTCTTCNCAAGCATACGAAATTTCTCCGAGAGTAGCGCCTGCTCTTGCTGCATCAACAGCTAAAGCAAGCANGTTNCCTTNTTCTGTTNTGCATGATTTTGTTAATGCTTNTAGTGCTTTNTTTACCGCTTCTTGATTACGATTCTTTTTCAACTCATTTAAGCGATTTATTTGTGATTCTCGAACAGCAGTATTATCTACTTCTAGAATTTCNAACTCTTGNTCTTCTTTTTCTAGTTTGTAAGCGTTTACACCCACTATAGTGTCTTTTCCGNTGTCAATACGNGCTTGTTTTCTGGCGGCAGCTTCTTCAATNCGCATTTTAGGGATNCCAGTTTCTATNGCTTTCGCCATNCCGCCNAACTNTTCAATTTCTTTAATGTGTTCCCANGCTTTATGAGCTATGTCATGTGTTAGTTTTTCAACATAATATGANCCNCCCCATGGGTCAACAGCTTGACAAATNNNTGTTTCTTTTTGAAGANAAATTTGAGTATCTCTTGCAATCTTTGCAGAGAANTCTGTAGGTAAAGCAATAGCTTCATCNAATGCATTAGTGTGTAAGGATTGTGTTCCGCCCATTNCAGCAGCCATNGCTTCAACACAAGTACGAGTTACATTGTTGAATGGGTCTTGCTCTGTTAAACTCCATCCACTAGTTTGACANTGTGTTCTTAAAGCTAAAGATTTTGGGTTTTTTGGATTGAACTGGTTTACCAATTTTGCCCATAACATTCTTGCTGCACGCATCTTTGCAATTTCCATGAAATGATTCATACNAATTCCCCAAAAGAAAGANAGACGAGGGGCAAAGGAGTCGATATCCATACCTGCTTGTAATCCTGTTCGGATGTATTCTAATCCATCAGCTAATGTGTAGGCAAGTTCAATATCGGCAGTAGCACCAGCTTCTTGCATGTGATATCCTGAAATACTGATGCTGTTAAATTTTGGCATATTTTGAGATGTGTACTCAAAAATATCAGCAATAATNCGCATGGAATNTGCAGGTGGGTAAATNTAGGTATTACGNACCATGAATTCTTTTANAATGTCATTTTGTATNGTTCCAGCTAATTNTTCTGGTTTTANGCCTTGTTGCTCAGCAGCGACAATGTAAAAAGCCATGATTGGAAGTACGGCTCCATTCATAGTCATAGAAACAGACATCTTATCTANTGGTATTTGATNNAAAAGAATTTTCATATCCTCAACTGAATCAANAGCAACACCAGCTTTTCCGACNTCACCTTCNACNCGTTCGTGATCCGAATCGTAACCTCTATGNGTGGCCAAATCAAAAGCAACTGAAAGNCCTTTTTGTCCTGCAGCTAAATTTCTTCTGTAAAAAGCATTGGACTCTTCTGCAGTAGAAAATCCTGCGTATTGACGAATGGTCCAAGGACGCATTACATACATTGTAGAGTAAGGGCCTCTTAAGTTAGGAGCTATACCTGNGACAAAATTAGTGTGTTCAGTTTTTTCTAAGTCAGCACTAGTATAAACAGANTTAACTTCTATTTGTTCAGGNGTCAACCACTTTTCANNTTTTGGAGNANTTGNTGTAGAGCNTNTTTCAACTTCAAATTCTTTTAANAATTCTGCAGTTAANGATTCAATATAATAAGCTCCTGCTCCAGGATCTTGTACTTTGTTAAAATANCATTCTTCTTTAANTATATTTTGTTGGTTCCTNGCAATTCTATCNGAGAATTCGTTCGCTGCTTCAAAAGNATGATTNTAAGGATAGATTAGCAGTCCATCGCAACCACCAAAAATAGCNGACATTCCTTCTGTAGNACTTCTTAATAAGTTATTATAAGCAAATTTTTCAGTCTTATTTTTAAGTTCGTTTTGCGCAAAAATATATGGATTTTCTCCTGTTTCCTGTTTCCATAGAATACGGAAAGCTCGAAGTTTAGCAATTTCTAAAAAGTAGTTGCTTCCGACACTAAAAATAAACTGCTTTTTTTCTTGATGTTTTTTTCCTTGATTTAGTGCATCTACAATTTGTTCTTGAGGAGTTTTTCCTTCTGCTAAAATGCTGTGATAGAAAAAGTTTGGAAGATCTCCATTTTCTTTACCGTGAAAAGCACCTTTAATAGATTGTTTATCTAATCCTCTTTTTTGAATAAGCATTTCAAAATCTTTTATAGTAGAAGAAGAGTAGTTTTTAAAATCTACACGTATATGTTGAATTAAAATATCATTAAAAATGGTACCTAAATCATTTGGATTGTCAATACAAAGAGCTGTAGCTCCATTTGTTAAAGCTTTTAGTGCTGCTTGGTTTGCTTTTGATGGGTTAGAACCATCAATAAGTTGATAAATATCCCAGTCTCTTGTGGAGTCAATAGGATTGTTTTGAGGACTATTTTCTTGATGGTATAGAGCATTTATCTCAATTCCTTCAACTTGAGAAACGAGCTTTTCTTTGTAGTTTATTCCTTTATGATCTGCTTGTATTTTTTCTTTCCACGCTGTTAGTGAAACAGGTGAGAACTCGTTGAATAGTTTACTCATCTTCCTCTAAGATTACAATCACATCTTCATTATCTTTTTTCATAAAATACTTTTCCCTTGCAAATTTTTCTTGTGTTTTTGGATTTGTATTAAGCTCATGCAAAGCAATGCTATCCTTTTTTATTTCGGTTTTGTAAAAGTTTCTTTTTTCTTCTAAGTCTTCTATTTCTCCTTTTAATTTAGATTGTTTCACTAAGTTGTGTGAATCAAAAAAAGCAACCCATAAAAAGATTATACTTCCTACAAGTACGTACTTATTCTTTAAAAAAGCAGGTATTTGTTCGTAATATCTTTTAAAGAAATTCATAAAACAAAAGTAATAAAAAGCCCCGCTCATAAAGCGGGGCTTTTTGTATTATCCTAAGAACGGATAGCGGTAGTCTGTTGGTGGAACAAAAGTTTCCTTAATTGTTCTAGGAGATACCCAACGTAATAAATTCAAGATAGAGCCAGCTTTATCGTTAGTTCCAGATCCTCTTGCGCCTCCAAATGGCTGTTGTCCTACTACAGCTCCGGTTGGTTTGTCATTGATGTAGAAGTTACCCGCAGCATTTTCCAATACTTTCATAGCTTGTTCAATAGCATAGCGGTCTACTGAGAAGATAGCGCCTGTTAAGGCGTATTCGCTTGTTTCATCAACCAAAGCAAGTGTTTCTTCCCATTTGTCTTCATGATATATATAAATAGTGATGACAGGTCCGAAAATCTCTTCACACATTGATTTAAACTTCGGATTTTTTGTTACAATAACAGTTGCCTCTACAAAGTAACCTTTAGATTTATCGTAGTTTCCTCCTGCAATAATCTCTGCATCATCAGCATCTTTAGCAAAGTCAATGTAAGAGGTAATTCTATCAAAAGAAACTTCAGAAATAACTGCATTGATGAAGTTTGACGGGTCTTCAGGGCTTCCCATTTTAAAAGACTTTACATCTTCCATTAATTGTGTTTTTACGTCTTCCCAAATATTTGATGGAATGTATGCGCGTGATGCAGCTGAACATTTTTGTCCTTGATATTCGAAGGCTCCTCTAGATATTCCTGTTGCTACCTCTGCTGCTACTGCCGATTTGTGCGCAACGATGAAATCTTTACCACCAGTTTCACCTACAATCCTTGGGTAACTTCTGTAATTGGCAATGTTGTTTCCTATTTCTTTCCATAGGTGACGAAATACGCCAGTAGAGCCAGTGAAGTGAAGTCCTGCAAAATCTTTGTGTTTAAAGATGACATCTCCAGCAATTGGTCCGTCAACAGTAATCATATTGATAACGCCATCAGGAAGTCCTGCTGCTTGGAATAACTCCATAATCACTTTAGCAGAATATACTTGTGTGTCTGCTGGTTTCCAAACAACTACATTACCCATCATAGCAGGGGCTGCACATAAGTTAGCGCAGATAGAAGTGAAATTAAAAGGAGTAATTGCGAAAACAAATCCCTCCAATGGTCGATGTTCTAGACGATTCCACATGCCGGGAGCAGACTCTGGCTGCTCTTGATAAAGTTGTGTTACATATTCAGCGTTGAACTTGAAAAAGTCGATTAATTCGCAAGCAGCATCAATCTCAGCTTGAAACACATTTTTTGATTGCGCTAACATAGTAGCTGCATTGATTTTAGCGCGGAATGGTCCNGCTAATAGNTCNGCTGCTTTCAAGAAAATAGACACTCTTTGTTCCCATGGCATNTTCGCCCACGNTTCNCTTGCTTCNAAAGCGGCATCAATAGCTTGATTAACATGNTTGGCATCACCATAACTAAAGTNTCCTANTANATGTTGATGGTCGTGAGGAGGAGTNATAGGTTTTTTGTCATTGGTTATGATTTGCTCAGAACCAANATACATCGGNACATCAATTTGACTGTTGTACATGTTTTTGTAAGTCGCTAAAACTTCTTCTCTTTCCGGTGTTCCCGGAGCATAAGATAGCACCGGCTCATTGGTGGCTACCGGTACATTGAAAACTCCTTTTGACATATAAGTGTAATGTTTAATTAAGTTTAAATAGCCTACAAATATATTATTATCTGTATTTATGTTGTTTGTAGATCAATTAACTACTATTTATCAATTAAAATAAATAGTTTAACGACAATAAATTCTTATCATATATTAATATTTTTGCTGAATATTAAATTTTAGATGTTCTTTCTATTTCAATAATTAATTCACTGTGTCCTTTAATGATAAAATAAATTATGATTTTAAAAAATAAAAATTCATTGTTTCTAATAATTTCAATGATTCTAATTGGAACTATTTTAAGTCTAAATGCAAAAGGAAATATTAATTTCTTAAATAAGTATAGCTTAATTAATGATTCATTAAATAATTATAATGCATTAGAGTTTAGAAGTATTGGTCCTGCACTTATGTCTGGGAGAATTTCAGATATAGTGATCAATCCAAATAACGAAAATGAATGGATTGTTGCTACAGGTTCAGGTGGTGTGTGGAAAACAACAAATGCGGGAACAACATGGAATCCTATTTTTGATAATGAAAATAGTTTTTCAATTGGTTGTTTAGCATTAGACCCTAACAATCCAAAAATAATTTGGGTAGGAACAGGAGAAAATGTTGGTGGGCGTCACGTAAGTTTAGGAGATGGTATTTACAGAAGTGTTGATGGAGGCGAAACTTGGAATAATATGGGTTTGAATGAATCTGAACACATTTCTAAAATTATAGTAGATAAGAAAAACTCCAACAATGTTTTAGTAGCTGCACAAGGACCTCTTTGGAGTAAAGGCGGCCAAAGAGGTCTTTATAAAAGTGTTGATGGGGGTAATACTTGGCAAAAAACCCTAGGTGATAATGAATGGGTTGGAGCAACAGATGTTATTCAAGATTACTCTAATCCTGATATTCTCTATGCTGCTACATGGCAAAGGCATAGAACTGTTGCAGGATACATGGGTGGAGGACCGGGTACCGCCATATATAAATCCACTGATTTAGGAGATACTTGGGTTAAGTTAACGAACGGCCTACCATCTAGTAACATGGGTAAAATTGGACTTGGAATTTCTTTTCATAATCCACAGATAATTTATGCTGCGATTGAGCTTGATAGAAGGAGAGGGGGTTTTTTTAGATCTAATGATGGAGGTCAAAACTGGATAAAAATGAGTGATGCTGTTTCAGGTGGAACAGGTCCTCATTACTACCAAGAACTATATGTTTCACCTCATAATTTTGATGAAGTATACTTAGCTGATAATTATATGCAAGTATCTTACGATGGTGGTAAAAATTTTTCCAGAATGAATGAGTCAGAAAAGCATGTTGATAACCATGCAGTTGCATTCAAAAAGAATGATAAAAATTATATTTTAGTTGGATGTGATGGTGGTTTGTACGAAAGTTTTGATAAAACAAAAAATTGGAAATTTGTAAATAACATGCCAATCACACAATTTTATAAGATAGCTGTTGATGACGCATATCCATTTTATAATGTTTATGGTGGAACACAAGATAATAATACTCAGGGAGGACCATCAAGAACAGATAATTTACACGGTATACGAAATTCTGATTGGTTTGTTGTTTTAGGTGGTGATGGGCATCAACCAGCAACAGAGCCAGGCAACCCTAACATAGTTTATTCTCAATGGCAAAGAGGAAATTTGAATAGACATAATAGAATAACAGGAGAAAACACTAATATCAAACCACATCCAGAAATTGGAGAAAAGTCGGAAAGATTTAATTGGGATTCGCCAATAATTGTCAGTCCTCATAAAAACGAAAGAATATACTTTGCATCACAAAGAGTTTGGAAATCTGAAGATAGAGGAGACAGCTGGACACCAATATCACCTGATTTAACTAAAAATATTGAAAGAATTTCTACAAAGTTTTATGATAAACATCAAAATTGGGAAAACGCTTGGGATATATATGCTATGTCAAATTATAGCACAATTACATCATTATCTGAATCAAGCATTAAAGAAGGTTTGATATATGTTGGAACTGATGATGGTGTTATACAAGTAACTGAAGATGGTGGATCAAATTGGAGAAAAGTAAACTTTAATAAAATATCAGGTTTGCCTACTACTTCTTTTGTAAATGATATAAAAGCTGATTTATTTGATGAAAATAAAGTAATAGCTGTATTCGATAATCATAAGTATGGTGATTACAATCCTTATCTTTTTTTCAGTAATGACAAGGGTAAAACATGGAAAAATATTTCTCCAAAATTGCCTAAAAATACTTTTCTATGGAGGATAGTACAAGATCATATTGATGAAAAATTGTTCTTTTTAGGTACAGAGTTTGGAGTGTACTTTTCTAATGATGGCACGAAAAGTTGGTATAAGTTAAATGGTGGTCTTCCAAACATTTCAGTCAGAGATTTAGCAATTCAAAAAAGAGAAAATGATTTGGTTTTAGGAACTTTCGGAAGAGGTATTTACATATTAGATGATTATTCATGTTTGAGAGAATTTAAAAATTTAGAAATAAGTAATGAAGCCGTATTATTTGATTCAAGAAATACTCATTGGTATATTCAAAATAGAGTATTAGGGAGTACCAAGAAAGCTTCTCAAGGTGACAATTTTTTTGTAGCAGACAATCCGCCATTTGGGACAATATTTACATACTATCTGAGTGAAAAATACCTTTCGCTACAAGAAAAAAGAATTAAAGAAGAAAAGAAAAATAATCAAAAACCAATTTGGTCTAAAATTGAAATTGAACTGAATGAAATATCACCATCAGTTTGGATTTTTATATACTCTAAAGAAAATGAGATCATAAGAAAGATTAAGGCTAAAAATAATCAGGGGTTTAACCGAATTAGTTGGGATTTAAAATCAGATGCTCATTACCTTATTACAGATAAAAATATAAGTGATAATATTTCTGGAAACATGGTTAAGCCAGATAAATATCATGCTCAACTTTACAAAAAAATAAATGGTAAATTTTATCCAATTTCTAATAAGATAGAATTTAATGTTAAAGCACTTTCTAGCCATATTGATAATTCACAAAATATTGATAGAGTAGTTGATTATTGGGAAAATATTGAAAGATTAAAAAGAAATTTATATGAATTGTCTGATAAGATTGATGTGTCTCATTTGAATGTTAATAAGCTATTAAAAGCATATAGTTTATCAGCAAAAATAGATAGCTCAATTGAAAGAAAAATTTTAGAAATAAGAAATGAATTAAATGAATTAAATGAAAAATTTAATGGTAGTAAGTCAAAAAAAGAAATTGGTGAGCAAAATGAATATCCAACTATTTGGTCATTTTTGTGGTCAGCTAGCGGCTCTTCCTCATCAACCTATGGCCCTACTGACACCCAACTAAAAAGTTTACAAAACACAAAAATTTTATATCAACAATACAAAAATCAATTATTAAAAATTGATTCAAAAATTATTTCCGTAAACAAAAATCTCAAAAAGATTAATGCACCAACTATTAATGTTAGATAAAAGCCCTCCGGATTTTAATTAATTTTTTCTCATTGAAAAAGTCAGAAAAAATGTAGTTTAATAAAATTTTTCTTTTCATGAAGAAAATATTCATCTGAGTTCTTTTTTTGTAATTAATTTAGGTGTTTGTTCTTAATTTCAAAATAAACCTTTTGAGCTTACTTTTTTAATTCCAATTAATTGATCATAAAATGACCCAGTTTTTCTGTGATATATAAATATTCGATAGTCATTTCTTGTTTCAAAATGTGTTCCTTCAATAAAACTAGTTAATGTGTTTCCATTTTTCTTTTTTAAAACATATTCATAATTGTAAAACCCTTGTTTTAGGTAAATGCTAACTTCATATTTTTTTTCTTCTTTATTGTACTTAAGTCGATGAGATTCTGGGAAATTGTAATCACTTATCTGACCATGTATGTAAAGATCTCCATGAGTTATTTCGTGTTCGTATGGTAGGCTGAATTTCACTAAATGGTAATCTGCTTCAGTTGAAGGATTTCTGCCTTCTTGTGTAGCGATTAACTTTTTACCATTAATATCTTGCCAAAGATTGGAGTATCTTTGAAATGAACGCTTATTATCGGTTCTTAAGGTAACAATTGTGGTGTCATTAATAAACTCTATGTTTTTAACGAACTCTGAAAAGTATCTAGTGCTTTTAGTGTCAAAGTAGCGATATTCATTGCCTCCATCAAATAAGTTTCCATATTCAAGATCATAGATAAGTTCATCTGTTTTAACAAAAATAGCTTGTATCCCATGTATAGAGTTGTCCCACCTACTATTTTGTTCAATGATAACATGTATATTATTGAAAGGATTGTTGATTGGGTGGTTTGGATGTTGGATTACAAAATCTATTTCATGTTGATAATTTCTTTGCACCAAATTTGTAGCTCTTTTTACTTCTGCTTCAATACGCACTTTTTCATCTACAATCATCATGCGTTTGCTTAACACCGGGTTTTCTCTTTCTCCTTCTTCAAATACAATCAGTAAATAGTTGCCAGACAATGTGGGTTTCATGTTTTCACCAGGAATTATGGATTCGTAATGTATGTAACTTTGAATGGTATTGAAGGAAGATTCGTAAGTATAAATTGGCTCTTCTGTAAAGCCTTCAAGGTATTCGCTTTCTAATAGCTCTGAAGGAGTCCAATCTGCATTGCAGTGGATAAGTGTGTAATAATAGTTTTTATAGTCGCTGTCTAACTCATCAAAAGAAAGAAGTAGGCTGTCTGTTTTTTGTAAATCAAGAATAGGCTCTCCTAATTCAAAACCAAAAGGGTGTAGTAAAACAGTGTGAATTTGACTTTGATAGATGTGGTTGTTGTAAATTATTTCCGTTACGCTATTTTCTTCTATTTCTAGACTATCGATAGTGATTCCTAAACTATCTTCATCTTCATATAAAAAAGAATAATCAGTTGTTTCTTTAGCTCCTCCACATGCAGTAAAAATAAGCAGTAAAAAGATGTAAAAGCAATATTGTTTCATTGAAGAAAAATTGGTTCGTAAAAGTAAGAATAAAAGGATAACACTAAAGATGTAGTTTATTCAATTATTTAGAATCATTATAAATTAAGTTTTTAAGTAATAGTTCTTTATGTTATCATCTTAATTTATGTGTCAAATTTTTAATTTTGTTATCGAAAAATCAATCTTCATAAGATGTCCAAAGATATCAGGTTAAAGAAAGGTCTAAATATCCATCTTCATGGAGAGGCCGATAAGGTTTACTCTAGTATTCCTCAATCTGAAACTTTTGTTGTAAGACCCACTGATTTTCACGGGATGACACCTAAGCTAACTGTTAAAGAAGGCGACCGTGTTAATGCTGGCTCAGTACTTTTCTTTGATAAGTACAACAAGCGCGTGAAGTTTACATCTCCTATTAGTGGAGAGGTTGTGGCTATTAACAGAGGTGCGAAGCGTAGAATTCTGGAAGTAGTATTAAATGCAGATTCAGAGGTGAAGTACGAATCCTTTGATAAAGGATCGGCTGCAGATTTAAGTAGAGAGCAAATTATTGAAACGCTTTTGAGCAGTGGCGCGTGGCCGTTCGTTCGTCAAAAGCCGTTTGATGTAATTGCTAATCCGGAAGATATACCGAAAGCAATTTTCATCTCTACTTTTAATACCGCTCCTTTAGCGGCAGACAATGATTTTGTGCTTCACGGATTGGAAAAAGAGTTTCAAACAGGTTTAGATTATGTAGCTAAGTTGACAGAAGGAACGGTGCACTTAAATATTGATGGAAATACTAATCCATCAAAAGTGTTTACAGATGCAAAAGGTGTTCAAATCAACAAATTTTCTGGTCAGCACCCTGCAGGAAATGTAGGAGTTCAGATTCATCACATCGATCCAATCAATAAGGGAGATATAATTTGGTATTTGTATCCGCAAGATGTTATTGCTATTACACGTTTATTTACCGAAGGTAAATATGATGCTTCAAGAATTGTTGCTTTAACAGGATCTCAAGTAGCAAAACCAAGATACTACAGAACAATTGCTGGAGCTTCTATTTCTAACATGTTAGAGGACAACCTAAAAGAAGGCGATAGCCGTTTTATTAGTGGAGATGTGTTAACAGGAACACAAATCGCTGCAAACGGTAGTTTAGGTTTTTACGATACACAAGTGAGTGTTATTCCAGAAGGAAATCACCAAGAATTTTTAGGTTGGTTGGCGCCAGGTTTAGATAAATTTTCAATTTCTAAAACTTTTTTATCATGGCTTAGCCCTTCTAAAAAATATAATCTTGACACAAATTATCATGGCGAGGAAAGAGCTTATGTGATTACGGGTAATTACGAAAAGGTTTTTCCAATGGATATTTTTCCAATGCAACTAATCAAAGCTTGTATGATTGAGGATATTGAGTTGATGGAAAGTCTTGGAATTTATGAAGTTTCACCTGAAGATTTTGCATTATGTGAGTTCATCTGTACTTCAAAAATTGAGGTGCAANANATTATTCGTGAAGGATTAGATTTNATNAAAAAAGAATGTAGCTAATTAATAGTATAGNATGAAGTTATTNAAGAATCTATTAGAATCGGTAAAGCCACACTTTGAAAAAGGAGGAAAGCTAGAAAAAATGNNTCCNGCATACGANGCTTTTGAAACCTTNCTTTTNGTTCCTAATCATANAACAAACAAAGGTTCTCATNTNAGAGATGCTATNGATNTAAAAAGAACAATGTTCATGGTTATTATTGCACTAATACCTTGCTTATTATTTGGTATGTGGAATATTGGTCATCAATATTNTCTTGCCACAGGTCANGAGGCATTGTTTCTAGATAAATTTATGCTCGGTTTTTGGAAGTTTCTTCCACAAATCATTNTTTCATATGTTGTTGGATTAACTGTTGAATTTGCTTTTGCAGTTTANAGAGGACATCANGTTAATGAAGGATATCTTGTAACAGGTCTTCTTATTCCCTTAACAATGCCNGTTGATGTGCCTCTTTGGATGTTAGCTATTTCAGTTGTTTTTGCAGTNGTTATNGGAAANGAGGTTTTTGGTGGAACTGGAATGAATATTCTAAACCCNGCCTTAACTGCAAGAGCNTTTTTATTTTTTGCTTATCCATCTTGGATGTCAGGAGATAAAGTTTGGGTTCATGGTGCTGTTGTAGATGGATATTCAGGAGCAACGATTCTCGGTGATNTAGCATCTTCAACTNCACANACTAGTTTAAGTTGGAGTCCTATCGAAATGATTATTGGCNCCATNCCGGGTTCAGTAGGAGAAACTTCTNTAATAGCTGTTTTAATTGGCGCTGCNTTTCTTATGNTAACAGGNATCGGAAGTACTCGCATAATACTTTCTACTTTTCTTGGNGGTTTNTTNATGGCGAGNATGTTTAATTGGNTAGCTCCTATGTTTNTAGAAACAAAGTTGTTTTCATTAATGNATACTCCAGCATTACTTCATTTAACNATTGGTAGTTTTGCTTTTGGTGCTGTATTTATGGCAACNGATCCNGTTACNGCTGCTCAAACAAATANAGGNAAAATAATATATGGTCTTTTGATAGGTGTNTTTGCNATNGTTATTCGTGTGTTTAATCCNGCTTANCCTGAAGGGATGATGCTTGCGGTTTTGCTGATGAATGTATTTGCACCATTGNTAGATCATTATGTTATTGAAGGTAACATTAAAAGAAGATTAAAAAGAGCAAAAGCTTAAAGATATGGATGTAAATAAGAATAGTTATACATTCGGTTTTGCTGCCATCATGGTTGTGGTAGTAGCTACTTTTTTATCAGTAGCAGCGATTAGCTTAAAGCCGTTCCAAGACAAGAATATTGAATTGGAGAAAAAACAAAACATCTTAAACTCTGTAGGTATTCAGGTAGAGCGTGATGCAGCTGCCGAAGCTTACGAGCAGTACATTGCAGAATCTTTTGTAGTGAGCAGCGCTGGAGAAAAAGCAGAGGGAGATGCCTTTACAGTTGATTTAGCAGTTGAGTTGAAAAAGGATGTTGATGCACAAGTATTTCCGATTTTTGTAAGTGAAATGGAAGGAGTAAAATCNTACATTTTACCACTCAGAGGTACNGGATTNTGGGGTCCAATATGGGGATTTATTGCATTAGAAGATGATTTAAATACAATATTAGGAGCTGTCTTNGATCACAAAGCAGAAACTCCTGGTCTTGGAGCTGAAATTAACCTNCCTTGGTTNCAAGAACCATTCAAGGGTAAAACTATTTTTGATGGAGATAAATTTATGTCCATNACTGTTACNAAGGGTGGNGCNAAAGATGANGATATGCATGCTGTTGATGGAATCTCAGGAGGAACTATTACAGCTGATGGAGTTACAGCAATGTTAGAAGAAAGACTAGGTAATTATGTGCCNTTNTTTGAAANCANGCGTAAAGAAATAGAAGTGGAATCAGTATTGNANAGNTTNGCTACAGATAGCTTANCTGTTGATACTNTAAATACCATANAATAATGAGCGAGCAAAAAGAAGCATTGTTNTCTAAAAAGAATAGAAAACTCATTAGCGATCCGCTAAATGATAATAATCCTGTAACTATACAAGTNTTGGGTATCTGTTCCGCTTTGGCTATTACAGTTCAATTAAAGGCAGCTTTTGTTATGGCTATTTCTGCNGGTGTAGTNATGTGTGTTGCNAATGTNTTAGTTTCTTTAATGCGTAATTTTATNCCATCNAGNATNAGAATAATTGTACAATTAGTTGTTATTGCAGCTCTTGTAATTTTAGTTGATCAGGTTTTAAAAGCATTTGTATANGATGTTAGTAAGCAACTATCCGTTTTCGTTGGTTTGATTATAACTAATTGTATTATAATGGGGCGACTGGAAGCATTTGCCTTAGCAAATAAACCATGGANATCNTTCTTAGATGGATTAGGTAATGCTTTTGGTTATGGCTGGATTTTGATTGCAGTAGCTTTCTTTAGAGAATTNCTAGGAGCAGGAACATTATTTGGTTATCCAGTTTTAGATAAACTTGGTTTATATGATNTTGGTTATGAAAACAATGGAATGATGATNTTACCTCCAATGGCATTNGTTACGGTAGGTNTAATCATNTGGATTCAGCGTTGGAAGAATCGTGATTTAATCNAATCTTAATCCTTTAAAANCAGACAAGAGAGATGCAAGATTTAGNAAATATATTTATCAAGTCAATTTTTATTGACAATATGGTATTCGCCTACTTNNTAGGAATGTGTTCTTATTTGGCGGTATCNAAAACAGTAAAGACTTCTGTCGGNATGGGGGCAGCGGTAATCTTTGTATTGTGTGTAACAGTACCAACTAACTATCTTTTAGAAAAATATGTTTTAAAGGAAGGAGCATTAGTGTGGTTAGGTGAAGGTTATGNNAATGTAGATTTAAGCTTTTTGAGCTTCATTATGTTCATTGCCGTGATCGCNTCTATGGTACAGCTGGTAGAGATGATTATTGAGAAATTCTCNCCAGCACTTTATGGNTCCTTAGGTATTTTCTTACCACTGATTGCTGTAAACTGTGCTATTTTGGGAGGTTCTTTATTTATGCAAGAAAGAAGCTACGCTAACATTACGGAAGCCACTGTGTTCGGATTAGGTTCTGGTATCGGTTGGTTTTTAGCCATTGTCGGTATTGCTGCTATCCGCGAAAAGATTCGTTATTCACAAGTGCCAGCTCCTTTAAGAGGTCTGGGTATCACTTTCATCATTACAGGTTTGATGGGGATTGCTTTCATGAGTTTTATGGGAATTAAATTATAAGTGCAACATGATATTATTAANNACAACAACAATTANNTCTAGTATTGCCATTTTNTTANTGGTAATNATGGCATTNGTGAGCATCTTATTGTTCGCAAAAGCAAAGCTTATGCCATCAGGAACAGTAAAAATNACNATTAACGGAGAGAAAGAAATTGAAGTNGGTGGTGGTGGNACATTACTTAATACCTTAAGTGATAATGGTATCTTCTTGCCATCGGCTTGTGGNGGTGGTGGTACTTGTATTCAGTGNACTTGTCAGGTGCACAGTGGTGGTGGTAGNATCCTNCCTACAGAGGAACCGCACTTCTCAAGAAAAGAGGTAGNACAAAACTACCGTTTGGGATGTCAAGTAAAGGTAAAAGAGGATATGNAAATTGATATCCCTGAAGAAGTNTTTGGTGTNAANAAATGGGAAGCAACAGTAGTATCNAACTACAATGTAGCTTCATTNATTAAAGAGTTTATTGTTGAGGTTCCAGAAGATATGCCNTATGAGGCNGGTGGGTATATTCAGATTGAAATTCCTAACTGTGAAATTTCTTATTCGGATATAGATATTACAGCACACCCAACGGAGCATCCAGGTGAGCCTGAGAAATTTAAANTGGAGTGGGANAACTTTAACTTATGGCCATTAAAAATGAANAANGATGATGATGTAACTAGAGCNTANTCTATGGCTTCNTANCCTGCAGAAGGGCGTAANATTATGCTGAATGTGCGTATAGCTACACCACCATGGGATAGAGCTAAAAACAATTGGGCAGATATTAACCCAGGAGTCGCTTCTTCTTATATTTTTAGTCGTAAAGCTGGGGATAAGGTGACTATCTCAGGGCCCTATGGAGAGTTCTTCATTAACCATTCGGAAGCAGAAATGCTTTACATTGGTGGTGGAGCAGGTATGGCACCTATGCGTTCTCACTTGTATGAATTATTCAAAACATTGAAGACAGGCCGTAAAGTATCGTACTGGTATGGAGGTCGTTCTAAGCGCGAATTATTCTACCTAAATCATTTCTATTCTTTAGAGAAGGAATTCCCGAACTTTAAATTCAATTTAGTGTTATCTGAGCCATTACCGGAAGATAACTGGAAAGAGAAGAAAAATGTAGACGACACAGAGGGTGATGGGTTTATTGGTTTTGTTCACCAGGCCGTAATAGATCAATACTTAAGCAAGCATGAAGCACCAGAAGATATTGAATTGTATTTCTGTGGACCTCCATTGATGAATCAAGCCGTGATTAAAATGGCTGATGATTGGGGTATTCCAGATGAGAATATTCGTTTTGACGACTTTGGTGGTTAATTCGAAACAATTAGTTAAATAAAAGCCGAGCATTTGCTCGGCTTTCTTTTTTATTTCTTCAACATCTCGTTCGTAAATTTCTATCAAATTATCTACACTCATTTTTGAGCATAGCTCTGCCATTAAATCTTAAGGTATTTGCTTCTATTCTCATTTCTCAAAAGTATAAATCATATTTTTGTGTACATGAATAGATTATGGATAGCTGTTTTAGGAATACTGGCCTCTTGTGCTGGTCAGCAGCAAAATGAAGTGTTGGTGCAGAATGTAGGCTTTGCACAAGGCAGTACTTACAATGTGCAATACATGAGCACTAATGCTGTCGATTACCAATGGGAGGTGGATAGCATCTTGGCAGAGATGGATTCTTCTTTGTCTACTTATCAAGACTATTCTTTAATTTCAAAGTTGAACCAAGGAGATACCACCATCTTTTTAGATGAACATTTTGTAAAGGTTTTCAAGGCTTTTCAATCGGTGGCTGACTCTACTCAAGGTAAATTCGATTGTACTTTAGCTCCTATCGTTAATTTATGGGGTTTTGGCTTTACCGAAAAAACAAAAGTTGATTCTTCGCTTATCCAGTCTTTACTGCAAAAGGTTGGCTATCAAAAAGTATCCTTAAAAGGAGATAGCTTGTTGCGTAACCCTAGTTTACTACAGCTCGATTTTAATGCCTTGGCACAAGGTTATACCGTAGATGTAATTGCTGCTTTTTTAGATAGCATGGGCTTGCAAAATTATATGGTAGAAGTAGGAGGAGAGCTGAAGGTAAAAGGTAAAAATGCAAATGGTAAAAACTGGCGTATTGGTATCGATAAGCCGAGTCCAGAAATAGATGATAATAATCGCTTTCAAACCGTTGTAGAGTTGCCCAATAAAGCTTTGGCTACATCAGGTAACTACCGTAAATTTTATGTAGAGAATGGTAAAAAGTTTGCACATACCATTGATCCGGAGACAGGTTATCCTGTTAAGCATAAACTATTAAGTGTTACAGTTGTAACAGAAGATTGTATGTTAGCCGATGCTTATGCGACTGCGTTTATGGTTATGGGTATTCAGAAAACGAAGCGATATTTGCAAATATATCCAGAACTGGATGCTTACCTTATTTACACCAATAGAAAAGGTGAGTGGGAAACTTGGGCTACACCTACTTTTTCCCAACTTCAGATAAACTAGTAGTCACTACTTCTATTTTTGCATTTTTCTTCAGGGGAAGCACCGCAAAACCCACAAGCCTCACCTTCTTTATTTAAAAAAGGGCTTTGAGAAGCACAGGTGCCAACAAATTCACCGTTTTTTTTAAATAAAATTTTAATAGCGATACCTGTAAAAGCAAGTGCTACAAACCCGATTGCTAGTAAGATTACTTCCATAATGTTTTCTGCTACTGCAAAGGTATGAAATCTTATACTACTTTTGTGGAAAATATTAACAGTATGGATGTACGCCTACAAGCTTTTGAACGCCTCTTAAACATCATGGAAGACCTCCGTGCTAAATGTCCTTGGGACAAAAAGCAAACATTAGAAACTTTACGATATTTAAGCATTGAAGAGATGTATGAACTTTCGGATGCTATTTTAAATAAAGACATGGAAGAAGTTAAAAAGGAGCTGGGTGATATCATGTTGCACTTGGTGTTTTATGCCAAGATTGCTTCCGAAACAAATCAGTTTGATATAACCGATGTGTTGAATGGAATCTGTGATAAATTAGTGCATCGCCATCCACATGTCTATGGAGATATAGAAGCTGCAACGGAAGAAGAGGTGAAGAAAAATTGGGAAAAACTGAAGCTGAAAGAAGGTAAGAAATCGGTTTTGGAAGGTGTTCCTCGCTCACTGCCTGCTATGGTAAAGGCTGTTCGAATTCAAGAAAAAGTGCGCGGTGTTGGTTTCGATTGGGACGATAGCCAGCAAGTTTGGGCAAAGGTTCAAGAGGAATTGGAAGAGCTAAAGGCCGAAGTACAAGTAGGTGATAGGTTGAAAACCGAACAAGAGTTTGGCGATTTACTATTCTCTCTAATTAATTATTCTCGTTTTGTAGAGGTAAATCCAGAAGATGCTTTAGAGCGTACCAATAAAAAATTTATTCAGCGATTTCAACATATGGAAGCGGTTCTAAAAGAGAAAGGAAAAGAACTTTCCGACATGACACTCTCGGAAATGGATGTGTACTGGGAAGAGGCTAAGAAAATAGTCCAATAGTTACCTATTTTTTTTCTTTGTTTATTAGAGGGGTAATCATTATATTTGCACCCCTTTTTGTGGCATGTTGAGAATAAGAGGGAATAACTAGTATTTAAAAACAACTTTCGGTACTGTCCACATCTCAATCAAAACCGAAATACAAAGAATCGACATTATTATGTCAGAAGAAAACAAAAAAGTAGCTGAAGAAGCAGCAGAAAAAGTGGATGCGGTAGCTACAGAAAAAGTAGAGAAAACAAATGCAAAAGTTGAAGAATCTACAGAAGAAGTAGTAAAAGAAAAGCCAAAAGCAAAAGCAAAAGCGAAGAAGACTACGAAAAAAATAGCTCCTAAAAAAGAGGAAGCATTCGATTGGGAAGCTTACGAAGCAGGAGATGATGAGTACTCAGCAGCAGATCGTAAAAAATTAGAAGCTGATTACGAAAAAGAATTAAGCACAATTGCTCCTAACGAAGTGTTAGATGGAACAGTAGTTTCGATGACGGATCGTGAGGTGATTGTAAACATCAACTACAAATCAGATGGTATTATCTCTCGTAACGAATTCCGTTACAATGAGGATTTAAAGGCTGGTGATACAGTTGAAGTTTTAGTTGAAAAGCAAGAAGATAAAAAGGGACAGTTAATCCTTTCTCATAAAAAGGCGCGTGTTTTACGTTCTTGGGAGCGTGTTAATGAAGCGCATGATAACGATATCGTTCTTGAAGGATTCATCAAGTGTCGTACAAAAGGTGGTATGATTGTTGAAGTTCTTGGTTTAGAGGCATTCTTACCAGGTTCTCAAATCGATGTGAAGCCAATTCGTGATTACGATGAGTATGTAGGAAAGAAAATGGAATTCAAAGTGGTTAAAATTAACCACGAGTTCCGTAATGTAGTTGTATCTCACAAGGCATTGATTGAGGCTGATTTAGAAGAGCAGAAGAAGGAAATTATGTCGAAGTTAGAAGTAGGTCAAGTACTAGAAGGTACTGTAAAGAATATTACTTCTTACGGTGTATTTATCGACTTAGGAGGTATCGATGGTTTAGTTCATATTACAGACCTTTCTTGGGGACGTGTTAACCACCCAGAAGAGATTGTAACTTTAGATGAGAAAATCAATGTAGTAATACTTGAGTTTGATGATGAGAAGAAGCGTATCCAGTTAGGATTGAAACAGCTTTCATCTCACCCATGGGACGCTTTAGATGAGAAATTAGCTATTGGTGATAAGATTAACGGAAAAGTAGTAGTAGTAGCAGATTACGGTGCATTCGTAGAAATTCAACCAGGTGTTGAGGCTTTACTACACGTTTCTGAAATGTCTTGGTCAACTCACCTACGCAGTGCAGGAGATTTCTTGTCAGTAGGACAAGAAATTGAAGCTCAAGTTCTAACTTTAGATAGAGAAGAGCGCAAGATGAGCTTAGGTATGAAGCAATTACAACCAGATCCATGGGCTGAAATTGCTAAGAAGTACCCTACAGGATCACAACATAAAGTAACAGTTCGTAACTTCACTAACTTCGGA
>PAYR01000006.1 GCA_002715345.1 Flavobacteriales bacterium | reverse complement strand
CTTCTTCTTTTAGTCTTTGTAGTTCATTGTAGGCAAAATTACAAACTAAACTTTCTCTTACCATGTGTAAAGCATATTGTAAGAACACTTTTTGTCGTTCACGACCAACCTTGCTTATTTCGTCAACCCAATCCATTACGCCTAAAATGTTCGCCTGATAACTTAATCGCATCCATTGTTGAAAACGCTTTATGTTTTCTTCAGACGCTTCATCTCTTTCTAATAGCCGAAGCGCTTCGCTTATGTTTCCTTCAGATAGTTGTGCAGCTTGATTTTGCACTTCTGCACCTATGTTTTTATCTGCTAAAAAATCACGCATTTCCACATCTGAAAGAGCTCCAATTTTAGTGATCTGTAAGCGGGATATTATTGTCGTAAGCAGTTGCTCTTGCCGTGGAGTTAGCAGTATGAAAATTGTTTTTTCTGGCGGCTCTTCTAATTGTTTTAAAAGCTTGTTTGCTGTTGCGGTATGCATTTTTTCCGCATGCCATATCAACACAATTTTATACCCTCCTTCATATGGTTTAAGGGATGTTTTTTTTATCAAATCAGTCGCCTCTGCAGCGCCGATAAACCCTTGTTTATTCTCGGTTTCTAAATGCGTATACCATTGGCTTTCTGTGCTGTAAGGGTTTTTTAAAAAAAGTTCTCTGAACTCACTAATGAAATGATCGCTTGTGGGACGTGTTAACCTTCCTGTTGTCACTGGAAAAACCCAATGCATATCGGGGTGTGCCATTTTCTCAAACTTCAAACAAGAAGAGCAGTTGCCGCAAGAGTCTTCTGCTTTATTTTGGCAAGAAAGGTATTGCGCATATGCCCACGCTAAAGGTAATGAGGCGGAGCCTTCTTCTCCTAAAAACAGCTGCGCATGACTCACTCTACCGGTGTTTACCGACTGTATGAGTTTTTTTTTGACCGCATGATTTCCGGGAATTTCGCTAAATCGCATATCTGATTTTGCTGTTTAGCCAAAGGTAAGGAATTAAATCCTTTTTCATTGAGCTTAGAAATGCTACTTTTACCACAAATTCTGAGGAAATGAAAACAATTGATCAGCACTGTTTTAAAGGAGAAAAAGTGCTTATTCGTGTGGATTTTAATGTGCCTGTAAACGCAGAAATGCAAATTACAGATGACACACGTATGCGAGCTGCACTACCAACTATCAATAAGGTTTTAAATGATGGTGGTTCTGTGATTTTGATGTCTCATAGAGGTCGTCCAAAAAACGGACCAGAAGATCAGTTTTCGTTAAAATACCTAGTTGTTCAACTTGGGAAACTACTTGATAAAAAAGTAGATTTTGTAGCTGACTGCATTGGGTGTGAGGTGAAAGAAAAGGCAGCTTCTTTAAGTGAGGGGTCTGTGCTCTTGCTAGATAACCTTCGCTTTTACAAAGAAGAAAAAGCAGGGGATTTGGATTTTGCTAAGCAATTAGCAGAATTGGCTGATGTATATGTAAACGATGCTTTCGGAACAGCGCATAGAGCGCACGCGTCAACTGCTGTTATCGCTCAGTTTTTTCCAGAAAAAAAGTTTTTTGGACATATTATGACCAATGAAATTCAAAACATCAACAAGGTGTTAAATACCACAAAAAAACCATTGACTGCTATTATGGGTGGCGCTAAAGTTTCTAGTAAAATTACCATCATTTCTCAATTGATGGACAAGGTGGATAATCTGATAATTGGCGGTGGAATGACTTACACTTTTGCTAAGGCAATGGGGGGAAATGTTGGGAACTCATTGGTAGAAGATGATAAGCTAGGTTTAGCTTTAGATATCATTGAATCTGCAAAAGAAAAAGATGTGAATTTATGTTTACCTATCGACTCTATCAATGCTGATTCTTTTGATAATGATGCCAACACAGCGCTATCGAAAGTTGACTGCGTCCAGGATGGTTTTATGGGTTTAGATATTGGTGAGGAAACCGCTAGTCAATTTGCTGAAGTTATCAAAAACTCAGCCACTATTTTATGGAATGGGCCAATGGGTGTTTTCGAAATGGAAAATTTCTCGAAAGGAACAAAAGCTGTTGCAGATGCAATTGTGGATGCCACTTCTAGTGGTGCTTTTTCTTTGGTTGGCGGGGGTGATTCTGTTGCTGCAATCAACAAGTATGAAATGGCTGATAAGGTTAGCTATGTTTCTACTGGCGGGGGTGCAATGCTAGAATATTTAGAAGGGAAAACACTTCCGGGAATTGCAGCTATAATGAAATAAACCCTTCCGCTTCTTGCCACACTTTTTCAGCATCTTTTATTAAACTGTTTCCATCTTCTACTTCTGGCAGCAAGAGTGGAACCATTTCAGATATCGGTTGGTATAAAAGCGAATTTTTCTTTTGCTCGTTTGGAATCAGTTCTAGATGATAATCTAAAGTGTTAAAGATTAGTAGTAAAGCGCTAATAATAAAGGCTGTTTTTAATAACCCAAAAAATCCTCCAAGTAACCCGCTAATCATTCCTAATGCAACTAGTTTTATAATTTTATCCAACATCAATCCTAGTAATCTAACCAACAAAACAATCATAATAAAGGTTGCTGCAAAAGCAATAATTGGCAAGAATGATTCGTCTATAGAGGTGTTTGCTTGAAGTGTTGGTTGGACTTGCTCTGAAAAATGCACAGCTACATATATTCCGAGAGTCAAAGCTAATAACGAAGCTAGTTCTTTTATAATTCCTCTTTTTAACCCTTTATATAAACCCAAAAGTAGCGGGATAGATAAAATAATGTCTAAATAATTCATCGGATTCAAAAATACTATTTTTGTCAAATGGAAAAAACATTAGAACAGGCTTGGAAAGAGGTGGTTTTAAAACTAGAAAAGCGTTTTGGGGAGGGGTTGGATTTACAAGCTATTCTCTTCTTGATTGGGCTGCAAGAATTAGGGATGGGCTATCAAAAACTCAAAAAAGATCAAAAGGTTGAAGTAATGCACATCGCTGTGTGTGCTTTATTAAGTCAGTGGGGGTATTACGAATTTACCGGACATGATGAAGGTGGGTGGCCTCATTGGAAAGAAACGAGTAAGCTTCCTTCTATAAATGCTAAACAACAAGATAAGTTGATTCGAGAAGCTATTGTTGAGTATTTCGCTTAATAAGGTGAAATCTCTATCTCCTTATGTTCGGTTTTCCCTCTAGTAAGCCTTATTACTGTATGTCCTGATTGAATAGTGTCTCCTACTGATCCATACAAAACCGCATCCACATTCATAATAGACTCTAATTTAAAAAGATGTTCTGTTTGACCCAACATATCCGAAGTTTTTATATCTATGATGTTTGTTTGATTAACGCCAGGCCCCATATCGTCTTGTGACAATGTCACTTCGGCACCAGAAACCACCTCTCCTTGAGTGTTATATACTGTTATTACCGCTTTTGTTAAAGGTTCCTCATAACAAGAACTTAGTAAAAATATGACTCCTAATAACAGATAGATGCTTCTTTTCATTATTCCTTGATTATTCGTTACTTTGCCCTTCGATAGAGGACTTAACAAAGATAGTAATTCCTATGAGATTTATATTGAGTGTTTTTGTTGGGCTGTTTTTAGGTCTTTCTGTGTTTTCACAAGAAAGAACAACGGTTCTTATTTCCACTTCTTTTGGGGATATGATGGTGGAGTTGTACAACGAAACACCTCAACACAGAGACAACTTCATTAAGTTGGTGGAGGAGCGCTTTTATGACGGTACACTTTTCCATCGAGTAATCCCTAATTTCATGATACAGGGGGGTGATCCTGATTCTAAAGGAGCAGCTCCAAATGTTCAGTTAGGTAATGGTGGCCCAGGATATACCATTCCGGCTGAGTTTGTTGATGGATTGTTTCATAAAAAAGGGGCTTTGGCCGCTGCTCGTTTGGGTGATGCGGTTAACCCTAAAAAAGAATCTTCTGGTTCGCAGTTTTACCTAGTGCAAGGACAGGATTTTACAGAGGAAAAATTGTGGTCTTTTGGACTTCGATCTGGAAAAAAATACACACAAGAGCAAACCAAAACCTACAGAACCATTGGGGGCACACCTCATTTAGATGGGGCTTACACTGTTTTTGGAGAAGTGGTGAAAGGTTTGGAGGTTATTGAGTTAATCGCCAATCAAAAAAGAGATAAAAACAATCGTCCTTTAAAGGATGTAGAAATATCTATTAGCATAATAAAATAAGATGTTAGAAAAGGTTAAAGAATTGTTGCGTGAAGTAGAGGGTTTTTCGCCTAAAAACTCCGAAGAACTAGAGGTTTTTCGAGTTAAGTTTTTGGGTAAAAAAGGAGTTATAAACGACCTTTTTACAGCTTTTAAAAAAGTTCCAAACGAACAGAAAAAAGACTTTGGACAAGCGCTAAATCAGTTAAAACAAGCCTCTCAAAACAAGTTTGACGGTTTTAAAAATGCTTTTGAAAACACTGATGATGGTGGAGAAGATATTGATTTAAGCCGAAAGGTATCTTTAGACAATTTAGGAAGTAGGCACCCCATTTCTTTGGTGCGAAACGAAATTGTAGAGATTTTTAAACGTATTGGCTTTACGATTTCTGAAGGTCCAGAAATGGAAGATGATTGGCATAACTTTACAGCTTTAAATCTTCCAAATGAACACCCCGCAAGAGATATGCAAGACACTTTTTTTATAGAAAAAGAACCTGATATTTTACTACGTACACACACCTCTTCTGTGCAGGTGCGCTATATGGAAAACAACAAGCCGCCCATACGAACCATCTCTCCTGGAAGGGTGTATAGAAACGAAGCTATTTCAGCTCGTGCTCATTGTATATTTCATCAAGTAGAGGGTTTATACATTGATAAAGATGTTTCCTTTGCTGACTTGAAACAAACACTGCTTTACTTCGCAAAGGAAATGTTTGGGGAACAAACCGAAATCCGCTTAAGACCCTCTTATTTCCCCTTTACTGAACCAAGCGCAGAGGTAGATGTTTATTGGGGTTTAGAGTCTGAATCCGACTACAGAATAACAAAAGGGACGGGTTGGTTAGAAATTATGGGTTGTGGAATGGTAGATCCTGCTGTATTAAGAAATTGTGGAATAAACCCTGATGAGTACTCTGGCTATGCTTTTGGAATGGGAATTGAAAGAATTGCAATGTTGCAATATGGTGTAACCGATCTGCGTTTATTTTTTGAAAATGATGTGCGCTTCTTGAGGCAATTTCAATCAACGATTTAATAAAAAAGCCCTCTTTCGAGGGTTTTTTATTTATTTAAAATCCCAATCGTATTGGTCGAGATCTTGTACGCAATGGCGCAGTAAATCGATCGATTTACGGATATCATCTTTGTCCGCCATTTCAATTACTTGGTGTATGTGGCGTGTTGGAATAGATACCGCTCCTACGATAGAGCCTCCCGGGGTAAATCGCTGAATACCGGAAGTGTCCGTTCCTCCTCCTGTTAAGATTTCTAATTGGTATTCAATCTTATGCTTATCGGCAGTCTGCTTCATATACTCCACCATTCTGTAGTCACAAATGGTTGAAGAGTCCATTACTTTAATCGCAGTTCCTTTTCCTAGTTCTGTGATTTTTTCGTGACCCGCCGCTCCTGGCACATCAAAAGCAATGGTTGTATCTAATCCAAAACCAAAGTTCGGCTTCACTTCTTGTGTGGCCACATTAGCCCCTCTAATTCCTACTTCTTCTTGCACCGTAAACACTCCGTACACATCGTATGGTGCTTCTTTCAGTTCGCGTAACATTTCTATTAAAATAAAGACGGAAACGCGGTTGTCAATAGATTTGCAATTTACACAGTTGCCCATCTCTATCAATTTGCGTTCTCTTGTAATAGTGTCTCCTACAGAAATGTATTTTTCTACTTCTTCTTTTGACATACCTGTGTCAATAAAAAAGTCTTTGATTTTTGGTGGTTTGTTACGCTCTTCTGGAGACATTACATGTATTGGCTTGCTACCCATCACACCCACTAAATCCTTTTTTCCGTGGATGATAACACGTTGTGCTGTTAGTGTTTTAGGGTCAAAACCACCAAGGGTGTGAAATCTTAAAAACCCCTTATCATCAATGTGTGTAACGATAAAGCCAATCTCGTCCATGTGGGCTCCTATCATCACTTTTTTATCCTTCTTTCCTTTTTTTATTGCAGTTATATTTCCCATATTGTCTATTCGAACTTCATCTACTAAAGGTGTTACCTCGCGCAACACTATTTCTCTTACCCTTTGCTCGTGCCCCGGCGCTCCTGCCACCTCACAAATCTCTGCTAATAATTCTACGTTTATAGCCATTTCCTTATTTTACTTTACATAACTTAATTTCATCATATTGGTCATCCCCCTTTCTTTAATTGGCATACTTGCCACATTGATAACCAGCTGATCTTTCTTAACAAAACCATGTTCCTTTAAAATGTGTTTTGTGTCTTGAATCGTGTCGTCCGTACTACTTTGGTTGTCGTAATAAAAACCGGTAACACCCCAAACCAAACTAAGTGTGTTTAAAATAGCATGATTATTGGTAAACGCAAACACTTTACAGGGTGGTCGGTGGCTCGAAATTTCAATGGTGTTGTAACCTGAATGTGTCATGGTTATAATCGCCTCCGCGCCCACTTGCTCCGCTAGTTTACAGGAGTGGTAACATATAGCATCCGAAATATATCGTTGTCCGTGCATTTCTTTTAATTGATATGCTCTTGTACCTCTAAACTCTTGCTCTACATCAGCCACAATTTTGTGCATGGCCTCCACCGCTTGTAAAGGAAATGCTCCAACAGATGTTTCTCCACTCAACATAACTGCATCCGCTCCATCCATTACCGAGTTTGCCACATCATTCACCTCCGCTCTTGTTGGGGTGATGTTTTCAACCATACTTTCTAACATTTGTGTAGCAATGATAACCGGCTTTGCTTTTTCTAAGCAAGCGTGTGTTATTTTCTTTTGTAAAACAGGAACTGTTTGCATTGGTATTTCTACACCTAAGTCTCCACGAGCTACCATCACCGCATCTGTTACGTCTAAAATTACATCAAGGTTTTCAATTGCTTGTGGTTTCTCTATTTTAGCGATTACCCTTGCGTGGTGATTGGCTTTTTTGATGTGCTCTTTTAACTCAACAATGTCGTTTGCTGAGCGAACAAAAGACAAGCCAATCCACTCAATCGGTTGGGTTAAAATAAACGCTAAATCTGTTAAATCTTTCTTTGTTAAACAAGGTTGTGAAATTTTTGTATTCGGTAAATTCACTCCTTTATTAGAAGAAAGTGGCCCTCCGTGAAGAACTTTAGCCTTTACAACATCTTGTTTGTTTGTTGAGGTTATCTCAAGATGAATTTTTCCGTCATCAATTTTCACTAGTTCTCCAACCTCTATATCTGAAGCGAATTGATCGTAACTAATATAGAGTGTT
Organism: Flavobacteriales bacterium; assembly: GCA_002715345.1. Lineage (GTDB taxonomy): Bacteria > Bacteroidota > Bacteroidia > Flavobacteriales > UBA7312 > UBA7312. The sequence continues at coordinate 8,789 of PAYR01000006.1, read as the reverse complement.
TTATTGTTGCTAATACATGGTTTATCGGTAATGAACAACTCTGACCCATATTCTAAAATTGTTCCCTCCTCTACTTCTCCCACACGAATTTTAGGCCCTTGTAAGTCTGCTAAAATTGCGGTGTGCACATGCAACTCTCTATTAATTTCTTTTATTGTTTGAATTGTTTTAAGGTGCGTTTCATGGTCTGCGTGTGAGAAATTTAAACGACACACATTTACGCCCGCCTCTATCATGGGTTTTAGCACCTCTTTGGTAGATGATGCTGGTCCTAATGTAGCAACTATTTTTGTGTTGTTTCTCATTAAAATATAAATTGTTCTTTTATTTTTTCCACACCCTCCTCATAAGCAACTAACACTTGTGGGATTGTTCTTATTTCTTCCACCCACTTGTATAAACGCTCATTCTCTGGCTCTTCTAACTTCAGCCAATAGTCTACTTGTGGTTTTCTGTTTACTAAATATCCTGTCGCACTCCTGTTGGCAAATATGTATGCTATTGAAAGCTCCATAGGATATTCGAATTGTGAAAAACAACACTCGCTTTCTTGTAAGCAAAACTGTTTTGTTTTGATAAAATTGCTTTGTAGCGCTTTGTTTAACAACCAAACAAAACGGTAATCTTTAAGGTGACAACTGATGCCAACTAAAGCAAAGTCTAATTCTATTTCGAACTGAAGCTGTTGTTTTTTCATTGCAGCTAAATTAGGTAATTCTTAGACACGGTAGGTTGAAACTATTTAATGAGCAGTTGTGATTGAGCTTTTTGAGCAGCCTGCTCTTCCGCTCGTTTTATTGAGGACCCTGTTCCTTCTCCTAGTTTTTCACCCTCTAACAAGAGTGCTACTTTGTAAAGTTTTTTATGGTCCTTTCCTGTTGACTCTAAGACTTTAAAGATTGTCTTTTTTTTGTTTTGCTGCCCCCACTCCAAAATCTTACTTTTATAACTCACTACTTCTTTTGTTAAGTCGTTTAAATCAAGATGGGGAAGTAAAAGTGTTTTTTGTATAAATTCGGCCACTTTGTGGTGTCCTTTATCTAAATAAATTGCCCCAACAAGCGCTTCTAAAGCGTTGCCGTAAAGGGATTGGTGTGCGGCAGACTTGTGATACCTCACAAGCTTGTTTAGTTTGATTTCTAGCGCTAGTTTATTAAGCGTTTTTCGGCTAACTATTTTCGAACGCATCTGGGTTAAAAAACCCTCATTTCCTTTTGGAAACTTTTGGTATAAAATCTCGCCTACCACAAAACCTAAAACCGCGTCTCCTAAAAACTCCAAGCGCTCGTTGTGTAGGCCGCCTCTTTTTTTGTAGGATTTATGTGTGAGAGCTTGTCTATATAGTTCACGGTTTTTTGGATAATAACCTAAAACCGTGTATAGTTTTTTTTCGAAAGATGATTTTTTGGAAAAATAGTGTAGCAGCTGGGTAAACAAAGGCTACACTTTTTTAAACATTACACAAGCGTTGTGACCGCCAAACCCAAAAGTGTTTGAAATAGCTGATTTCACCTCGCGTTTTTGCGCTTTATTGAAGGTGTAATTCAAGCTGTTGTCAATATTTGGATCATCTGTAAAATGATTGATTGTGGGAGGAATCACATCGTATTTAACCGCTAGAATGGAAGCAATTGCTTCAACGGCTCCAGCAGCACCCAGTAAGTGTCCTGTCATTGATTTAGTAGAGCTGATGTTAAGCTTTTTAGCATGACCTCCAAAAACCCCTTTAATCGCTTTTACCTCAGCAACATCTCCTAATGGGGTTGATGTTCCGTGCACATTTACATAGTCTACATCTTCTGGCGCCATCTCTGCATCCTCAATCGCAAACTTCATTACATTCATTGCTCCTAAGCCTTCTGGATGTGGTGCTGTAATGTGGTGCGCGTCTGCGGTCATTGCTCCACCAACGACCTCAGCATAAATTTTAGCTCCTCTTGTTTTTGCGTGCTCGTACTCTTCTAAAATCAATGCTCCCGCGCCTTCTCCTAACACAAAGCCTTCACGGTCGTTGTCAAATGGTCGAGATGCTGTTTTAGGATCATCGTTTCTAGTGGATAGTGCATGCATAGCGTTGAAACCGCCAACACCTGCTGCGTTGATGGATGCTTCAGACCCTCCTGTAATGAAGATGTCTGCTTTGCCCCACTTAATATAGTTGAAGGCATCAATCATAGCGTGTGTTGATGAAGCGCAAGCTGAAACTGTTGCGTAGTTAGGTCCTCTAAAGCCATATTTAATAGAGATGTGTCCTGCAGCAATATCAGCAATCATCTTGGGAATGAAAAATGGGTTGAAACGGGGCGTCCCATTACCTGTAGCATAATCCCCACATTCTTTTAAGAAAGTATCCAGGCCACCAATACCTGAAGCCCAAATAACACCCGCTCTATCAAGATTGATATTTTCTGGTTTAATGCCAGAATCTTGCATTGCTTCTGCTGAAGCAACCATTGCGTAAACGGCATAAGCATCCATTTTTCGCGCTTCTTTTCGATCTAAAAAATCTGTTGGATTGAAGTCTTTGACTTCGCAAGCAAATTGCGTCTTAAACAAAGACGCGTCAAAACGAGTGATACGGTCGGCACCACTAATTCCATTAAGCATGTTGTTCCAAAAATCTGTAACTGTATTGCCTATTGGGGTTAGGGCGCCTAACCCCGTAACTACTACTCGTCTTGTTGACATNATGNCTTAATTATGCTTTTTCAATAAANGCAATTGCATCGCCTACAGTGGCNATNCCTTCTGCTTGATCNTCTGGAATTTGAATATNAAATTCTTTTTCGAACTCCATAATTAANTCTACAGTGTCCAATGAATCNGCTCCTAAATCATTCGTGAAGCTTGCTTCTGGAGTAACCTCCGCTTCGTCCACTCCTAATTTGTCAACGATGATNGCTTTTACTTTAGTTGCAATGTCTGACATGATTAAATGTTTTGATTAAAACTCGCTGCAAAGAAATGCACTTTTTAAATATAATCCAAACNAAANANNCTTCCNTAATAATCGAGTAAAAGGCTTATTTNTTNTCGCTAAAAAACTACCTTTGTTTGNANNANAANGGATGAAAAAACGCATNGCTATATTNGCTTCTGGAGCNGGCAGCAACGCACAGCGTATAATCNAGTATTTTAANNAANNTGGTCGTGCTGANGTGGTNTTGGTTGGGTGTAATAATCCTGANGCNTTGGTNCTTAAAAAANNGGCTGATTTAGGGGTTTCTTCCTTTGTTTTCAACAAGAGCGCGTTAACAAGCTTNTCGGTTGTTTTAGATAAATTNTTGGCGGAAAANGTGGATTTAATCGTNTTNGCGGGGTTTTTATTAAANNTTCCNNAATCNNTTGTTCNGGCNTTTCCTAATAGAATNATCAACNTACACCCTGCGCTTTTACCTAAGTNTGGTGGTNAAGGGATGTATGGGAAACATGTTCATNANGCNGTAATTGAAGCGCAAGAAAAAGAAAGCGGAATCACTATTCATTATGTCAACGAGCACTATGANGATGGNNCAACNNTTTTTCANGCGAAATGTGNTGTAAATGAAAATGATGATGNTGAAACANTNGCANANAAAATTCATGCTTTAGANNATGAACACTTTGCAAAAACAATTGATCAAATCATTCAANCNNTTTAAATTATGGNGTTTANCTTAACAGAAATNATCTCTGCAACCATGATTTTGTTCGCGGTGATTGATNTCNTCGGNTCTATTCCTATTATTTTAGATATCAAAAAAAGNGCNGGANAGGTACACCCAGAAAAAGCTACNCTTGTNGCNNTGGTNATTATGTTTGCTTTCTTGTTTGTNGGAGAGCGCATNATCANCTTTATCGGAATCGATGTTAACTCTTTTGCTGTAGCNGGTTCGTTTGTTTTATTCGCTTTAGCTATGGAGATGATTNTNGGTGTTCGTTTATTTAAAGATGATGGNGCNCCNCCAAANGTGGCTTCTATTGTNCCCNTNGCNTTTCCAATTATTGCNGGNGCTGGGTCNATGACCTCCATNCTTTCTTTAAGNGCAGAATATGNGGNTGTGAACATTNCTGTTGCTATTTTACTAAACATCATTTTAGTTTATNTCNNNTTGAAACTAACCAACCGNCTTGAGCGATTTTTTGGAGAAGGAGGGATTGCTGTCCTTCGAAAAGTGTTTGGNATTGTATTATTAGCAATCGCNATTAAANTGTTTAGTAGTAATATTAAANTNTTGTTTGTNTAATGCGAATCNCTATNTATACCGATGGNTCTGCTANGGGAAACCCNGGNCCTGGNGGTTACGGCNTCGTGTTGATGTCGGAAGATGGTCACAGNAAAGAAGTGGCGAANGGNTATCGCATGACGACTAACAANCGTATGGAGNTGTTAAGTGTTGTTGTGGCTTTGGAGATGTTGAAAAGNAAANCNATGGATGTCACTATATTTTCNGACTCTAAATATGTGGTNGANGCTGTAGAAAAAAAGTGGGTTTTTAACTGGGAGAAAANGTATTTCNANAACAANAAAAANCCTGATTTGTGGAAGCGTTTTTTNCGAATTTATAGAGAGCACAANGTGCGCTTTGTNTGGGTNAAAGGTCATGCTAATAATGNAGAAAATGAGCGNTGTGANAAGTTNGCTGTAGCTGCTGCAGANGCAGAAAAANATCACTCNATTGATNNTGAATACGAAAGAAGCCGAGANCAGGGTCCTCANCTTCTTTAAATNCCTTTTTCTTTTNTAATTAGTTCAGCGCTTNATCAAATTTTTGTTGNGCTTCTTTTTTGTTTTCAGCNTTANTTAANTGGTNTTCNNCNAATNTTTCAACCATAATATTAAAGTAATAACTAGCCCANGAAGGGCCGTTTTTGGATGCTTCAANAATCATTNGGGCTCCTTTAGCCGCTGTGTTAANGTCTTGGTTTTTTAAGTATTCTGAAAAATANGCCGCTGTAATATATAAATCGTAGTTAGACGCTGTTTGTAGTCCTTTCTCGAAAAAAGAAAACTCTTGAAGNTCTCCTAGTGTAGCATATGTNCTCATCACNGCNTCTTCNANTTCGTTTTTCGANTCTTTTTCAANCNTTCTNGCAGNNANAAGNGCTTTTTCTTNGTTAACCNCNGCTANGGCGTCTAGGCCAGANCCNGCAANCGCATAAGANCTTTCTTTTGTAGCNTTCTCAAANAGCTCTTCATNNTTNCCNGANTCNTCCANGNTTGCCAACACATCTATTGCTGCNGCTCTTACAACNGTACGNTCGTCATTNGNNGCAACATCAANTANTATTGTTTCAAATTGANCGGAGTCNTCTGTTCTTTCAATTGCTTTGATNGCCAACTCTCTTACNCCCCAATATTCGTGTTTTANGTTNTGGTTGATTGCTTTTTCTAACGCTNCTCCNCCAAGGTTTTCTAACACNNNTTTTTGATCNATNTANNGCGGTGCATACAATTGGTCTAACCACCACTCTTCTGGTTTTTCGTCTATGATNTCTGCTAACAACATATGCTCTGAATCTACNACTACATTTGTTGGCNNTGACTCTGTTGCAAAAGCAAACGCNTCTGCTCCNTCTTCTACNTCTATGTTNTANGTAAACACNGANTCCTCAAAATACAAAGCAACATCCATGTTTAACCTATATANTGGNGTTGTTTCAAGATTTTGGAGNTGTTCTACATAAACCCATTGAGTATTTGTNCTNTCTTCATATTCATAACTGAANGCTAAAATCGGGTGACCGCTATTTAAAAACCATTGGTTGAAAAACCAATTTAAATCTTCTCCACACACCTNNTCCATTGCAAGNCTTANTTGGTGNATTTCTACTGTAGAAAAAGCGTTGTCTTCTAAGTATTTTTGAAGCCCAAGATAAAACGCTTCGTCTCCTAANTAGTAGCGTAGCATGTGTAAAACACGNCCTCCTTTTGCATAGGAATGGCTGTCAAACATATCGTCTTTGTCTGTNTANTCAAAACGAATCATGTCTACCTGTTTGCTTCTTNCTTCTCTAAAATAGTTGTTAAGATCAGCGTCTAGGTGTTTGTCTGCCGCCATTCTTCCAAAACCCTCTTCTCTCCAAATGTATTCTCCATAAGTGGCAAACGCTTCGTTAAGTGGTAGGTTAGCCCAACTTTCACAGGTTACTAAATCGCCAAACCAATGGTGAATCAGTTCATGCGCAATGATGTCTTCTTCGTGCCTGTCCAACATCTCTCTTTCGTCCATTTGCACAAACTCGCCATGAATTACCGCGGTGGTGTTTTCCATTGCTCCTGAAACAAAGTCTCTAACCACTACTTGAGCATATTTCTCCCAAGGATAATCTACCCCTAAAATTTCTGAGTAATGCTCCATCATTTCAGGTGTTCTTCCGAAAATTCCTCTGGCGTATTTATGAAAATCATCTTCTAAGTAATAATCTACATCTATTCCTCTCCATTTATCTGTGGTGATATTGAAGTCTCCTACCGCCATCATTGCTAGGTAGGGGGCGTGACTTAAAGATTGCTCCCAGTAATCTGTTCGAGTACCGTCTTTGTTTTGCTCGCTTTTTACTAAAAGCCCATTAGAAAGCGTGGTGTACTTATCCTGCACTGTAATCGCAATCTTTTGAGTCATGCGCTCGTTCGGTTTGTCAATGGTTGGAAACCAACAAGAGCTAGACTCTGTTTCCCCTTGTGTCCATATTTGTTGTGGCTTATCTTCCTCTCCTAAAGGGTTTATGAAATATAGACCCTTGGCGTCTGTTATGGCTGTGCTTCCTTCTGCTCTTAATTCGTTAGGTTTAGCGGTATAATCAACACTAATGGTATAGCTTTCTGCTCTATTATAAACCTTGTCTAGCTGAACGCTTAGTTTATCATCTTCGTAGTTATAAACAAGCGTCTGCTCACCCATCTTTACACTGTGTATGTCAAACCCCTTAGCGTCTAGTATCAGTTTATTAGTGGCCCAGAAATATGGTTTTACTGTAATTTCTGCCNTTCCGTGTAGGTGTTGCTTCTCCCAATCGAAACGAACCGCTAAGTCTGTGTGAATAATGTCGCTTAGGCGAGTTGCTGACGGGTTGTATGCCTCTTGGGTTTGTCCCTTGTTAGAGGGGGTGTACTCTACTTCTTTTTTGTTTAGCTCTCCTCCGCCCAATAAAAACGCTAGGGCTAATAATGCAATTGTTTCCATTGATAATTTAGTTTGGTTTACAAATATCTAAATTTCTACCTTTGCAGTTATGAAGGCACAGGTAAATGATCGGTTTGATTTTTCTTTCGAGAGCAATAGTTTCGATTGGAACTGTATAGAAGTTAGAGGTGGTCAGTTTCATATCATCTTTAAAGGACGATCTATGGTGGCTGATGTGGTAGAAGCAAATACAGCCGAGAAAACCTTTATTATCCGCATTAACAACAATAATTACAATGTTCAGTTAAAAGATCAGTATGATGAGTTGTTGCAATCTTTAGGAATGGATAGTCTTCACAATCAAAAAGAGTCGGAAATAAAAGCGCCTATGCCGGGTAGGGTTTTGGATATTATGCTAAGTGTGGGAAGCGCTGTTGTTAAAGGTGATGGTGTGTTGGTTTTAGAGGCTATGAAGATGGAAAATGTGATTAAATCACCAACAGNTGGTGTGATTAAAAAAATTGCTGTGGTAAAAGATCAAGCAGTAGAAAAAAACGAAGTGTTGGTTGAGCTTGAATAAACTCAAATAAACTCATAAAAAAGCCGCTAAGTAGTGGCTTTTCTTTTATTTGTTATTTTGCTTTTATTTCAAAGAAATATCGAATTGGACTAGTTTTACAAACTCTTGAATGCGTTGCTCTACTGCTTCATCACTTAGGTTTTCTAATCGCTCTGTACCAAACTTCTCTACACAGAAAGAAGCCATTGCCGAACCAATAATTACCGCTGTTTTCATGTTTTGGAAAGAATAGTCTTTTGTGGCGCAAAGGTGTCCTATAAACCCTCCTGCAAAAGTGTCTCCTGCTCCTGTTGGGTCAAAAACATCTTCTAAAGGTAATGCTGGCGCAAAGAATACCTCGTCATGATTAAATAATAGTGCTCCGTGCTCTCCTTTTTTAATGATGAGGTGTTTAGGCCCGAAAGATAAAATCTTACGCGCCGCTTTTACCAAAGAATATTCTCCTGAAAGTTGGCGCGCTTCTTCGTCGTTTATAGTTAAAACGTCTACGTTTTTTAGCGCCTCCATTAAATCTTCTAAACAGTTGTCCATCCAGAAATTCATGGTGTCTAATACAATTATTTTTGGGCGCTCTGTTAGTTGCGATAAAACTTTTTTTTGTATTGCTGGCATTAAGTTGCCCAACATCAAACATTCGCAATCTTGGTAGCTCTCTGGCACTTTTGGATCAAAGGTTTCTAGTACGTTCAACTGAGTTTCTAGGGTATCACGCGTATTCATGTCGTTGTGATATTTTCCTGCCCAAAAGAAGGTTTTTTCGCCTTGTTTAATTTGCAAACCTTCCATATCCATGTGATGGTTTTGCATCATTTCAATGGCTGATTTTGGAAAATCATTACCCACAACAGATACCAGGTTGATGTGATCGTAAAATTTAGATGCCGACATCCCTATATAGGTTGCTGCGCCTCCTACTATCTTGTTGGTCTTACCAAAAGGGGTTTCTATGGCATCAAACGCTACAGTTCCAACTACTAACAAGCTCATTTTCTAAGGGTTTGAATTTTTAGCAAATGTATTGCATAATTATGAGTATTGTACTAATATTGCACCCTGTTTTTAACAAACACTCCTCCTTAGCTCAGTTGGTTAGAGCATCTGAC
>PAYR01000005.1 GCA_002715345.1 Flavobacteriales bacterium | reverse complement strand
CTGAAGCAATTGGCAATTGATAAAAAACAAGCGATTGAAGCATTGGAAGCACAGCAAAACCAAACGCAAGAAGAATCTGAAATAATCATTGATTTATTGAAGGATATGGAGATTGACTTTGATGATTTGATGGAAGAAGAAATACTAGAGGAAGATGAAGAATAAAGTTTTAATTATACTGCTGATTTTTTCGTCCTTTAATCTATGGGCGCAAGATCAAGATTTGGATGTGCAAGAGGTGGATGTGGTAGAGCAATTTGTTCCTATGATTCCTCCAGCGCGAAAAATAGTAGACATCCCTAAAATTTCCGATACCGTAAAAGTGCAGAAGAATGTATATTACAGTACTTTATCTAAGCAATATCAAACAGCTTATCAAATTGATACGATAAGACCTGCAAAAATTAAAGGAGAGCCTATTCCTCGCTTGTATCAGACCTATTTGAAGCTGGGTTTGGGTAACACGGCACTACCATCTTTTGAAGGTTACTACAATTCCTTACGCAATAAACAGTGGAGTTATGGAGTAGAGGCTGGGTATCACAATTCCCCTGCTAAAGTACAAGGTTTTGATGCAGGATTTCAACAAACCAATATCGCAGCTTACGGAAAAGGAGTTCTGGATTTTGGAATTGTTAATGCAAATATTTCTAGAGAAGGAAATGTGTTTTCGGCACACGGGATGCAAGATAGTTTATCAGAACAGAAAATGCATCAGTATTGGGGTTATTCTCAATTCAATGTTTCTTTAGAAAGCAAACACAATAATCGTGATAGGTTGCGTTATTTTACGGCTATAAATCTATCCGATTTAAACGAGATGACTGAAAATAATTATGGTTTTGAATCACTGCTTAAAAAGAGATTCGGAACTTATGATTATTCGGTTGGTTTTAAAGCTGATTTATATACCAATAACACGGCTACAGATATGGCTTTTGCAGCTGATACTGCAAGGGAAGGGATTTATACCTTGAGCCCAAGGTTTTATGGTGATTTTTACGGTCTAAAAGTAAGTGCAGGATTCGATGAGGTGATTAATAATAGAATTATGGATACGGTGGGTTTGAATTTCCACTTCTATCCTCAGTTGCGTGCCGACTATGATATTGTTCCTAAAATATTCAAGGTGTATGGAGGGGTGCGTTCTGGGCTGCAGAAGAACTCTTATTGGAGCTTGAGCAAGGAAAACCCTTTTGTGCTGAATGCTTTGCAATATGACGGAGATGCTGTAGTGCTTAAAAACACTTCTTCAATGGATTTTTATGCCGGTTTAAACACTTACTTTAATTCCGATATCCGTTTGAGTGCAGAACTCTCTTTTGCTAGCAGAAAAGATATGGCCTTTTTTGCTAGAAATGAGAATCCAAATTACTATTTGAATAAATTCTCTGTGCTGTATGACAATGTCAAACATTTATCTGTTCAAGCAAATGCAAATTGGAATCCATCAGATAGAAAAGGAGTTCATTTTTCTTTAATGTACAATCATTATAACCTAACGGAATTAAACTACCCCTCAGGAATGCCTTCTTTTGAAGCGAACCTAAATGGATTTTACAACCTTGGAGACAAGATTATAGGACATTTAGATGTTTACACTGCTTTTAATAGGGTAGCAGAAAGAACAGGTCAACTTGACTATGCAATAAAGTACATTGATTTAAAAAATATCATTGACTTCGATTTAAAAGTAGAATATCGATATAACAAGGTATTGTCGGCTTATTTAATCGGTAAGCGATTAATTGGCGGATATGAGATATGGCAAAATTATCCTGTTATTCCGCGTCAAATTCAGTTGGTAATTTCGTATCAGTTGTAGTCTAAAACTTATCAACTAATTGTTAATAAAAATAGCGGTATTTATCGCTGTTTTTTAGTACCTATGTTAGTGCTTTTTTTACATTTGTCTATGTCCTAGAAATATAGCGAAAAACTAATTGAAAAATATAATGAGCGAAAATGTAGAGAATAAGCCGGAATATGGTGCCGGTAATATTCAAGTCCTAGAGGGCTTAGAGGCGGTTCGCAAAAGGCCAGCCATGTATATTGGTGATGTAGGCCAAAAAGGATTGCACCATTTAGTTTACGAGGTGGTGGATAACTCCATTGATGAGGCCTTAGCAGGACACTGTACTCACATTGATGTGTTTATCAATGAGGATAATTCTATCACTGTGCAAGATAACGGTCGTGGCATCCCAACCGATATGCACCCAAAAGAGAAAAAATCGGCTTTAGAGGTTGTAATGACTGTACTTCATGCCGGAGGTAAGTTTGATAAGGATTCGTACAAGGTATCAGGTGGGTTGCACGGCGTAGGTGTATCTTGTGTAAATGCACTTTCTACACACTTAAAAGCTACAGTACATCGTAATGGTAAAGTGCATGAGCAAGAGTATTCTCGTGGTATTCCACAGTACGATGTTAGACAGATTGGAACAACGAACAAAACAGGAACGGAAGTTACCTTTAAGCCAGATGATGAAATCTTTTTAGATACCGTTTATCACTTCGATATTTTACAAGCGCGTTTGCGCGAGCTTTCTTTCTTGAATAAAGGGATTCACCTTTCTTTAACAGATAAGAGAAGAAAAGATGACGAAGGCGAGTTTGTGAAAGATGAGTTTTTCTCTGAAGGAGGTTTGCGTGAATTTGTAGACTTAATTGATGAGAATAGAGAGAAGTTATTGGATAGCGTTATTTACATGGAAACCGAGAAAAATGGTGTTCCTGTAGAAGTAGCTATGCATTACAACACATCCTACTCGGAAAACATTCACTCTTATGTAAATAACATTAATACGCATGAAGGAGGAACCCACCTTTCAGGCTTTAGAAGAGCGTTAACTAGAACGCTTAAGAAATATGCTGATGAATCGGGGATGTTGGATAAGGTGAAGTATGAAATTGCAGGAGATGACTTTCGTGAAGGTTTAACAGCGGTTATTTCTGTAAAGGTTATGGAACCACAATTTGAAGGGCAAACCAAAACCAAATTAGGAAACAAAGAAGTTACAGGAGCTGTTGATCAGGCAGTTGGTGAAATGTTGAATAATTACCTGGAGGAAAATCCCGCGATGGCCAAGCAAATTGTACAGAAGGTATTGTTGGCGGCACAAGCGCGTAATGCTGCGCGTAAAGCACGCGAAATGGTGCAGCGTAAAAATGTTTTATCAGGCTCAGGGCTTCCTGGAAAACTGGCCGATTGTTCGGATAAAGATCCGGAAAAATGCGAGATTTTCTTGGTTGAGGGTGATTCTGCAGGTGGTACAGCAAAACAAGGTCGTGACCGTTTCTTCCAAGCAATTTTACCATTGAGAGGTAAAATTTTGAATGTAGAAAAAGCCATGCAACACCGTGTGTTCGAAAATGAGGAAATTAAGAATATGTTTACTGCTTTGGGTGTAACAATTGGAACGGAAGAAGATAGTAAAGCCTTGAACTTAGAAAAACTTCGTTACCACAAGATTGTAATTATGACGGATGCAGATGTGGATGGTTCGCATATTGCCACACTCATCCTAACATTCTTTTTCCGTTATATGAAGCCGTTAGTAGAGAACGGATACTTATACATTGCTACTCCGCCACTTTACTTAATTAAGAAAGGAAAGGAACAACATTACTGTTGGAGCGATTACGAGCGTGATTTATTAGCTGAAAGAATGGGCGGTAGCGTTAACATACAGCGTTATAAAGGTTTGGGAGAGATGAATGCAGAGCAGCTGTGGGATACAACCATGAATCCTGAAGCAAGAACCTTACGCCAAGTAAGTATTGATAGCGCAGCTGAAGCTGATAGAGTGTTTTCCATGTTAATGGGGGATGAAGTTCCGCCAAGGAGAGCATTTATTGAAGCCAATGCGAAATACGCTAATATTGATGCTTAACACATAGCATATATTAAAGAAAAGCCCACTAATAGTGGGCTTTTTTATTTTTAATAATTCGTTTATCGAATCAGGGTGATTGTACCGGTGCAATTTTCACAGTTGGTGTGGTCGTATTTCCAGTTTTCAAAATCTTGATATGCTATACGGTATGTATATACCCCCGGCATAATTTCATTTCCTGTAAAATCATTTGTTCCATCCCAAGTACTATTTGGATCAGTTGTTCGGTGTATTACTGTTCCAAAACGATCGTATATCTCCATGATAAATGTTCCTTCCTTGATAGCGTTATACTTCACAAAGAATATATCATTATGTCCATCAGAGTCTGGTGTAAAGGCATTTGGTACATATAAAACATGTTCGTCTTTCAGTTTGATGTGGCCGTAAGTTGTGTCGGAACAACTGAAAGCATCCGTAACAATAAGCTGAAGACTATATAGTTTACTGCCAATTTCTTCTAAGTTGGTAGCAAAGTTAATATCTGTTAAATCTTGATTACTTGAACTAATACCATTGCTTAAGTTCCATTCCCAACTAACCACCTCTCCTTCTGAACGGTCGTAAAAACTTGCGTATGGGAAATTAATTGTAATGGTGTCATTTAAGGTGTAATAATCAGCAATAACCATTGGAGGTTCTTCAATTTCAAACTGTAAACTATTCACACAATCGTTAGGGTCGGTTGTAGTTAGGTAATAAGTTCCAGCTTGTAAATCATAAATATCTTCATTTGTTGAGAAGAAATTCTCTGCATCCCATCTTTGGGTAAAAGGACCAAAGTTATTACTTCCAATAGGTGTTTCTACTCCACCCCAAGTTGCTATTTCAATAAATCCATCATTATTGTAGGTGCAGCTTTCGTGTGCGTAATTAGAGATGTCTATTTGAAGAGAATCAGGTTGTATGAGTGAAACATTTAACTGATCTGGACAGCCGTTTGCGTCTGTTACAGTAAGCGTATAATAGCCTGCTTCAGCATTATAAATATCAGAAAAATTAGCTGTAAAACCATTAGGTCCTATCCACTCGTAAGTATAAGGAGTAGTACCTCCTGATACGGATGTAGATACCCATCCGTCTTCATTTCCAAAACATCGAATTTGATATCCGTTATAATCGGAAGTTGTATGACTTATTCCAAGCAATGTGGATTGAGTTACTTCATACGTGTTGCTGTATGGACAGCTGTTTAAATCTAAAACACTTAAATCATAAATTCCAGGCTCAAGCCCATTAATGTCTTCGCTAGTTGAGGTATATCCATTTGGTCCATTCCAACTGTATGAAAAATTAGGAGTTCCTCCAGTCATAGTAACATCAATAGACCCGTCTGCAAATCCAAAACAGGTTACGGGGTTTATGTCTTCAAATGCTACAATTTGTTGGGGAGGAGCCGAGATACTGAACGGACCTATCACAGTTTCACAATCAAAAGCATCTGTTATGGAAAGGGTGTATGAGCCCGCATCTAAACCAGACAAATCCTCAAAAGATGAGGTGAATCCGTTTGTGGCAGTCCAACTGAAATCCAAAGGTGGAGAGCCGCCAGCGCTAGTAACATCAATATTACCTGCAATTTGTCCAGGACATAAATTATCTTCTACTATAATACTAGTTGTTATGGCAGGAGAAAAGATAATTGTTACATCATCTGAATATGAGTTAGGACATTCTTGTGCAATAGCAGTATATGTTGTAGTACTTGTAGGGGTAACTGTGATATCAGTTCCAGTTCCTACTAAATTTCCTAGTTGATCAATCCATTGAACATTGCTAATAGCAAGACCTATTGGAGTATATTGATGTGATTCGTTTGTAGCTTCCCATCCTGTTGCATTCCTTCCAGGAACAACCACAGCTACAGTTCCGTCAATGTTGTGTATACCTTGTACGGCAATGTTAGACCCTCCTGCACCATCATCAGGGCAGTTAGTTTTATACTCTATGTTATTCTCAATAATATTAGTGGTTTCTCGCAATACTATTTGAAATTTTCCTTGATAGGTGCCACAGGCTACTCCGAAAAGGGGGACATCTATCCAAGAGACAACTAGCGCTCTGTTTGGAGCAGTTCCAATAGTTTCGTACCTCACTTCTCCACCAACGCCTGGATTCCAATCAGACCATGGGCCCATTATTGAGTTTAATGGAGCTGTTGGGTTGGGTATTGGTCCTGAGACATAGTTTGTTGGTTGTCCACAGTCAAAAGTTATCCACCCATTTGATCCTATGCAAAATTGAGTATAAGTGTTGTCAAAGTAACAGAATTCAAACCCAATGTCAAAAGGTCCCTCTTCGTCATCATCAAACAAGTTGACTATGGTGCCAGCATAATTTTCATTTGTGTAAGGGACATTTTCCAAAATGTAGTCACTAGTTCCAACAGAGTTAGGGGTGTAGTCAGCGGTAAGATTAACATCTTGTGGTCCGCAAATAGTTACATCTTCTCCAGCATCAATTTGTGCTTTCGCTGAAAGGGCTATTACTGAAATAACAAATATAAACAATAAAGTTCTTCTCATAGATTACTTTTAATCGTAGGCTAAAATAGTAATATTTTATCGATGCATCAAATCTAGTGAGAATTGTAGATTTTTAAAAATTATCTTCTCAACACATTACGCTTTCAATAAGTGCTTGAATAAATGTGTTTTAGCATATTGCTAAATGAGGTGTGTTTACTAAATTTGCAACGTTCAAAAATAAACATCATTTAACAAGATATAATTATGAAAGTTACAATAGTAGGAGCAGGAGCAGTAGGCGCTAGTTGTGCCGAGTATATTGCGATTAAAAACTTTGCTTCGGAAGTGGTATTAGTAGATATCAAAGAAAATTTTGCAGAAGGAAAGGCAATGGACTTGATGCAAACAGCTTCTTTAAATGGTTTTGATACTAAAATTGTAGGAAGTACTAACGATTACAGAAAAACAACGGGTAGCGATGTTGCTGTTATTACTTCAGGAGTTCCTAGAAAACCAGGTATGACTCGTGAGGAGTTAATCGGTGTCAATGCAGGAATCGTAAAAACCGTTTCAGAAAATTTAATCAAATATTCACCAAATGTTATTTTGATTATTGTGAGTAACCCGATGGATACCATGACTTACTTAACACATAAATTAACTGGATTACCAAAGAATAGAATCATTGGTATGGGTGGTGCACTGGATAGCGCTCGTTTCAAGTACAGATTATCTGAAGCGTTAAAGTGCCCAACTTCTGATGTAGATGGAATGGTAATTGGTGGTCATAGTGATAAGGGCATGGTTCCTTTAACCCGTTTGGCTTCAAGAAACTCGGTAAGAGCATCAGAATTCTTATCGGTAAAAAGATTGGCACAAGTGGCTGCTGACACGAAAGTGGGTGGAGCTACTTTAACAGGTATGTTGGGTACTTCGGCTTGGTATGCGCCAGGAGCTGCTGTATCTGCTTTGGTGCAAGCCATTGCTTGCGATCAGCAAAAAATGTTCCCATGTTCTGCTTTATTAGAAGGAGAGTATGGACTTAATGATTTAACAATTGGTGTGCCTGTTATTTTAGGTAAAAACGGAATTGAAAAAATCGTAGAGATTGATTTAGATGAAAACGAAAAGGGATTGTTAGCCGAATCAGCTGAAGGGGTTAAGGCCACCAATAAGCTTTTAAGCGAGATGAATCTCTTTTAATCCAAATAGAATTGTATTTTCAAAAGGGAGCAATGCTCCCTTTTTTATTGTTTAATAAATTTATGAGTAGTACTTCCTGTTTTTATAAAATACATTCCTTTTTGTAGTTGATCTATTTCTAGTGTAATGTTTTGTTTGTCTTTTTGGGTGTAGTAAACTTCTTGACCTAGCATGTTATAAATAGATAATGAGCCAATATAATCGCTTTTTATATGGATGTTAGATGTGCTAGGATTTGGATATATTTTAGTATTGTGTGTTAGCTCCTCTGTATGTACAGATTCTTCAGTTCCTTGATAGAAGGCAAGTCCGCCACCTATATTGCCTATGATTAAATCTTTTTTATCATCATTATTCATATCTATGTAGCACGGGCTAGTTCTTTTGCCTTCTATTAGATTAATTGTATTTGTTAGGTTAAAAGAGCCTTCAAGATTATTGGTGATATTATTGTATATATAAATGTGTCCAGATTCAGATCCTATGATAAACTTTAGCTCGTTTTTATCTATGTAACAATATGGTGAAGCATTACCAATCTGACCTTGTTCGGTTGTCGTATTTATGTTTCCGAAGTTTTCGTTTATAATGGTAAAGTTAGGATTGTTTACATCTCCTGTGTTTGGGATGTAGTTTAAGGTTCCATCTCTTTCTCCAATAAGTAAGTCAAGTAAGTTGTCGTTGTTTATGTCGAATAAGATAGGTGCGGCTCTATTGCCAACATCAATATTAAAGTAGTTTACATTTTCTAATTCGAAGCTTGCTATATCTTCACCGTTAGAAGTGTTTTTGAAATAGTGAATCATTCCGTTTGCATCTCCAACAATTAAATCTTTGTCTCCATCATTGTCTAGGTCACCAAATGTAGGGATTAGTCCGTTTGTAGGTTGATTTAATATGGTGTTTAGAGGGATGCTTGATAATTGAGCAAAATCTCTGTTTACTAAATTGTAAGCAGGGTTTTCTATAGTTCCTGTGTTTTCAAAAAGGGCAAGGCTTGAGGTGTAGTTTCCGTTACTTTGATAATATCCGTAATTGCCAACTATTAAATCTAGTAAACCATCATTATTATAGTCAAATACTGTAGGGTAAGCACTTTCACCTAAGTCTATCGTGTTTTCTTGTATGAAATTATTCTGTATTAGTTCGTATACTGGAGCAGAAGAGGTTCCTGTATTTGTGTATAGATAATTACTTTCAAAATTTTCAGAACTTGTTTTTAAAAAAGGACTTACAATAAGATCTTTTAAATTGTCATCATTTATATCTATATGAAAAACAGCAGGTAGTTTGTTGATACTTGCAGTAACTGTGTTTACTGGAAAGTCACTGCTTACGGATGCTATTTCGTTATTTCCATTATTAAAAAGTAGATTTATATTGTTTACAATGTCATGACCCAAAAGTAAATCTTGATCCTGGTCTGCATCTATATCTATAAAATTCATGGTATATGCGCCATCAGCTGATGATGAGTATCGATTAAGCATCTCACCATCTCCACAGCTCCCTAATGCGTAAAAACCCCCAGCTTCACTAAAGTTTCCCCAGCAATCATTTTCAAGTTCTAGTTCTAATCCGCAGGAGCCCGTGTTTTCAACGCTTTTGTTCTTGTAGTAATGTACTGTTGAAAGTCCAAAAGACGAAAAGCTCATTATATCTATGTCGCCATCATTGTCAAAATCACCTAGATAAGGAAGTGTATTATCTAACACAAACAATGATAAAGTGTTTCCATCCAATTGAAAGGGTAAAAAATCGGTAATAAGTTCAAAGCTTAAACTTTCCATAGATGTGTTTTTATACACACTAAGTCCAACACCATTAAAAACAAAAAGATCGTTTTTATTATCACAGTTGTAGTCAATTGCTTGCATCCATGGAAAATGAATTTCAAAGGGTTCTGGGAAATCACTTACAAACTCGTGCTGATAGTTATAAGAGTTACCCTTTTTTATAAATGGGAGTACTCTATTAGAAGATTTATCAAACAACAGTAAGTCTTTTACTCCATCTAAATTGAAATCAATTTCAGAAAACAAACAACTATTCACTCCTCCTGTCCAAGCTTGAGTTAGTAGAGATCCATTTTCAGTTGTAGGGATGTTTAATCTTTCAAAGCTTTGTCCCCACAAGAAAAAAGTATGCAAAAATGCAGTAAAGAATATAATTATCTTCATGCTTTCAAAGATATGTATTAAGAGTTTATTTATTGATGTGTCTGCTCTATTTCTTACGAGCTCATCTTTTGAATGTTTTAAGAGGGAAAAGTGGCAGTGCTTTCCATTGCTATTTCCATTTTGAAATTCTATATTTGCCCGTTCTAATAAAAAGCAAGTAAATTATTATGCAAAATAGAAATTTAGTTTCCTTATTCGCTATCTTATTCGCATTGGTGTGTTTATATCAGTTGTCATTCACATGGATAGCTAATGGGATTGAAGATAACGCCAGGTTATATGCTAATGGAGATGAGGTAAAAGAACGCGCGTATTTAGACTCTATTGCTACTGAACCAGTTTATAATATTGGTTTAAAAGAATATACTTATAATGAGTGTACAGCAAGAGAAATAAATTTAGGTCTTGATCTTAAAGGAGGTATGAATGTTACCCTTGAAGTTTCTGTGAAAGATGTTATTCGAGCAATGTCTAATTACAGTAAAGATGAAACTTTTAATGCTGCAATTGCATCTGCTACAGCACAACAAAGAAATAGTCAAGATGATTTTGTAACACTATTTGGTTCAGTTTTTGAGGAAATAGATCCTAATGCAAAATTAGCTTCGATTTTTTACACTCCTGAACTTAAAGATTTAATTCAAACATCATCTTCAAATCAAGAAGTAATCAATGTTATTCGAGAAGAGGTTGAAGAAGCAATTAATCGTTCGTTCAATGTATTAAGAACGCGTATTGATCGATTTGGTGTTACACAACCAAACATTCAGCGCCTAGAGGGTTCTGGTCGTATTTTAATTGAACTTCCTGGAGTGAAAGACCCAGAGCGTGTTCGTAGATTATTACAGGGAACAGCACAGTTAGAATTCTGGGAAACTTTTGAAAATGCAGAAGTGCTAGCTCCTTTTTCAGAAGTTAACGCCTTTTTAAAATCAACTATAGATAATGATACTGAAGAGCAAGCAGAGGAGGTCGTTAAAGATGAGACTGCTTCCTTTTCAGAAAAAGCTTCTAGTTTAGATTCTTTAACATCAATAATAGATACAGCAGCTCTTTCTGCTGATCAGTTTGCTTTGGAAAATCCGTTTTACGCGGTGTTAATACCTAATATTAACCAAAATAATCAACCAAATCAGGGTCCAGTTTGTGGTTTTGCAGCAGTGAAGGATACAGCTCAAATTAACACTTATTTATTGATGCCAGAGGTGCAAGATTTACTTCCAAGAGATCTAAAGTTAGCTTGGACTGTTAAGCCTTATGATACTGAAGGAAATTTTGTGCAATTAATAGCCTTGAAAGTTACTTCTAGAGACGGTAAGGCAGCTATGGCTGGAGATGTTGTGACGGATGCTCGTACGGAATTTGGTCAATTTAACGGTAGTCCAGAAGTTTCAATGTCAATGAGTGCTGAGGGAGGTAGAGCCTGGAAGCGTTTAACAGGTGAAAATATAGGTAAAAGTGTAGCTATTGTTTTGGACAACTATGTATATTCTTTTCCAACAGTTCAAGCAGAAATTTATGGAGGTCGTTCTCAAATTACAGGAAACTTTAGCATTAATGAAGCTGACGATTTAGCAAATATTTTGAAATCAGGTAAGTTACCCGCGCCTGCTCGAATCATCGAAGAGGCAATTGTTGGTCCTTCTTTAGGTCAGGAAGCAATTGATGCTGGTTTCCGCTCATTCATCATTGCTTTGATGATTGTGTTGGGGTACATGATTTTCTATTACAATTTTGCAGGGGTAGTATCTAATACTGCACTATTAGCAAATTTATTCTTTGTGTTTGGAGTACTATCGTCAATAGGTGGAGTTTTGACCCTGCCTGGTATTGCAGGTATCGTATTAACGATAGGTATGTCCGTAGATGCGAATGTACTTATTTACGAGCGTGTGCGAGAAGAATTGATGAATGGAAAAGGCTTGCGTTTAGCAGTAGCCGATGGTTACAAAGCAGCATATAGCTCTATTATCGATGCGAATGTTACTACCTTATTAACGGGCATTATATTATATGTGTTTGGTACAGGTCCTATTAAAGGATTTGCTACTACCTTGGTAATCGGTATCCTTACTTCATTATTCTCTGCTATATTCATTACTAGATTGATGTTCTACTGGAGATTGAGTAAGAAGGAGTCAGTAAGCTTTGATAATAAAATCACAAGAGGTGCATTTAAAAACACTGCGGTGGACTTTATTGGTAAGCGTAAGCGTTTTTACATATTTTCTTCTTTAATCATCTTATTAGGAATTGGTTCTTTTATTAGCAAAGGGCTTAACTATGGTGTAGACTTTAAGGGTGGTAGAACTTTTGTAGTCCGTTTTGATGATACGGCTAATAATGAAGATCTTCGTGCTTCTTTAGGGCAAGCATTTGTAACGGGTGGTGTAGAAATGTTCCCAGAAGTAAAAACCTTTGGTGAGGATAACCAAGTGAAGATTACTACAAAGTACCTAATTGATAATCAAGATTTAAATGCAGATGAATTAGTTACTGCACAATTAGCGGAAGGTTTAGCTGCGTATGGTGCATATGAAATTATGAGCTCGCAAAAGGTAGGTCCAACCATTGCAGACGATATTAAGGATGCAGCGGTTTGGTCGGTTGTCTTCTCACTATTGGTTATCTTCTTATATATCTTATTGCGTTTCCGTAAATGGCAGTTTAGTTTGGGTGCGGTAGCAGCGGTATTCCATGATGTGATGATTGTATTATCTATCTTCTCTATCTTCTATGGTATCTTGCCATTCTCTTTAGAGATTGATCAGGCATTTATAGCAGCTATCTTAACCATTATTGGTTACTCGCTTAACGATACCGTGGTTGTGTTTGACCGTATTCGTGAGCATATGGGTATCTTTAAGAAGAAAGATTTCAATGAGTTGGTAAATAATGCCTTGAACAGTACTTTAAGTAGAACGATTAATACTTCTATTACTACCTTCTTTGTGTTGTTGATTATCTTCCTATTTGGAGGTGAAGTGATTAGAGGATTTATGTTCGCCTTAATGGTGGGCGTATTGGTAGGTACTTACTCTTCTTTATTTGTAGCATCTCCAATAATGTTGGACACGATAAATAAGTATGAAAACAAAAAGAAGAAATAAATTTTTCTAAATAAATAGAAAGCCCTGCCTTTGAGCGGGGTTTTTTTATTTTTGCTCTTCAATCTAATTATAATGACAGAACATTTATTATTCATTAGTACACAGGAAATCTTTGTCATCCTTATCATTGTGGTGATGTTGTTTGGTTCTAAAAAGATACCAGAATTAGCGCGTGGTTTAGGTAAAGGAATTCGTGAGTTGAAAGATGCTTCTAACGATATTAGACGCGAAATACAATCTAGTGCAGACGAGATAAAGAAGGAAGCGCAAAAAATAGATAAAGACTTGAAAAAATAATGGACTATATCTATCTCATTTTAGGTTTGTCCTTATTAGCCGTGGGTGGCGAATGCTTAGTAAAGGGTTCTGTTTCTTTGGCGCTACGGCTTAAAATTTCCAGTTTGGTGATCGGGATGACGGTGGTTTCTTTTGCTACCTCTGCTCCAGAACTTTTAGTAAGTCTAGATGCTGCACTTGGTGGGTATCCAGATATTTCTTTAGGAAATGTAATAGGATCTAATATTGCTAACATTGGTTTGGTACTAGGGTTCACTGCACTTATATTTCCGCTAAATATTACCAATGATACTTATATAACGAACTACCCTATGTTGTTGGGAGTTTCTTTAGTTTTTGTATTACTTATTTATCAGTTTCGTGCTATCCAATTTTGGATGGGTGCTTTTTTTGTTTTATTTCTACTTATTTTTGTTTTTCTTATTATTAGAAGTTCTAGAAAAAAAGGTGTTCAAGCAGCACAAGACGATGAGTTTTTAGAAGAGGTCAAGTCTTATCCCGTATGGAAATCTACCACTTATTTAGTATTTGGTGGATTAGCTTTGTATTATGGTGCTGATTTCCTGATAAATGGCGCTATTTCTATTGCGAGAGAATGGGGAGTAACCGAGCGTGTTATTTCTATCAGTGTGGTAGCTATTGGAACCAGTGTTCCTGAGTTGGCTGCATCGGTAGTGGCAGCAGTACGTAAAGAAGAAAGTTTAGCCATTGGAAACCTATTGGGATCTAATATATTTAATGTGTTAGCAGTTTTGGGTATTACTTCCTTAGTAACCGATCTTCCTGTTGGAGATGTAAAAATCTTTACAAAAGATATTTGGATTATGCTAGGCTTTGTTATATTACTTTACCCTGTTATGCGCGTTTATAGTAAAAGTACTATCAATAGAATAGAAGGTTGCGTCATGCTGCTGGCATACATTGCGTATATCTATTTTTTGTAGTAGAATGTTTAAAGCATAAAAAAGGCATCCATTTGGATGCCTTTTTTTATCTATATATTGTAAATTAAATTTTTGTTGATTTAACAGTTTTCACAATTCTTCCAGCAATTTTGTATGGATCTCCGTTAGAAGCAGGTCTTCTGTCTTCTAGCCACCCTTTCCATTCATTTTCTACAGTTATAATAGGAATTCTGATAGAGGCACCTCTATCTGATATTCCATAACTGAAGTCATTAATGGAAGCTGTTTCGTGTAGTCCTGTTAAGCGTTGTTCGTTAAACTCACCATACACATCAATATGTTCTTTTGTTACTGGACGAAAAGCTTCACAAACTTTCTCGTACACTTCTTGCGAACCGCATGTTCTCAATAATTCATTCGAAAAATTAGCGTGCATACCAGAACCATTCCAATCTCCTTTAATTGGTTTTGGGTGGTACTCAATATAGTATCCGTATTTTTCAGTTAATCTATCTAGTAAATAACGCGCTACCCAAAGTTCATCTCCTGCTTTTTTAGCGCCCTTGGCAAATAATTGGAATTCCCACTGTCCGCAAGCAACCTCTTGGTTGATTCCTTCAAAATTGATTCCTGCATCTAAACAAATGTCAGCATGTTCTTCAACAATATGTCTTCCGTGTGTATTTTTACCACCCACTGAGCAGTAATACATTCCTTGTGGGCCAGGATATCCTCCCATAGGGAAACCTAATGGAAGCTGTGTTTCCACATCCATGATGAAGTATTCTTGTTCAAATCCAAACCAAAAGTCGTTATCGTCATCATCAATTTTTGCACGAGCATTGGATTTGTGTGGCGTACCGTCCGAGTTCAATACTTCAGTCATAACTAAATAGCCGTCTCTTCTTTCCGGGTCTGGAAAAATAGCTACAGGCTTTAGTAAACAATCAGAAGAGTTTCCTTCTGCTTGTCTAGTTGAACTGCCGTCAAAAGACCAAATTGGACAATCTTCTAATTTACCGCTAAAGTCATCTACTAGTTTGGTTTTGCTTCTCATGTTTTGTGTTGGGAAGTAACCGTCTAGCCAAATGTATTCTAGTTTAGATTTCATAGGGAGCTTAGATAAAGTGAGTGATAGTAATTATTTTACAAAAATATTTACTTTAGTAAATAAATAGGCTACATATTGGAATAATTTTCAACAAATTTTCAATAAAAATTTAAGAGTTCAACAAAAGGATAAAATCCTTATTTTAGCCGAAATTATATTCAACTATGAGAAGAATATCACTTTTATCCTTATTGTTAGTTTTTTCTCTAGCCTTGTTTGCTCAAGAGGGCTACCAGAAAAAAACTAAAAAATCAAAAGCTGATAAAGCGTACTTAATTCAAAACTATTTTGAAGCAGCAGACTTGTACAAAGAAGCTTATTTAAAGGAAAAAAATAGAGCTAAAAAAGCTGAGTTAATTTTTCTTCAAGGAGAATGTTGGAGGCATATTGCTGGTGTTAGAGGTTTAAAGAAAGCGGAAGCTTTGTACAGTAGAGCAATAAAGTCTAAGTACCCACATTCGATAGTGCATTTAAGGTATGCTCAGGTTTTGCAACTACAACAGAAATTTGATGAAGCAAAGGAGCAGTTTGAGATTTATAAACAATCTAAGCCGGATGATGTAAGAGCAGATAACGGGATTCAATCTTGTGAGTTTGCAAAAGAAATGCTTGACAATCCAAGTAGGTATGTGGTAGACCCTTTTGTAATGGCTAACTCTATTGATGACGATTTTGCTCCTTCATTTGTTAGTGATGATTATGATCAGATTTATTTTTCTTCATCTAGAAAAGGCGGGTTAAGTAAAAATATTGACGGAAGAACTGGAAGTTATTTTTATGATTTGTGGTCAATAAAATGGGATAAAAGAAAAAAGACTTGGTCGACGCCTACAGTGTTGCAGGAGGGGTTGAATACACCGGCTCATGAAGCAGGCTCTTCATTTAATGATAGAGGGAATGAGATGTATTTTACTAGGTGTGAAGAAAGTTCAAAAGAAAAGCCAGTTCCAACTTGTGAGATATATTTTTCCAAGAAAAAACCTAAGGGTTGGACTTCTCCTGTGCTTTTGCCTCTACCATATGATAGTGTTGCAACATTTAAACACCCATGCTTGAGTGGAGATGGTAAGTTTTTATACTTCTCTTCTGACTCAAGGAATGGTCGTGGCGGGAGTGATATATGGATGGTTAAAAAAATTAAAAGAGATGAGTGGAGTGAGCCCATAAACCTTGGTGAGCAAATTAATACTATGGGAGATGAGGTTTTTCCTTACATTCATGATGACGGGTCATTATATTTTGCTTCAAATGGTCATCCAGGTATGGGTGGTATGGATATTTTTAAAGCAGAATTTGATGCAGATGGAAATTTATTATCCATAGCAAACATGAGAAGCCCAATCAATTCTCCACAAGATGATTTTGGTATTATTTTTGAGAAAAATGAGGAAAGAGGTTTTTTCTCTTCTAATAGAACTGACTCTAAAGGAGGAGATGATATTTTTCAATTTAATTTACCTTCATTAAATCTATCTCTTTCAGGAGTGGCAACAGATTTAAAATCAGGATCTATTATTACTAGCGCAACAATTTCATTGATGGGTACAGATGGAACAACCGCATCAACCATTACAGATAATTCGGGTAGATATGAGTTTGGGAAAGATATAATTAAAGAAGGTGTAGCATACGAGCTAACAATTTCTAAAGACGGATATTTAAGCACAACTGCTACAGAAACAACCTATGGTGTTAGGGAATCAAAAGACTTTGTTTTAGACTTTTCTTTAGAGCCAACTAAAAAAGAAATCATCTTACCAAGAATTGAGTATGATTTTAATAGTGCAGTTTTAAGACCTGAATCTAAGGAAGCATTAGACGCATTGGTTGCTGTTTTGTTAGATAATCCTACTGTGATTATAGAGCTTCGATCTCATACTGACTTTAGAGCTGGACCTAAATTCAATATAGACTTATCACAAAGTAGAGCTCAGGTTTGTGTAGATTATATGGTTTCAAAAGGTGTTGAGTCTGCAAGGCTTATACCGTTAGGAATGGGTGAGTCAGAACCATATATAATGGATAAGAAAGATGGTAAGTTGAAAGAAGGAATGCTCCTAGATCAAGAAGCTATTGAGGATTTACGAAAAGAAAAAGATAGAGAAAAAGCCCATCAGTATAATAGGAGAACAGATTTTAAAGTTCTAAACAAATTTTATAATCCTGAAACAGGAGAGGTTTTAGAAAACGATAATTAGCAAATACATTGATAACATTAAAGCGTCCCGAATACCAACGGGATGCTTTTTTATTTGACTATAATTTAAAAAAATGAGCGGAAATAGATACAATCAAAGAGGTGTATCGGCAGACAAGGAGGATGTGCATGCAGCAATCAAAAATGTGGATAAGGGAATATTTCCAAAAGCATTTTGTAAAATCGTTCCTGACTATTTAACAGGAGACGAAGATTACTGTGTAGTGATGCATGCTGATGGAGCAGGAACCAAATCTTCTTTGGCTTATATATATTGGAAAGAAACAGGTGATGTTTCTGTTTGGAAAGGGATAGCGCAAGATGCTTTGGTGATGAATATTGACGACTTACTTTGTGTAGGAGCTACGGATAACATTTTATTGTCATCCACTATTGGTCGTAATAAAAACTTAGTTCCAGGTGAGGTAATTTCAGGAATCATCAATGGAACAGAAGATTTGTTAGAAGATTTGAGAAAACATGGTGTAGACATCCGTTCTACAGGTGGAGAGACAGCCGATATTGGCGATTTAGTGCGCACTATCATTGTTGATTCTACCGTAGTGGCTCGTATGAAGCGCAGCGAAGTTATTTCCAATGCGAATATTCAAGATGGAGATATGATTGTTGGTTTGGCTTCTTTTGGACAAGCTACTTATGAAGATAGTTACAATGGCGGAATGGGAAGTAATGGTTTAACTTCTGCCCGTCACGACGTATTTGGTAAGGATTTAGCAGAAAAGTATACAGAAAGCTTTGACCCTTCAGTTCCGGTTGATTTGGTGTACTCTGGTACAAAAGGATTAACGGATAAGATAGAAGGCGTTCCGGTAGATGTAGGTCAGTTGGTATTATCTCCAACCAGAACATATGCGCCTATCATCAAAAAGATTTTAGAATCTCATAGAGCCAATATTCATGGAATGGTACATTGCTCTGGAGGTGCGCAAACTAAAGTATTACATTTTGTAGATGGAGTACATGTCATTAAAGATAATCTATTCCCAGTGCCACCATTATTTCAATTGATTCATGAGCAATCAGGAACAGATTGGAAAGAGATGTATAAAGTATTCAATATGGGGCACCGTATGGAAATCTATTTACCTGCAGAATTTGCTGAAGAGGTTATTGCTGTTTCAAAAAGTTTTGGAGTAGATGCTAGAATTGTAGGTAGAGTAGAAGCATATGAGGGTAAAAAATTAACGATTCAGTCAGAACACGGAGAGTTCATATACTAAGATGTTAGATAAATTAGAAGCAATAAAAGAGCGATTTGATGAGGTGTCACAACTGATTGTAGATCCGGAAATTATCTCGGATATGAAGCAGTATATCCAACTCAATAAAGAATATAAAGATCTGCAGCCTATTATGGAGGCGCATAAGGATTATAAAAATCTTTTATCCAATATTGAAACGGCTAAAGAGATGCTAAAAGATGAAGAGATGAAGGAGATGGCAAAAATGGAATTAGATGAGTTACAGCCGCAACAAGAAGTGATGGAAGAGGAGATTAAAGTACTATTGATTCCAAAAGATCTTGCTGATTCTAAAAATGCAGTGGTTGAAATTCGTGCGGGAGCAGGAGGTGATGAAGCCAGTATTTTTGCAGGAGATTTATATCGAATGTATCTTAACTATTCTAGTAGCAAAGGTTGGAAAACAGAATTGGTAGATGCAGCAGATGGTACTTCAGGAGGATATAAAGAAATTATCTTCAATGTAAATGGAGAGGATGTGTATGGAATGCTCAAGTTTGAATCTGGAGTACATCGTGTGCAACGCGTTCCACAAACAGAAACACAAGGTCGAGTTCATACATCTGCAGCTTCTGTAGTTGTTATGCCAGAAGCTGAAGATTTTGATGTAGAAATTAAAGATTCGGACATTAGAAAAGATACTTATTGTTCTTCAGGTCCTGGTGGACAGTCAGTAAACACAACTTATTCTGCAGTTCGACTAACACATATCCCAACAGGTATTGTGGCGCAATGTCAAGATCAAAAGTCACAACACAAAAACTACGATAAAGCCCTGAAAGTATTGCGTTCTCGTATCTATGAGATTGAATTACAAAAGCGATTAGATGAGTTGTCAGGTCAGCGTAAAACAATGGTTGTTACGGGTGACCGATCAGCTAAAATTAGAACCTATAACTATCCGCAAGGAAGGGTTACAGACCATCGTATTGGCTTAACGGAATACAACCTTCAGAATGTTATCAATGGTGATATTGAAAAGTTTATTAAAGAGCTACAATTAGCCGAAAATGCAGAAAAACTAAAAGAGGGAAATTCTAAAGATTAAAGAGGATAGTAAACTACTCCTTTTTTATATTTTTGATAACAGAAGTGTAGAAAAGAAAATTCAGATCATTGACTAGAGAAGAGTTATTTCAACAGATAAAGAGAAAACGCTCGTTTTTATGCGTGGGTTTGGATACGGATATTCGTAAAATACCAACTCATTTACTAAATACAGAAGATCCTGTTTTCGAATTTAATAAACAGATTATTGATGCCACTAAAGATTTATGTGTGGCGTACAAGCCTAACATTGCATTTTACGAAAGCATGGGGGTGAAAGGTTGGAAAAGTCTGCAAAAAACCTTGGATTATATTCCTAAAGACATTTTCACTATTGCTGATGCAAAAAGAGGGGATATTGGAAATACATCCAGCATGTATGCGCGTGCTTTTTTCGAAGAAATGGATTTTGATTCGGTTACGGTAGCTCCGTATATGGGATCAGATTCTGTAAAGCCATTTTTAGATTTTGAAGGTAAATGGGCAATCGTTTTAGTGCTTACCTCTAATTCTGGGGGTTTAGATTTTCAAATGACTGAAGATAAGAATGGAAAGCAACTTTATAAAAAGGTGTTAAGCACCGTTCAAAATTGGGGCGAGAATATCATGTTTGTGATAGGGGCAACACGCGCTGAAATGTTGCGTGAGGTTCGTTCGTTAGCTCCAGAAAGCTTTTTGTTAGTTCCGGGTGTTGGTGCGCAAGGAGGTAGTTTAGAAGAGGTAGCTGAAAACGAACTGAATGAACATTGTGGATTGCTTGTCAATTCCTCGAGAGGAATTATTTATGCATCTTCGGATGAGCGTTTTGCCGATGAGGCTAGAAGAAAAGCTATGGAATTGCAACAGCAAATGGAGCTGCAAATGGTGAAGAAAGGGCTTATATAGTTCCTAAATTTTCTTTGTAGATTTGATGTCTATGAAAAGCGTTTTACAATTACTCTTGTTCATTCCTTTATTATCGTTTGGTCAAACACTATACATTCCACAGGTACTATATGATGCTTCTGGAGGCTTGTATGAGCCAACTATTTTAAGAGAATTACATGTTGATTTTCATGACCCTAATTATCATAATGTATTAGCGGATTTTTTTTACACAAACCCTTCCCATAGAATACCTGCTACAGTCACTTTAGATGGTATTGTGTACGATAGTGTTGGGGTGCGATATAAAGGGAATTCTACTTTTGTTTTACCAAACGATAATGGCAGTCCTAAAGTCCCTTATAACCTTGATTTTAATTACTGGGTTTCAGGTCAAAAATTGATGGATTACAATAAGGTGAAATTGGCTAATGCTTGGTTAGATCCAACATTTGCTAAGGAGTACCTAGCCTCTACAATTTATAGAAAGTACTTGCCAACTCCTCAGGTGAACTTGATGAAGCTGAATGTGCAAGGAAATTACTTGGGACTATATGTCAATACAGAGTCTATTAACAAGCAATTTGTAGATAAACATTTTGATGAAAAATCGGGAGTATTGTTTAAGTGCGATCCTGTTACTGTTTTTGGACAACCTGCGCCTCCTGGTCCTGCTGAACCAGATTTAAATTGGTTGGGGAGTGATACTACTCTATATTACAATAGTTATATTTTAAAATCAGATCATGGTTGGCAAGAATTGGTGGAGTTAATAGATGTTCTTCACAATACTCCTTCTGACTTAGATAATATCTTAAATATAGATAGAGTCTTGTGGGCGTTTGCTGTCAATAGTGTTTTAGCGAATCTAGACACATATAATGGTTGGTATATTCATAATTTCTATCTGTATAAAACAAAGGATGGCTTGTTTCAAATGATTCCTTGGGATTTAAGTGAAAGTTTTGGAGGGGCGTTGATGGGAAGCGTTTTTGATACACCAAATGATATTTATCATTTTGATCCATTTTTCGGAAATACTACTAGCCCACAATCTAATCCATTACTCTACACTTTGTTAAATGAGGACTTATACAAAAAACAATATATAGCCCATGTTCGTACAATTATAGAAGAATCTTTAGATACCGCTTTTTTAAGATCTCAAGTTGAAGATTTACAAAACTTAGCTTACACAGCTGCAAACACAGATTCATATAAAGTTTTCAGTATGGCTGACTTCACTTCCAATGTGGAAAATCCTTTGTGGAGTTGGAGTGTGTTTTGGGGTTTTGCAGGTATATTCGAAACCATTGATGTTCGTAAAGATTATTTACTGAACCATCCAGAAATAAGTGAAGTACCTCCAGTTATTAGTAACTTGACGGTTAATAATAATTTGGTAACGGTTGAGGTTTTTAATGCTAATAAAGTGGAGTTAATGGCTACTATCAGTGAATATAATTCTAAGTTCACATCCTTCAATATGTATGATGATGGTAGTAATGGAGATGCTGTTGCAGGAGATAATATATACGCTTGTGAGTTTCCTTTTTATAATCAAGGAGAGGTGGTTAAATTTTATGTACGTGCGCAAAATGACAATGCCATGCAATTACATCCGCAACGTGCCGAATACGAGTTTTATATGTANGCGCCTGCTTCAGTAGGAGTTCAGNANCAGTTAGTTTTAACGGAAAGAAAACTCNTTAAAGTNGTGGATNTNTTGGGTAGAGAAGTGAAAGGAGATGTTTACAATACTCCGTTGATTTACATTTTTGATGATGGAACTNTAGAAAGGGANTTAAAAGTNAGATAANAGAATGAAGAANTNTTTTNTTTTAGNAATGTTATTTTTAGTTTTTGGAGTGAAAGCTCAACAAAAACATACTATTAGTGGTTTTGTTCAAGATGNAGCAACNGGAGAACAATTACTTGGTGTAAATGTGATTTGGAAAGANAAGATGCAAGGAACCACAACCAATACATACGGTTTTTACAGCATGACACTTCCGGAAGGAGAGGTTGAAATAGTTTATTCTTATATAGGTTTTGAAAAAGTCATTAAGAAAATTGATTTGCAAAATGATGTGCAAATGGATATTGAACTTTCTATAAGTTCTGCAGAGCTATCTGAGGTTACTATAGTGGGAGAAGAAACAGTGGTGGATCGTACACAAACTTCTGTAGTAGAAGTTCCTGTTCAGCAAATTAAAAGTATCCCCGCCTTATTAGGAGAAGTAGATGTCTTGAAGGCAATACAGTTATTGCCGGGTGTACAGTCAGGAGGAGAAGGAAGCAGTGGTTTTTATGTGCGAGGAGGGGGTCCGGATCAAAACTTGATTTTACTTGATGGTGTTCCTGTTTACAATGCTTCCCATTTGTTTGGTTTTTTCTCAGTTTTTAATGCGGATGCAATTAAAAATGTTCGATTAACAAAGGGTGGTTTTCCTGCACGTTTTGGTGGTCGGTTATCTTCTGTTTTGGAGATAGATATGAAGGAAGGAAATATGAAGAAAATAGAAGGTGAGGGAAGTGTTGGAATTGTAGCATCTAAGCTCACATTACAGGGCCCTATTGTTAAAGATAAAACTTCCTTCATTGTTTCAGGAAGAAGAACATATATTGACTTTTTAGCACAGCCACTTATCAAAAGTGCTTCTGAAGGTAATGCCTCAGGAGGTTATTTTTTCTATGATTTCAATGCCAAGCTAAATCATAAGTTCTCCGAAAAAGATCGATTATATTTAAGTGCCTATATAGGAAAAGATCGTTTTTATGTTGGTGAAAAATATACTGATGAAGATTACACTAGTGAAATGGATATGGGGTTAAACTGGGGAAATATCACCTCTGCTTTAAGGTGGAATCATCTCATTAGTAATAAGTTGTTCGCTAACACAACACTCACTTATAGTCGTTATTTATTTGATACTAGTATGGAGATTAATGATCAATATCTTGATGATGTTGATGAAATTCGATTTAGGTATTTTTCAGGAATTGAAGATTATGGAACAAAAATAGATTTTGATTATCTGCCTAGTCCAGACCATCATGTACGGTTTGGAGCAAATTATACATATCATACTTTTTCACCAGGAAGCATGGAGTTGTATGAAAGACAAAATGCTACCATTTCTCAAGATACTTCATTTAATTTTTCAGAGACACAATATGCGCATGAATCATCCTTGTATGTAGAAGATGATGTGAAAATTAATGATCAGTTAAAAGTAAATATTGGGCTTAGGTATAACACTTTTCACTTCGATAATAGTGCTGATTTAAATGACTTTTTTAGAGAAGAATACTTTTATCTTTTTAAAAGTAAAAACAACTATAAGACGTATAGAGTTTTTGAACCTCGATTTTCGACACGATATCTAATAAGTAAAAATTGGTCACTTAAAGCATCCTATGCAGATATGCAACAGAATATACATCTATTGAGTAATACTAGTGCAGGAATGCCTACTGATATTTGGGTTCCAAGCACAGACTCAGTACCATCTCAACATTCAAGACAAATAGCAGGAGCGCTTAATCATTTGTTTAAAAATGGAGCTTACGAATTGACTCTAGAAGGATATTACAAAACGATGACTAATCTAATCACTTTGAGTGAAGGTGCTAAAATTATTGGTTTTGATGATTGGCAAGAAAAAGTAGAAACAGGAGGTTTGGGAAAATCATATGGAGCGGAAATATTTTTTCAGAAGAAAAAAGGAAAAACAACAGGATGGATTGGGTATACATTAGCTTGGAGTTGGCGAAAATTTAAAAATGTGAATCAAGGAGATTGGTATCCTTATAAATATGATAGGAGACATGATGTGTCATTAGTGTTTTCACATAAGTTTAATGAAAATGTAGATATTGGATTGACTTGGGTATATGGTACTGGTGCTAATATTACTATGATGGATGCTCGTTATCCAGAAGTAAACATGAACGGAAATATGAATCTTTTTGATGATAATGTGAATGAGATAGAATACTATAGCTCAAGAAATAATTATCGTTTAGCACCTTATCATCGTTTGGATGTTGGGGTTAAT
This sequence comes from Flavobacteriales bacterium, assembly GCA_002715345.1. Lineage (GTDB taxonomy): Bacteria > Bacteroidota > Bacteroidia > Flavobacteriales > UBA7312 > UBA7312. The sequence continues at coordinate 7,895 of PAYR01000005.1, read as the reverse complement.
TTTCATAAAAAGAAAAAATGGGGAGAGCGAACTTGGAATATAGGTGCATATAATGCCTATAATCGTAAAAACCCATACTATATATATATAACAGATGAGTTAAGTTATGATGTAGAAGACAATGTTTATACTTCGGAAACTGTTGCTAAACAAGTAAGTTTGTTTCCAATAATCCCATCTATATCTTATCATTTTAAATTTTAAGAAAATGAAAAAGACATTGTGTCTATTGTTTTTAGTATCTATCTTATTTGGTTGTGATGATATGTCTATGACTATAAATTTATCTCTTCCAGAGCATGAAACTTTATTAGTGGTAAATGCTACTGCAGAAGCGGATAATAATTTAAAGGTTTATGTAACAAACTCAATAGATCCATTATCCTCTGATTTTTTTGAATATATAGATGATGCAGTTGTGTTGTTGAAAGGGGAACAATTATTGGATACATTGATGTTTGATTCAATTAAAGGCTATTATTTAAGTAATGAAGTTTTAGAGGGAGGAAAGATTTATCAGATAGAAGTTAAATATTCTGATTTTTCAACGGTTTTTTCAGAAGTTTATGTACCTTATGCTGTACAGATACTAGCAGCGGAATTAGGAGCAATTTCTGATTATTTTAGAGCTTTTGAATTTAAGATTGACGATCCTTTAGCTCAAGATGATTTTTATTTATTGAGAATGAAAGGGTATATAGAAGATGTTGGTTGGGAAGGTTTATGGTTTGAAAGCAGTGAGCCATCTTTTGATAATAAAGATTTTTGGGAAGAGAGCTTTGATGGTCGAAAAATCTTGTTTAATGATCAATTATTCAATGGAACTAACAAAACATTTTATATGGATATTGACTACTGGGAAGAGTTAGATTCTGTTAAGGTAGTTTTACATACTGTGTCAGAATCTTTTTATAAATATCATATGAGTAGAAGACTTCAAAATCAAAATGGACCATCAGAAATATTAGGTGCCGAGCCAGTGGTTGTTTATAGTAATATTCAAAATGGTTTTGGAGTTTTTGCGGCTACTGCTAAAACTGATTTCATTATTACTACAGATTAATTTCGTAAATTAGAATGGTCATGAAAGAAACCCGTTTGCACTATCTATGTGTGGTAGTATCGTCAGTATGCTGATTACAGTTTAATGGTTTAGGAGTAAGCGTGACAAATGCTGCTCAATGCTAAGCATTATTGCAGTTGAAAAAACAGTATTATGATGCTAAAAAATGTTTAAATTGCAGCATCGGTAGTCGGTAGTTAAGTAGATGATAAGTTCAGTTAAGCATTTTTTTGAAAAGCAGTTTTTTGGCGTTAGCTCGTGGTGGGGTAGTCGACTAGGAATCAGGCCTTCATACATTCGGTTGTTCTTCATTTACTTCTCATTTGTTAGCTTCGGAACGCCTTTAGTATATTTGTCTATGGTGTTTGTGCTGAGGATTCGAAATCATTTTAAGTACCGAAAAAGACCCAGTGTTTTTGATTTGTAGAAATTAAAATTGATGTTAGACACACAGATAATACTTACAATTATTCTTCTGATTATTGAAGTGGCAGCCTTCGCTTGGTTGATAATAGATATGAGTAAGTCAAAAAAGAAGCAGGATAAAATTATCGAGCTGGAACATCAAATTCTTCAATTAGAAGAGTCTATTATGGAACAAGAAAAAAACATTATTACTGAAATAAAAGAATTGAAAGAAATCGTATCCAATAAATAATGACAGAAAGAAAATTATTAGGTGTTTGTGCTTGGCTATCCGATAAATTTGAATTGGATGTGACGGGTATTCGATTACTATTTGTGGCTGCAGCTATCTTAGGTTTTGGATCTCCAATCATTTTATATTTAATACTTTACTTGCTAAAACCTAAAGGATACTAGTGTGTAAGAAAATCCTCATAACAGGAAGTAATGGTTTGTTGGGGCAAAAGCTTGTTTTAGCTTTGCGTGATAATCATGAGGTATTGGCAACTTCTATTGGTGCTTGCCGAATGAATAATCAAAGTGGGTTCGCTTATCAAAATTTAGATATTACCAACGAGCAAGAGGTTCGTAAACTAGTTTTAGATTTTCAGCCAGATGCCATCATCAACACTGCAGCTATGACCAATGTAGATGCTTGTGAAGACGACCAAGAAGAATGCGATAAGCTCAATGTATATGCGGTTCAGTATTTAGCAGATTCTTGTGCTGAAGTAGGAGCGCATATTGTGCATATTTCCACTGATTTTATTTTTGATGGAGAGGATGGTCCATACACAGAAGAGGACAAGGCAAACCCTTTATGTTATTATGGATTATCTAAGTGGAAGTCGGAGCAGATCTTGCAAAAACATTCTTGCGATTGGGCTGTTTTAAGAACAATTATTGTGTTCGGAACTGCCGATAACCTGAGTAGAGGAAATATTGTGCTGTGGGGAAGAGGAGCGCTTAAAAAAGGAGATTCATTAAATATTATAGATGATCAGTTCCGTTCTCCAACATTAGCAGAAGATTTAGCTCAGGCCTGTATCTTAGCTGTAGAAAAGAGGGCAAAAGGTGTTTATAATGCTTCAGGAAAAGATTTTATGAGTATTTTAGAAATGGTAGAGCGTATGGCAGATTTTTATGGTTGTGATAAGTCTATTATCAACCGTATTTCTACAGCTACCCTCAATCAAAAAGCAAAAAGACCTTCCAAAACAGGTTTTATTTTAGAAAAGTCAATAAAGGAACTTGCTTATCAGCCACATTCTTTCGAAGAAGGCTTAGCTATTGTTGAGCATCAAATTTTAGAACAAGAAAACCACAATTAAAAAAATAACATAATGAAACGATTATTTATTACGCTTGCAATTTTAACTCCTATATTAGTTAATGCAGAAGGATTAGATGAGAAAATAAACGCCAAATTCATGCCGATTGCTGAATGGTGGGAAGGATTTGTTTTATCTCCTGTCAACTTCTTTGGCACAAGTATTCCTCTTGTTCTGCTTATATTAATACTTGGGGCGACATTTTTTACAATTTATTTCTCAGTTCCTGGAATTCGAAGATTTGGATTAGCTATCAATACTGTAAGAGGTAAATATGATGATGTTGATAGTGATGATGGTGAGGTCTCTCATTTTCAAGCTTTAGCAACAGCAGTGTCAGGAACAGTAGGATTAGGAAATATTGCTGGAGTAGCAGTTGCTATTGCGTTAGGAGGTCCCGGGGCGACATTCTGGATGATTTTATGTGGATTAATCGGCATGTCTACAAAGTTTGTAGAATGCACATTAGGAGTTAGATATAGAGATATAGGAGAGGATGGTACAGTTTATGGTGGTCCTATGTATTATTTAAGAAAAGGTTTAGAGGAGAAGGGAATGAAGAATCTAGGAAAATTTTTAGGCGGTTTATTTGCTTTATTATGCGTTGGAGCCTCATTTGGTGGGGGTAATGCATTTCAATCTAATCAAGCAGCAGTTCAGATTTCTTCAATGTTGGGGCTTGATGGAGGTTCATCTGGATTTTTAATAGGTCTTATGTTATCAGTGTTAGTGGGTATTGTGATTATTGGCGGTATTAAGAGAATTGCAAAAATTACTGAAAAAATAGTTCCTTTTATGGCTGGTGTATATGTGCTTGCATCCTTAGTTATCATATCTTTAAATTACACATATATTGATGATGCTTTTAAATTAATTTATGAAGGAGCATTTACCCCAATGGCAGGATTAGGAGGTGTAATTGGAGTTATAATTGTTGGTTTTCAACGAGCTGCATTTTCAAATGAAGCTGGCGCTGGTTCAGCAGCAATTGCTCATTCAGCAGTAAAAACAAAACATCCTGCTTCAGAAGGTGTTGTTGCATTATTAGAGCCATTTATCGATACAGTTGTTATTTGTACAATGACTGCTTTGGTAATAATTTTCTTTAATATTGAAGGAGCTAATTTGCAAAGTGAATTTCTATATGGGAGTGTAGAAAGCGGGAAAGTTTTAATTACACAATCTGGTACTTATATAGGTGGAGTAGACTTAACATCCAAAGCTTATGATTCTGCAATTCCAGGGTTTGCAATAATTTTAACAATTGCAATAGTTTTATTTGCTTTTTCAACTATGATTTCTTGGTCTTATTATGGTTTACAGGCATGGAAATATCTGTTTGGAACAGGAAAAGCAGCTGATCTTGTATATAAGCTGTTATTTTTAATGTTTATTGTCATTGGGGCTTCTGCGACTTTAGATGCCGTAATTAAATTTTCTGATGCTATGATTTTAGCATTAGTTTTTCCAAATATGATTGGATTGCTTATTTTATATCCAGAAGTTAAAAAAGAACTTTCAAATTATTTAAAAGCAATTGCTAAATTTAAATAAGATTAAGTCGTAATTTAAATGTTCATGCTTAAGCAAAAGATTCAATCTGTAATTAGAGATGTTCCAGATTTTCCCAAAGAAGGAATCATCTTTAAGGATATAACGCCAATACTTGCAGATTCTACACTTTGTTTTGAAGTTGTTAATGCTTTTGTAGAAGAGTTAAAGGGCTTAAAGGTTGATGTTATTGCTGGTGTTGAGAGTAGAGGTTTTTTGTTCGGCATGATGTTGGCGAATGCATTAAAAGTACCTTTTGTGCCAATAAGAAAAAAAGGAAAGTTGCCTTACGAAGTTGTTTCGTATCGATACGATTTAGAGTATGGTTCTGCTGAAGTGGAAATGCATGTGGATGCAATACAAAAAGATTGGAATGTTTTGGTGCATGATGATTTGCTTGCAACAGGAGGAACTGCTTCTGCAAGCGCGGAGCTAATTAAAAAGTTAGGGGGTGTCGTGTGCGGTTTTGCTTTTGTCATAGAATTATCCTTTTTAAATGGAAAAGAAATGTTGAATGACTATACTGAAAATACTATCAGTTTAGTAAAGTATTAAGTAGATGAATTTTAGTTATAACGAAAATCAAAACATGATTGCGGATATGATTCGTACTTTTGGAGAACAACACGTTACACCATTTGTAAAGGAATGGGACGATAACCAGATTTTTCCTGTAGATGTATTTAAAAAGTTAGGAGAGTTTGGGTTGATGGGTGTTTTGGTTCCCCAGCAGTATGGTGGTTCAGGTTTTTCTTATACGGAATATGTGACAGCTATTGAAGAACTTTCTAAAATAGATCCTTCTATAGGTTTGTCTATGGCGGCACACAATTCTTTATGTACAGGACATATTTTACAATTTGGGTCGGAAGGGCAAAAGCAAAAATACTTACCAAAACTAGCAAAAGCTGAATTTATTGGAGCTTGGGGTTTGACAGAACACAATACGGGCTCTGATTCAGGCGGAATGAGTACAACAGCGTTAAGAGATGGAGATGAGTGGGTAATAAACGGAGCAAAAAATTTCATTACACACGCAATTAGTGGAGATGTAGCTGTAGTTATTGTAAGAACGGGAGAAAAAGGTGATTCTCGCGGTATGAGCGCTTTTGTTATTGAAAAAGGAACGCCCGGTTTTAGTTCTGGAAAAAAAGAAGATAAGTTAGGTATGCGCGCTTCAGAAACAGCAGAATTAGTTTTTGATAATTGTCGCGTTCCTGCGGCTAATATGCTTGGCGAAGAAGGGGAAGGCTTTATTCAAGCTATGAAAGTGTTGGATGGTGGTAGGATTTCTATTGCGGCTTTAAGTTTGGGAATAGCTAAAGGAGCTTATGAGGCATCTTTAAAGTATTCGAAAGAGCGAGTTCAGTTTGGAAAATCAATTGCACACCATCAGGCAATTGCTTTTAAATTAGCAGATATGGCAACAACAATTGATGCCTCTGAGTTGTTGACTTATCAAGCCGCAGTTAAAAAGAATGCAGGTGATCCTGTAACTTTAGATGGTGCAATGGCAAAATATTATTCGTCAGAAGTGGCTGTTAAAGTCTCTACTGATGCAGTGCAAATACATGGAGGATATGGTTATACCAAAGATTTTCCTGTGGAGCGTTTTTACAGAGATTCTAAGCTGTGTACTATTGGAGAAGGTACCTCTGAAATCCAAAAGATGGTTATTGCAAAACAAATTTTAAAATAAGAGTTGTTGGAGTAGTAGATATTTGTATATTTGCAGCCCAATTTAAAGGACAAAGAATGATTATTATTCCAGTAAAAGACGGAGAATCTATTGATAGAGCGTTGAAGCGTTTCAAGAAGAAATTCATGAAAACGGGAACAATGATGGAGTTGAGAAATCGTAGAGAATTCACAAAAAAATCTGTAGAGCTTCGTGCGCAGCGTATCAAAGCTGCTTATAAAGAGCAATTAAGAAGAGAGGAAGACTAGTTCTTTTTACTCATCTTTCAATAGGAGACTTTATTGACGGTGTAACAATTTATTGTTAAATTCGTTCAGAATAAGGTCTCTTTTTTTTTTTTTTATATATGCTTCTAGATGAATTTCTGAAATATCTCCAGCTCGAAAAACGCTACTCTCCTCATACGGTCAAAGCGTATCAAATTGACTTAATACAATTTCAAGACTACGTAGAAGAAACCTATGAAAGTGTTTTGCAAAAAGCAAAACATCCAATGGTGCGCTCATGGTTGGCGCAAATGTTAGATTACGGGATTTCTCCTCGTTCTGTAAATCGAAAAATTGCGGCTATAAAATCTTTTTACAAATTCCTTTTGAAAGAGGAGAAGGTCAAAGAAGATCCAACTATTAAGGTGGTGCCGCCAAAAATGAGTAAAAAACTTCCTGCTTTTGTCGAAGAAGGGCAGATGAGGCAATTGTTAGATGAGCTTGATTTTGCAGATGGTTATGCCGGAGTGCGTGATAAGTTAATGATAGAGCTGTTTTATTCCACCGGAATACGACAAGCCGAATTGATACATTTGAAAATTAAAGACATTGACCTATCTAGTAATGTAATAAAAGTGCTTGGAAAACGAAACAAACAGCGCTTAATTCCGTTAACTATTGAGTTACGTCAAAAGATTGAAGCGTATTTAAAGTTAAGATTCGAATTGCCTATAAAAGATTCTTCATACCTATTGCTAACCAATAAAGGTAAAAAGCTGTACCCAACTCTGGTGTATAGGCAGGTTAATCATTATTTAAGTCAAGTTACAAGTTTGGATAAAAAAAGTCCGCATGTCTTAAGGCATACCTTTGCTACTCATATGCTAAATAATGGTGCTGATTTAAATGCTATTAAAGAGTTGTTGGGGCATGCTAATTTATCAGCTACGCAAGTGTATACTCACAATACAATTGACAAATTGAAAAAAGTGTATAACCAAGCTCATCCTAGAGCATAAAAACAAGAAATTATGGAATTAAGAGTTCATTCAATTCATTTCGATGCAGATCGTAAATTAATAGAGTTTATTTCTAAGAAGGTAGATAAGTTAACTACCTTTGATGATAAGTTGATGAGTGGAGAGGTTTTTCTTCGCTTAGATAAGGCGGATGATCATTCCAATAAGGTAGCGGAGATTAAAATCAATGTCCCTGGTACAGAGTTGTTTGCAAAGAAGAAATGCGCTTCGTTTGAGGAAGCTACAGACTTAGCGGTTCATGCTTTGCGTAGACAAATCAAAAAACACAAAGAAAAAATTCGTGATAAATAACTGTTTTTTAATCTAGTAAAACAGAAATTCAAAAAATACTTATTTAGTTTTTGTGTAAAACGAAAACTTTAATACATTTGCAGTCCCTTTTTCAAGAGGGGCTGTTTTTAATTTATTGAAATTGCCGCTATAGCTCAGCTGGCTAGAGCAGCTGATTTGTAATCAGCAGGTCGTGGGTTCGAGTCCCTCTAGCGGCTCAGTTCTTTTACTATAAAGAGCTACATTAAATGTGTTGGGGAGATACTCAAGCGGTCAACGAGGGCAGACTGTAAATCTGCTGGCTACGCCTTCGTAGGTTCGAATCCTGCT
>PAYR01000004.1 GCA_002715345.1 Flavobacteriales bacterium | reverse complement strand
ATCTTTATTTACATGCCAAATGTAAAAGACAATCCAAATCTTATAAATTTGCTGAATACTTATAAAAAGTAAAATTCCATGAATTTTGATTTACCATTCATTCCTGAAAGGAGTGCAAAACCTCGTGAAAACGGCCTGACTATGATGATGGATAAAGGCCTTAGCATTAGAGAAGCCGAGGACTTTATTTCTTCTTCTGGTCAAATAACAGATATTGTAAAGCTTGGATTTGGAACCTCACACATCACTAACGATTTAAAAGAAAAAATTAAGTTATATCGTGAAGCAAACCTGCGTGTTTATTTTGGTGGAACCTTATTTGAAGCCTTTGTGGCTAGGAGCATGTTTAAAGATTATTGTAAAATCTTAGATGAATATGAACTAGACACTGCAGAAGTATCTGATGGATCAATCGAAATCTCGCATGAGCAAAAATGCAAGTATATCAAAGATCTAAATAAGAGAGTAACTGTACTATCTGAAGTAGGTTCTAAGGATGCGAACAAACTTATCCCTCCATATAAATGGATTGAGCTCATGCAAAAAGAAATTGAAGCAGGCTCTTGGAAAGTTATTGCAGAAGCTCGTGAAGGAGGAAATGTTGGAATCTATAGGGGTACTGGTGAAGTTCGATCCGACCTTATTGAAGAAATTTTAACTAAAATACCTCAAGAAAATATCTTATGGGAAGCACCTCAAAAATCGCAACAAGTATGGTTTATTAAACTCATGGGAGCCAATGTGAACCTTGGAAATATTGCTCCTAATGAAGTTATTCCTTTAGAATGTTTAAGATTAGGGTTAAGAGGAGATACTTTCTTCGACAACCTTCCCAACCATTTGATTAAAAAAGTAAGGTAATGACTCCTGAAGAATTAAAAGATAAAATAGCCAGTAAATCAAATATTCAAATTATTGACTTGCGAGAAGAATATGAGTTTGAAGATGGTAGTATTTGCAACACCAACATCCCTATGGGAGAGGTTATGACTAGATTAAATGAAATTAATAATGAAGGCGAGGTAGTCATGTTTTGCAAAAGCGGAAAACGCTCTAAATCAATGGTGTTTATGCTACAAAAACAATATGGCCTAGCACACATTCAACAACTAGAGGGTGGTTACGAAGCCTGGTGCGAAAACAACTAATCACATGTTCCGATTCATCATTCTTATACTAAAAGGAATTGCTATGGGAGCAGCTAATGTAATTCCAGGAGTTTCTGGTGGAACGATAGCACTTATTACTAATATTTACGAAGATTTCATTAATGCTTTAAAATCTTGCAACGGAACAGCTATCAAACTTTTACTGACTGGTCAATTCAAAGAATTTTCAAATCACATAAACCTGCCATTCTTAGCTGCCATTTTATTAGGGATTGTTATCAGTATTTTTAGTATTGCTAAACTTTTTGAGTTTCTACTAGAGAAACATCCTCCTCAAATCTGGGCATTTTTCTTTGGATTGGTATTAGCATCAGTATACTACATTGCAAAAACTGTAAGCAACTGGAATTGGAAAAACATACTTACCCTGCTCATTGGAACCGCTATCGCTTTAGCGATTTCTTTTTTAAACCCTGCTCCAGTAGAAAATACCAATTACCTTTTCATTTTCATCTGTGGTGTTATTGGAATATGCGGCATGATTTTACCAGGGCTTTCAGGGTCCTATATTCTTATGTTAATGGGAAACTATCAACTTCTAATGGTAACTTCTATCAACAGTCTTTTTGACTTTTTGAAAGCAATATCTACAGGCAATTGGAATGAATTATCTACTCACCAAGAAATAAGCAACCATCTTATTTACTTCATCCTCTTTCTAATTGGATCGGTAATTGGAATAATTGCTTTCTCGCATTTTATAGCATGGATTTTGAAGCGGTATCATGATGCTACTTTAGCGCTACTAACCGGATTTGTATTTGGATCATTAAGCATTATTTGGCCTTGGAAAAAAGAACTTGTTCAGAACGATCAATTAGATAGACACGGTGAACCCATGCTTATTGGTTATCAACGCTATTTGCCAGAAATCTTAACAAGTTCAGATGTTTGGATTATTGCCTGCATGCTTTTGGGAATTACTAGTATTGTGTTGATTGAGTTTTTAGCGAACAAATCCAAAGCATGAGAAAATTTGGACTCATAGGATTTCCGCTCACACACTCCTTTTCTGAGTCTTATTTTCAAGAAAAATTTTTCAAAGAAGACATCAATGGTTGTCAATACCAAAACCACCCAATACAGGATCTAAAAACGTTAAGATTATTACTGGAAAAAGAAAACCTATCTGGCTTTAATGTTACGATTCCTTACAAAGAAAATATCATTCAATTTTTAGATGAATTATCTACAGAAGCTACTGCTATTGGGGCTGTAAACACTGTTGTTAAAAAAGATGAAAAATGGATAGGACACAATACTGACTGGATTGGCTTTTACGAATCTATTACACCACTTCTTCAAAAACATCATAGAAAGGCGTTAGTACTAGGAAGTGGGGGAGCTAGCAAGGCTATTGTTTACGCACTTAAAAAGCTTAAGATAGAACATCTTATCATATCAAGGAAAGAAGGAAATACAAACTATGCAGAAATCACTAATGATCTTTTAGCGGATCATTTAATCATTGTTAACTGCACTCCATTAGGAACATATCCAAAAACAGATGAATACCCTCCTATTCCATACGAACTACTATCAAAGAAGCATCTGCTTTACGATTTAATTTATAACCCCTCAGAAAGTCGTTTTTTAACATACGGTAAAGCCAATGAAACGAACATCAAAAACGGCTTAGAAATGTTACAGAGGCAGGCAGAAGCAGCTTGGAGTATCTGGAATTCGTAATTAGATTTACATATTACCTTAGAAATCATTAAATTTGTGTTTCTATTTTTTAGCAAATGACTGAAAATACAGAATCTACTCCAATGGAGGAAAGTCAAGAAACACTTCAGACAACTGAACACACATTTGAAGTGACTATTGACTACAACAAGCTTTCTTTAGAAGAGCTTATTGAAAAAGTAAAAGAATTAAATGCTATCGAAAACATCTATTCGGTAGCAAAAGAGGTAGAAACCATCAAATCGGTTTTTTATAAAAATTTACGTGATGAGAAAACCGCTTCAAAAACTAGTTTACTAGAAGAAGGCGGTAAAGAAGCAGCTTTTGTTTTTGACCAGAAAACAGAGAATAATTTTAAGTCAGCTTACAACCAATTTAAGCGTAAAAAAGCAGAATATAGAGCTCAACAAGAGAAAGCGTACGCTAGTAATTTACATATTAAAAAATCTATTATTGAAGAGATTTATTCGCTTACCAAAGGAGAGGAAAAAATCAAAGATACTTTTGAGCATTTCCGATCCTTACAGGAGAAATGGCGCAACACAGGAGCTGTAGCTCCTGCACACAATAATGATTTATGGCAATCGTACCATCATCATGTAGAGTTGTTTTACGACTATCTCAGTATCAACCGAGAACTACGAGATTTAGATTTCAAGAAAAATCTAGAGCGTAAAACTGATTTATGCGAAAAAGCAGAGGCTCTTGATAAAGAAAAATCACTAAACAAAGCACACAAAAAATTACAAGAGCTACACCAAGCTTGGAAAGAAGTTGGCCCTTTAGAAAGAGAGTATAGAGAAGCGATTTGGGAGCGTTTTAAAACGGCAACAAGGGTTATACATAAAAAGCGTAATGACTACTTCTTAGAACTTAAGGAAAAATACACGAAAGCAGCTGAGCTTAAAGAAGAAGTGTGCTTAAAAATTGTTGCCGTTTACACCATTTTACCAGAAACAAATGCTGATTGGCAAAAGGCCTCTGAGCTCGTGTTGGAACTAGAAAAAGAATGGAAAAGTTTAGGACGCTTAGATAAAAGTAAAAACAGTAAATCTTGGAAGAGATTTCGTCAAGTACTAGGTGACTTTTACCAAGCGAAAAACATGTTTTACAAGCAAAGAAAGAGCAACTTAAAATCAGAGTTAGATAAAAAATTTGCTATATGTGAAAAGGCAGAAGCACTACAAGATTCTACCGATTGGAAATCGACAACAGAAAAGATTATCCAATTGCAGAAAGACTGGAAAAAAACAGCCTATGTTCCTAAATCTCAATCCGAAAAAGTATGGATCAGATTTAGAAGAGCATGTAACACATTCTTTGATAAAAAGAAAGCGCACTTCAAAGCTTTAGATGCTAAGAAAATAGAAAATCTAAAAAACAAATTATCTTTCTTAAATGAGTTAAATAAAAAGACTTTTTCTGAAAAAGGAAAAGATAGTTTCAGTGAGCTTCAAAAAATCAATAAAGATTGGAACAGACTAGGACCTGTTCCTAGAGAAAAAGAAGAGATAGAACAGCAATTCCGTCAAATTATGGATGGCTTCTATAAATCTTTAAAAATAAATCAAAAAGAGTTAGGTGAATTGAAGTTTAAAAACAAGCTTGAAAACATCAAAGATGATGAATTTAAACTCGATAAAGAACGCCAATTTATCCGGAACAAAATTTCTGAAAGGCAAAAAGAAATTGCTCAGTACGAAAATAACGTGAGCTTCTTTGCCAACTCTAAAGGAACTGAAAAACTAAAAGATCAAGTTTACCAAAAAATTGCTGAATGCGGAGCTAGAATAGAAGAGCTAAAAGAACAACTTCGATTATTAAATGAGCTGTAATGGATTTTCAGCTCGTTTCGGATTTTAAGCCCACTGGTGATCAACCAGGTGCCATCAAGCAGTTGACAGAAGGCATCAGAGCTGAAGAAATACACCAAACACTTTTAGGGGTAACCGGTTCAGGTAAAACATTTACCATAGCCAATGTAATTAAAGAAGTAGAGAAGCCTACCCTAGTCCTTTCTCATAACAAAACATTAGCGGCTCAACTTTATAGCGAGTTCAAGCAATTTTTCCCGAATAATTCGGTGGAATATTTTGTGTCTTATTATGACTACTACCAGCCCGAAGCTTATATTCCCAGTTCTGGCACTTATATAGAGAAAGACCTTTCTATAAATGAAGAGATTGAAAAACTACGACTAAGCACCACTTCCGCCCTATTATCCGGAAGGAAAGACATCATTGTGGTAAGCTCAGTTTCTTGCATTTATGGTATTGGAAATCCTGAAGAGTTTAACAACAATATTATTGAAATAGAAGTTGGTCAAAGCATTAGTAGAAACAAGCTCTTACTTCAGTTTGTGACTTCACTTTATTATAGAAGCGAACAACTTTTTAATAGAGGAAACTTTAGGGTGAAAGGAGATACTGTGGATATTTATCCTGCTTATGCAGATGTGGCCTACCGGATTCATTTTTGGGGAGATGAAATAGAAGCGCTAGAAAGCTTTGACCCTTTAANCGGTCATAAAATTGAAAAATTTGACCAATTGAGAATTTTTCCTGCTAACATCTTTGTGGCTTCAAAANATCGTATTCATAACGCCATTNATCAAATACAAGATGATTTAATGGAACAAGTAGACTTTCTAAAACAAACGGATAGAAAATTAGAGGCAAAACGNTTAGATGAGCGAGTGAATTACGATTTAGAAATGATTAGAGAGTTGGGTTATTGCTCTGGTATNGAAAACTATTCTCGTTATTTTGACGGAAGANCTCCAGGNTCTAGACCCTTCTGTCTGCTGGATTATTTNCCAAATGATTTCCTAACTGTCATTGACGAAAGCCATGTAACTATCCCACAGATTAGAGCCATGTTTGGNGGCGACCGATCNAGNAAAGAAAACCTAGTAGAATACGGTTTTAGACTNCCTGCAGCNTTAGATAATAGGCCNTTAAAATTTGANGAATTCGAAACTGTCAATAATCAACTNATCTATGTGAGTGCCACACCTGCTGATTATGAATTAGAGAAAAGTGGTGGAGTTATCGCTGAGCAAGTTATTCGTCCGACAGGACTNTTAGACCCTATTATTGATGTACGCCCAACNNTTAATCAAATTGACGATTTACTGGAAGAAATACAGCAAAGAGTTGAAAATAANGANAGAGTNCTAGTGACNACCTTAACCAAANGAATGGCTGAGGAATTAACNAAATACCTCACCAAGTTTGAGATTCGTTGTCGATACATCCATTCNGATGTAGANACTTTGGAAAGGGTTGAAATTTTACATGGANTAAGAGAGGGTNTTTTTGATGTGCTAATTGGNGTTAACCTCTTNAGAGAAGGTTTAGATTTACCNGAAGTGAGCTTAGTTGCNATCTTAGATGCTGANAAAGAAGGGTTCTTAAGNTCAGAANGNTCATTAACCCAAACAGCAGGTAGNGCNGCNAGAAATNTAAATGGCNNGGTCATNATGTACGCAGATAAGATAACANNNTCCATGCAGCTAACCATTGATGAAACCAACAGAAGAAGGNNGAAACAAATTAAATACAATACNGANAATGGGCTNACTCCCACTCCACTTAAAAAGAAAAAAGAAAACCTNATTACGCAAAGGNTAAATCCATATGCTGTAAAAGATGAGNTAAGNATNGCNGCTGAAGATNCTGCAGATTANANNAANCCTAAAANGCTTAAAAAAGCCATTAAAGATACTAAGGCNCAAATGGAAAGAGCTGCTCAAGAACTAGACTTCTTAGNGGCTGCTAGATTAAGAGATAAATTGTTTGANCTAGAACAGAAAAAATAAAAAAATACNCCTAACCTAANAGNGATGCACTACTGTTCTTNATNNGGATGGNTAAAAGCCATNGTATTCATTACCNAAANANACANATTTNTAATCATATCCCCAACGATGCACATCATTATTAGCTTCCTCAATNTGGTCTTTTANAAACTTGATTTTTTGAGCTATACCCGCCATTAACNTATCTTTTCTGANNAGTTTNTCCATTTCTTCTTTTTCACCATCAGCAGCTAAAGCCAAGCAATACAAAAGTGGAAATTTNNCNTTTAACCANATTCGTGCCTCTATCTTTCCTTCNGTAGCTTTNATTAAAGCTAATAAGTNAGGCGCATTCTTCAGCAACCAGTCACTCGCTTTTNTATCAAAATAGAGNGCNAAACAAAANAANCCNAATTCNGGNTATCCNTNCTTTAAAAGCCANTCTCGTATTTCTGCATTTCCTCCAATAGCTTCNCCCCANGCNAATAATANTTTTTCNGGGTATTGTCTCATTTTTNAAAAAAATAAAAAACCCCANCGATNTGGGGNTTTTTTAANAAAAGTTANAAGAAGTAATTATCNTGATTTTCTTTTCAATAAATAAGTATCTCCACTCACACTAACTAATTCCCAGCCATTAGAACCTAAAAAGTTCAAAGCATCAACTAATGTNTTTAATGAAGATGCTTTCCTGTTTAGNANANCAGCCTCTCTTACTCTTGCAGAAACACCAAAATCNAAAGANATCGANATTTTTGATCTTTCTGAACTTGATTGTACTTTTTCAGTCGTTTTCTTTCCTTTTTTNGGAGATTGAANTGTTTTNTTCTCTGCCTTTGTTNCCTTCATCGTCATATATTCGTAAGAAACATATGCAGTTTGNTTAGAGTTANCTNNANCTCTATTTGTTGNAACTTTTTTAGCTTGAGCCATTANNAATNCAGGAGCCAATNCTACTGCTAAAATCATCAATACTTTTTTCATCTTCATAGTTNTTTNTGTTTNAGAGAACGCTAATATAATNATTCTATTATTTNTCGCTGCCTAAAATGATTGGCAAGTCTCCGTCTCCATTACCAATAACAATNACTTTACTGTTTGNAGATTTTGCAATTTCTTGAGTNGTTTCTACTCCTTTCCACTTNAATAGTGCAGGTGTAATTGTTTTNGTTACAATNCGCTGGAAATCTGAAATACCTTGTGCTTCAATACGCTTACGCTCTGCTTCTTTCTCTTCCTTTGCTAGCTTAAACTCGTACTCCAGAGCTTCCTGNTCTTGCTTNAACTTATTTTCAATTGCTTTCTGTAAAGTTGGAGGTAAAGTCACATCACGAATCAAAATTGCATCTAGATTTAAATGTTTGTCAGCAATAGCTGCTGCTGTTAAATCGTAAATCTTATCCTCTACTTCCTCTCTTTTAGTGGAATATAACTCTTCTGGAAGGTATTCTCCAATAACTTCACGAGTTACCGAACGAATTTCAGGACGAAGGATGCTTTCCAAGTAATCCTTTCCGATTAAGTCGTGTAAATGACCTACTTCAGACATTTTTGGGTTGTAACGGAAAGATAAATCTAATTTGATAGAAAGACCATTTTTTGACAACACTTCCATCGCCTCATAATCCTCTTGTATCTTTACATTGTATACATAAAACTTATTCCAAGGTGCCACTACATGAAATCCTTGATCGTATACTGTTTCTTTATCTAATCCTCCGCCAAATCGCTTAAATAGAATTGCTTTTTCACCCGGATCTACCGTGTAAAACATTTTACCTCCACTGATGAGAATCAACAGAAAAGCAATAAATCCTAAGANAAAAATTTTGGGNATTCTAGGAGTCATTCCTCCATCATCATTTGCTTCAAACATATCTTAAATATTAAAAAATTATATACTTCCGTTTTGCTTTCGCAAAAACCATTCNAGNGTTAAAAATACTAATAAAANGAAGAATATCCAGCGCTGATTCAATAATTCGGANAGCTGTACACGACTGTAAGAAATNGTTTTACTTTCCAAACGCTGAATNTTTTGNNGCAAAGCTTCTATTTCNGATGNATAAAAGAGCGNTCCTTCATGCATNTCAGCCAACTTATAAAGNAGTTGANNNTTGGCTTGTTTTTGTCGTTGCTCTAACTGCAAAGGCATAACGNNAAANTNTCCTGTTCGGATATGCTCCTNTCCTGCCGAAATCACTTTTNCTTCGTACTGATATTGCCCTTCTTCCAAATCGCTTAATGCTAATTCGTANGATTNNACANTTTTGTTAAGCGTATAAGCAAACTCATGT
This sequence comes from Flavobacteriales bacterium, assembly GCA_002715345.1. Lineage (GTDB taxonomy): Bacteria > Bacteroidota > Bacteroidia > Flavobacteriales > UBA7312 > UBA7312. The sequence goes on along the minus strand of PAYR01000004.1, from coordinate 87,123 downwards.
CCTTGTGNATTACGCAANAGGATNGTNGCTTCTGGNTCATTCAATAATTCGTAATTNGCATCATATAATTGTGCAGAGATGGATAGAGCCTNATGCTCATAAATCTTTTTAGGCAGCTTAANACGAAACAGNCNCTTATCCTCTTTTACCGCCAAAAATTGCACACACTGCTGNATGAGCCCATCAAATAAATCGTGTGATTCTTTTTGTGCATACTCAAACAAACGCCACTTCCAAANCCCNTCTCCTAACCAAAGTGCNTGGCGATGCTGTTGCCCNTNNTGAAAAGATAATATAGGACGATTCNTNGCAATTCCTTTTTCTGTTTGAGAAAAGACATTTTGATAATCCATNAANTANTTTACNTCTGCAAAGGGAANGACNAATGGNGGTAATTGNTGCGCCCAAGCGTCCCATCCNTCATCTATTTGAAANTAAGAGAATTNNTCANTCTTTACCNATACTTCTGAGCTNTGCNNACCATAAGTATTTAGTTNNAGCCAATCCGTTTGNTGACTAGTAGNATTNGCACCCCACACATACCAAGTAGGAAGCGGTGCTTCATTTACTTCGGNATNGAAAGCAATCAACAAGCTNTAAGGTGAATAATCTCCNTTGAAATCTTTTACAAACTGNTGATTCACNTCATAGTTATCGTTTTGTTCTATAGCGGTGGTTANCGCGAAAATATCGGGGTGTGCACTTTCAGTTAGCAGTAATATTTTTTGTCTACTTTCGAGGATTTCTACAAACACNTCTTCCGTATTGTTGTAAGTGTTTCTNTCTCCACTTACANCAGACANTCGTATTTGATAACGGTGNACCCCNANCTCTTCTGCCGATAATNGCACTTGAGTTTGAAAACGCTGATATTCTTNCGANNCAATCAATTCTTCTTGATGTAATTGTGTTTGTCCTTCCCACACGGAAAGCTGCACTTTTTCCCCTACACAAAACTGNGTCTGCACNCTTATCTGCAAAGGGAATGAATTGCCTAAANATGCTAAATCGTTGTGGTAAAGCTGACTGANACGGACATCTTTTTGAGGCATNGTATCGCCNANAGCAATGGTGTANAGTGGNNCTTGAAAAGGATAATCNGCATANAGTGGATTGCCCCCTTGGTTGTACAAACCATCCGAAGCTAAAACAACTGCCGCCACATTGCGGTGACTGTACACATCCGATAATTGCTGAAAGAAAGAGGCATAGTTGCTCGCTTTCTCTTGNTAATGAAAACTATCTAAAGGNGTAGTGTTTNTTCCTACNGCGTANACATCCACCTGATGNTTATCAGCAAGGGTNTTCTGCAATTCGCTAATTCCTACTTCCAANTCNTGAAGATNAGCCGCACCTTGCATNGATTCCGACTGATCTAACCCTACTACAATAATNGGTTTTTCTTTATCAATCAGTAAGCTACTCACAAAGGGTTCTAACAAAAAGAAGGCGAGTATAGATACGACTATAAAACGTAGAAAAGCCATNACTTTAGGCAGCCANGACTTTNCTTCAAANGTATGNTTGTTGTANAGAAAATAGGCATAAGNCGCGCCCATCAANAGGCACAAAATNCTAAAACCTATGGGTAATTCTGTNGTGATNTTTTGCATTAGGTCAGCATCCCNCCACACACATTCAANACCTGACCGCTTANATAAGCCGACATGTCTGANGCAAAGAATACGGTTGCATTGGCAATATCCTCGGTGCTNCCACCNCGCTTTAATGGAATGCTATCTCTCCATCCTTGTACAGTTNCNTCATCTAAAGCAGCTGTCATTTCTGTTTCTATAAAACCAGGAGCAATCACATTACAACGGATGTTACGCGAGCCTAACTCCAAAGCAGTAGATTTACTAAAACCAATAATAGCCGCCTTAGAAGCTGAATAGTTGGTTTGACCTGCATTGCCTTTTACGCCTACTACCGAGCTCATGTTAATAATAGAACCACTTCTTTGCTTCAACATCGGGCGCAATACCGCCTTTGTAAGGTTAAAGATGGATTTCATATTCACTTCCATTACTCTATCGTAATCCTCCTCGCTCATGCGCATGAGCAAGTTATCTTTGGTGATACCCGCATTGTTTACCACTACATCAATGCTACCGAAAGTTTCCATTACATTAGTAGCTAATTGCTGTGCCGAATCAAAATCGGAAGCATCCGATTTAAACCCTTTGGCAGTAATACCGAAAGCACCCAGCTCTGCCTCCAAAGTTTTGGCTTTTTCTTCCGATGATAAATAAGTGAAAGCAATATTAGCACCTTGCTCGGCAAATTTTAATGCGATGCCTTTACCAATACCTCTTGAGGCACCAGTAATAATGGCTATTTTTCCGTCTAGTAATTTCATAGGTGTATATATCCTTTTATTAGCTATATCTTATTAAAGCACCAAATATAAAAAATTACTTCACCTCTTTTTCTTGATTTTAGAACATTGATTTAGTGAAATAAAAAAATAATTTACATACTAACCACGAAATTTTTATCCTAAAAAATATTTACAAAATAGATCTTATTTTATTTTTGTGAGATGAAAAATATACTATTCACATTACTTTGCTTTCCTGTTATTGGGTTTGGGCAGTGTGTTAAAGGGGATTGTGAAAATGGAATTGGGCTATATTTTTGGCCAGATGGATCTTACACAAATGGGACATGGAAAAATGGAAGCCCTCACGGTGTAATCCAAAAAACAGATGTTTATGAAGGAAAATTGATTAAATCTTTTGATGGAGAAATGGAAATGGGATTAGTAAATGGATGGGGTTCAGAGACACTTTATGACACAATGGGTAATTTATTAGGAACTTATGTTGGAAATTTCGAAAATGGAGATTATAACGGTTGGGGAATATGGATCCATAAAGATGGTAGAATTGAGCAAGGAACGTTTCGAGATGGAAAATTAATAAATAATGATGAATAAATATAAATTGCTAACAGATCCTGAATCAAATTCAGGGTGACCATAAAAAAAGCCATTCCAACACGGAAGGGCTTTTCAATATTTAAATTGTAATGAATTTAGCTCATTAGCTCGGCCATTTTAGAACCGATTTGTGCAGGAGAAGCGACTACATGAATACCACATTCGCTCATGATTTTCATCTTCGCTTCAGCAGTATCATCTGCACCACCTACAATAGCACCAGCATGCCCCATTGTTCTACCAGCAGGAGCTGTTTGTCCAGCAATAAAACCAACCACTGGCTTTGTTCCATTTGCTTTTACCCACTTAGCAGCATCCGCCTCTAACTGACCACCAATCTCACCAATCATGATGATACCTTCTGTTTCTGGGTCGTTCATCAATAACTCAACTGCTTCCTTAGTCGTTGTTCCAATAATTGGATCACCACCAATACCGATAGCTGTAGAGATACCTAAGCCCGCTTTTACTACTTGGTCGGCCGCCTCATAAGTTAATGTGCCCGACTTAGAAACGATACCAATCTTACCCGCCTTAAATACGAATCCTGGCATGATACCACATTTTGCTTCACCTGGTGTGATAACACCTGGACAGTTCGGTCCAACAAGCGTACAGTCTTTATCGCTTATAAATTCCTTCACCGTAATCATATCCTTTGTAGGAATACCTTCCGTAATACATATGATTACTTGAATACCCGCTGTAGCAGCTTCCATAATGGCATCACCGGCAAATGCTGGTGGTACAAAAATCATAGAAGTGTTTGCTCCTACGTTTTCTACTGCTTCGGAAACCATATTGAAAACAGGACGGTCCAAGTGTGTTTGTCCACCTTTACCCGGAGTTACCCCTCCTACTACATTAGTTCCGTATTCAATCATTTGCCCAGCATGGAAGGTACCCTCACTTCCTGTAAAACCCTGAATAATTACTTTAGAATCTTTATTTACCAAAACGCTCATTTGTTATGCTTTTTTAATCGCTGCAAAATTAAAAGTTAATCTGATAGATGAAAGTAAAAAAGCAAAAGAGTTTGCCTTATCTTTGCCACATGCTTCAAGATACTATCTGTGCACTTGCAACAGCGTCCGGAGTGGGTGCTATTTCGGTTATTCGTTTATCGGGTCCGGAAGCTATTTCTATCTGCGATAAGTTGTTTCTTGCCAAGAACCTAAGCGAGCAAGCCTCACATACGGTTCACTTTGGCACGATTCGTGATGCTGATAAAATTGTGGATGAGGTATTGGTAACAATCTTTAAAAACCCGCATTCTTATACGGGTGAGGATGTGGTGGAAGTATCTTGTCATGGTTCGGTATACATTCAAAACCAACTGATACAGCTCTTTTTAAAAGAGGGGGGACGTATGGCCCAACCAGGTGAGTTTACCTTGCGTGCCTTCAGTAATGGAAAGATAGACCTATCGCAAGCAGAGGCGGTTGCCGACCTTATTGCTTCGGACAGCGAGGCAGCGCATAAAGTGGCTATGCAGCAGATGCGTGGTGGTTTTTCCAACGAGCTGAAAGACCTAAGAGAAGAACTTATCAACTTTGCTTCACTCATTGAACTGGAGCTTGATTTTGGAGAAGAAGATGTGGAGTTTGCCGATAGAGAGAAGTTCAACGAACTGCTTGAAAAAATCAAAGCAGCACTAAAGCGACTAGTAGACTCCTTTGCGGTAGGAAATGTGATTAAGAACGGAATCCCTGTAGCTATTTTAGGCGAGCCCAATGTGGGAAAATCCACCCTACTCAATGCCTTATTAAATGAGGAAAGAGCGATTGTATCGGATATTGCAGGAACCACCCGAGACACCATAGAGGATGACCTCATCATAGGCGGCATTCACTTCCGATTTATTGATACGGCTGGACTAAGAGAAACCAACGATGTGGTCGAGAGTATCGGTATACAAAAGGCATTAGAAAAGGCGCAACAGGCACAATTAGTGCTGTATCTCATGGATGCTAGCAAAGACCTATCCCAACAACTGAAAGAAGTAGAAGAACTGAAAGGCAAACTGGCGAATAAATTAGTAGTGGTAGTGAACAAGGTCGATCAAAACCCTGCTGCTAAAGCGCAAGTGAAAGATGCGCTCTTCATATCAGCCAAGCAAAAAGTAGGTTTGGAGGCACTGACCGATATCCTTCTAAGCTTTGTAAATACAGGAGCATTGTGCAACAACCAAACAATTGTGAGCAACAGCCGACATGTTGATGCGCTGAACAAATCTTTGGAACAAATCATCAAGACCATCGAAGGTCTGAACAGTGGTATCTCTGGCGACTTCTTAGCGATGGATATTCGTCAAGCACTCTTCCATCTAGGAGAAATCACAGGAGAAATCTCTACCGATGACCTGCTCAATAATATTTTCTCCAACTTCTGTATTGGAAAGTAACCATTAAATTTTAAATGGTTAAAACTAATGTAAATAATCTGAATGGGACTCGAATAATTTCGAGTTAAAACTTAATATTTTGTTACAAATTTTTGATATAAATAACCAATATTATTATAAACTTTTGGTTCAGATCTAAAGTTTGAATTATTGTCATTGATATAACCCATTTTTTTCAGAAAAGAGTTCTTCAATAACATAAGATGTATCCTCAGAATTATTTAAATATTTAGTTTGAAGATTACCTTCAGAATAAAATAAAATTGTTTGACTTAATTCACATTCACTAGTTCTGAATTTGGGAAAATTTTAAATACTCTTAAGGTGTAAAAAAACATTTGTTTTTATACAAAAAAAAGCCCCACTCAATAGAGCAGAGCTTTTATAAAAATTGTACTTTTTCTTATTGAATAATAAGCTTCTTTCTGATTACAACATCATCACTGTATAATTCTAAGAAATACATTCCTGAAGGAAGATTATCTCTTTTGATTTGTGTTTGCTTGCTATTCATTTTTTCGTGCTTAACAAGCTTTCCGCTCAAGTCATACAATTTGTAATTATTTGCTACCTTATCTAATAAAATAAGTGTGCTCTCAAAGAATGGATTAGGCACTAGCTGAATACCTATTTCCTCTTCTTCTATTGCACTCGGGTTACAATTTTGCTCACACTCTTCTAAAGATGCATATGTACCATTACCCAATGGATTTTCATAACAAGCTCCTAAAACACACTCATATGTAATGTCTTCATTATTGTTTCCACATTCCTCTTCACATTCATCTAGTGTGTTGTATTCACCTTCACCAAAGAAAGATTCTACACATGAACCAACAATACAATTATAAGTAACTATAGTATCGACAAGTTCACATACGTCAACACATGCTTCGTAAGACTGATAAGAACCAAAATCACCTGCTTCATAACAGTCACCATCCCAACATTCGTATGTCACTTCTCCTGAAAAACATTGCCATTGGCATTCTTCTTCACTAGCAAATTCGCCACTTCCTTCTGCAACTTCAACACAACTAGAATTATTATCACAAATCCATGTATAAAAATCACTACATAAATTAAGTTTTGAAGGATCATAGTTTGTAGAAACATAATTATATTGTTCTATATCTCCTTCTTGATCTATAACTATAGTTAGATTATCATTGTTTATAGCGTATAATAGCTCCATTTCAAATGACATTCCTTGAAACTCTTGAGTAGCAATAAAAGATGTATCTGATTGAATTTCATAAGACATACTCATAAATTCATAGCAATCGTTTTCTAAAGAATAAATGAAAATGCTATCTGAAGTGAAAGTAACATATTCTCCCTCCTCTTCTGAATACCATTGACCAATAAGATCTTCATTATCTTCAATTGCTCCTGTTGACATTGCCCATGCTTGACCATCCCAATTAAACTGCACACAACAAGTCAACGTATCAACTCCGAAAACATAATCTGTACAGGTTGTAAAGGTTTGAAGTGCTGGAGTTGGATAAACATAGTGCGTCCAAGACAAACTATCTTCCCCTAAAACATTTCCCATATTATCTACAGATACAATAAACAGCGGTGAATTTATATTCCAACCAACCATTATTTCCATTGACACGCTTCCATTAGGACTTGTTACAATATCTATGGAATCACAAGGCGATACCATTTGAGCTTGTGTTTGATTCAATCCAAAAGTTACTAATAATGCTAATAATATTTTTTTCATAAGTGTCTATTTATGTGACAAATCTAGTAATTTTTAGACATATTAAAGAATTAATAATAGCTGAACACGTAAGAAATAATTGTTTTATCTATTGTCATTGCTCCAATTTTTAATCATATTTGTTTCATAAAATTTAAACTCATGAAAAAAATATTATTAGCATTATTGCCCTTCTTTACTTATCAAATTTTAAATGCTCAAGAACATGTTATTGGAAATACAACTCTTACTGAAAGAGAAGTTGTTAATGGACTTGATGTGCCTTGGGAAATCAAATGGGGACCAGATGATTATCTATGGATAACTGAAAGAGAAGCAGGGACAGTCAGTCGAATTAATGTTGAAAATGGAGAAAGACATGTTATTCTTGATCTCTCTAGTATAATATACTCTCCTCAGTATGCCGAGGCTGGATTGCTTGGAATGGAGATACACCCAGAATTTAATAATGGGGCTCCTTATGTTTTTCTTGCTTACACCTACGGAAATAACAATCCAAAAGAACGTATTGTTTCTTTTGAATATGATAGTACCAACGACCAATTGATTAACGAAGATATTCTGATAGATAGTATAGATGCTGCTACAACACACATTGGATGCAGACTATTGGCATTAGACGATTTAACAATGCTTATAACTACTGGAGATGCCCAGCAGGTTGAAAACTCCCAAAACCCAAACTTTCTAACCGGTAAAACTCTAAGAATAAGTATAAATCATATTGATGGAAGTTTTGGAGATGTCCCTTTAGACAATCCAATTCAACAAAGTTATGTTTACTCTATTGGTCACAGAAACTCTCAAGGACTAGCACTGGGACCAAATAATATTATTTATAGTTCAGAACATGGGGCGGATACGGATGATGAATTAAATATTATTTCGATGGAAAATAATTATGGTTGGCCTGATGTAGAAGGTTTTTGTAATTATGCCAGTGAGATTGAGTATTGTAATAATAATGATATTACTGAACCACTTTGGAGTAGTGGAACACAAAGCACAATTGCCCCATCGGACATAATTTGGTACGATCACCCATCTATTCCAGAATTTCAAAATACATTATTAATGTCTGTTTTAAAGGATAAAAAACTGGTTCGTTTTAAATTTTCTGATGATGGACAAACTATGACAGAAGAGGATGATTTCTTTGTTAATACATGGGGAAGGCTTAGAGACATATGTGTAAGCCCTGATGGTAAGATTTATATTGCAACGAATGGTAATAGTTGGCCTAGCCAAGGTCCAAACGAAATTATTGAATTAAGCAACGAAGCATACGAACCTGTTGCTATTACTGAAAATAGCATTTCATTAAACATTTATCCAAACCCTATTTATTCAAACGGAGCTTTAACGATTGACATCCCTAACAGTAATCAAGTTGTTGAAATCACGGACCTTGCTGGAAAATTGATTATATCCGAAAAAATGAAAAACCAACAGATTCAATTAGATGGAAATCTATCAAAAGGAACTTATATTCTGAAAGTTGGAAATCTGAATAGCAAACTAATCATTCAATAATATGAAATACTTTATACTTTGTATTAGTTTTATATTTTCAACACAACTTTCAGCTCAAAGCTACAATGGACCAGAAAGTGTAGATTATCACCCTCTTACTGACACTTATTTTATTTCCAACTCTTCTGCCGGTGAAATATTAACATTAAATTCTGATGGAATACTTTCTATTTTTGCTTCGAACATGAGTGGACCTCATGGTCTTGAAGTTGTAGGTGATACCTTGTTTGTATGTAGTGGAAGTAACCTGAGAGCCTTTGACATCAATACTGGAAATCAAGTTGTCAATTATCCTGTTGGCGCTCAATTCCTAAATGGAATTACACATAAAGGAAAGGATGTTTATGTGACTGACTTTTCAGCTAAGAAAATTTACAGATATAATATAGCATCAGGAAACCACAACCTATACACTTCTGTTAACAGAACACCAAACGGAATTCTGTATGATGATATAAACGATAGATTAATGGTTGTATGTTGGGGAAATAACGCCCCGATTTATGAAATAAATTTATCTGACTCAGTAAGTAATATTGTTATCAATACTAAATTAGGCAACATTGATGGAATAGGGATGAATGACTGTGGTGAATTCTTTATTTCTGCATGGAGTACTAACTCAATTCATAAATTTAGTAGCGATTTTAGCTTTAATGAGAATATTCAAAGCGGGATGTCTTCTCCTGCAGATGTATATTACAATCGATTTAATGACATCTTAGCTGTACCTAACTCTTCTAGCAATACAGTTGATTTTATTCAATTAGAAAATTGCAATCCCGTATCTATATTGAAAAATGAACTAAGTCATTTACTAGTATTTCCAAACCCTACTAAATCTGGAAATAGTTTAACATTTTCAGAAAAAGTTTACTCAGCTGTTTGGATAAATCAAATGGGGCAAACTGTTTCTGAACAATCTTTATCGGGAACTTATAATATAAGTGTCCCTTCCTTAAAGTCAGGAGTATATTTTTTAACAATCAACGCGCAAAACACCTATAAAATATTCATTACTAAATAATGACATCACCACCATTAGCGGAACGCTTACGCCCACAAAACCTAACCGATTATATAGGGCAAAAGCACCTCATTGGTGATGATAGTGGGTTGCTTAAATCCTTAAATAATGGATTAATACCATCTATTATTTTCTGGGGACCTCCAGGCGTTGGCAAAACTACACTAGCCAACATTATAGCCAAGCAAATGGATTGTCCTTTTTACACATTATCTGCCATCAACTCTGGTGTGAAAGATATTCGGTTAGTTATAGAAAAAGCATCTTCCTTAGGGCTTTTTGGAAAAAATGTACCCATCCTTTTTATAGATGAAATACATCGATTTAGCAAAGCGCAACAAGATTCATTATTAGGTGCTGTTGAAAAAGGCGTCATTACACTTATTGGAGCAACAACTGAAAACCCATCATTCGAAGTCATTTCAGCTCTTTTATCAAGATGTCATGTATATGTTTTGGAGCATTTAAGCAAAGATGAACTATTGCATTTACTTCAACACGCAATCGAAACAGATAAAATCTTAACCAAAAAAAACATTACACTTAAAGAAACCTCAGTTTTATTACAAATTTCTGGAGGAGATGCTCGTAAATTGTTAAATATCTTTGAACTAGTCATCAACACTCACGAAAAACAAGAGGTAGTTATTACAGATATGCTTGTGCAGAAAATAGCGCAGCAAAACATTGCTCTTTATGATAAATCAGGAGAAAACCATTACGATATTGCTTCTGCCTTAATAAAATCAATAAGAGGTAGCGATCCTAATGGAGCATTATATTGGTTAGCTAGAATGATAGAAGGGGGTGAAGATATGAAATTTATAGCACGAAGATTAATCATATCTGCTTCTGAAGATATTGGCAATGCGAACCCAAGCGCTTTAGTTATTGCTAACAATTGTTTTCAATCAGTAAATATCATTGGTCACCCAGAAGCACGTATCATACTATCTCAAACAATTATTTACTTAGCTTGTTCTCCAAAAAGTAATACAGCTTACAAGGCTATTAATAAAGCACAAGAAGCGGTGAAACAAAACGGTGCTATACCCGTACCTTTACATTTAAGAAATACCCCTATAAAATTGATGAAGAATCTGAACTATGGTAAAGAATATAATTATTCACATAATAACGACTTAAACTTTGTTAATCAGGAATATCTACCTTCAGATTTTACAGGAACTGTTTTTTATGAACCTGGAAATAATGATAAAGAAAAAGCATTTAGACACTTTTTAAAAACCAGATGGAATGAAAAATACAATTATTAAAAACTGGTGGGGTAACATCCTTATATGCTTATGTATTTTCACTTCATGTAAACCTGATTTAGAAGTTCCTAGTTGGGATGTTTCTATCTTAAGCCCTATCGCTTTCACTAGTATTAACATAAACGATTTTGCTTCAGACAGTATCTTTTCAGAAGACAGCTTAAATGTGCTTTATTATCATCATGAAATAGATATAGATTCTTTTAAAATAAGTGATTTAACAGAACTTGAAGAAAAAAACGTAACCAAAAATGTCAAGCTTTCTAATATCAATTTTAATGACATTACTATATTACATTCAATAACATTAGGAAGTATCTTTCAACCTCTAGGTTTTCAGAATGGCATGCAACTTGCAAATGGGCTCCCTGCATTTCCAGGAATTTTTTCAGATATAGTAAATATAAATGCAAACGATTATTTTCAAAGTATGACACTTAGTGGTGGAGAATTAATAGTGACACTTACTAACAACTTACCTAGCGACCTAAGTAATATAGAAATGAATATAATTAATGATGAAGCAGGATCTATAATTGCTAATATTGTTTTTCCTTATATCTCTGTTGGACAAACATCAACTTATTCTTATGATCTATCTGGCTTAACTATTGATGGAGATCTAGTTGCCGACATTATCAATATTGATCTAGTTGGAACAAACTTTCCAACAATTATTAATTTTCAAGACGATTTAAGTGCTGTCTTTAAAATTGAAAACATTGCCCCTGTCGAAGGAAATGCAATTTTTCCAGAACAAATAATATATGATGAAAAAATTGATGTTTCTTTTGAGTTAGATGATGTTCTTCTAAAAAAAGCAATTCTACGTAATGGAGAAATTGAAATAGAAGCCGTAAATACAATACAAGATACGGTGAAAATATTATATGAAATTCCTGGAGCTACTCTTAATGGTATACCTTTTGTATTGAATACAACATTACCACCCGCTCCTGTTGATGGTTCAATTACTGTTACAGAAATTTTTGACTTCAGTAATTATGAACTTGATTTAACTGGAGAATTAGGAGACACAGTAAATACTTTATATACTTCTTCAATAGGAAGAATTGATTCTTCAGGTACACTAACTCATATCTCTTTAAATGATGATAGTTTATTTTATTCTCTCAAATTAAAAAATTTATTTCCAAGATATATTGAAGGATATATTGGTCAAGACACAATTGCAGTTGATACAACCACTGTTGAATTTGATGTTTTCAAAAATATGTCAGGACATATTGATATTCAAGAAGCAGAAGTAAGTTTAAAAATTAGTAACGGCTTTGGTGTAAGTACATCATTAGAAATTGAAAAACTTTCTACAACTAATGCGAAAGGAACTGAATTAATTCTTTCTGGAGAAGTAGCTTCTGACAATATACTAGTACCCGCGGCTAACAATAACCCTATCTCATATGCTGAAAAAACAATTGTATTTGATGAAATTAATTCAAATATTGACAATATATTAGAGTCATTTCCTAAATCATTATTCTTAAGAAGTAAAGCATATATAAACCCAAATAACAATAATTCTGGTTTTATTTATGATTCTCATGGGATAACATCATCTATAAAAATAGAAATTCCATTATCTTTTTCATCAAATGGTTTAATTTTAAAAGATACAGTAAATATTAATATTGAATCAATCAATGAAATAAGCGCTGTAAATTTTAAGTTAATTATAGAAAATGGGTATCCTTTTTCTGCTAATGTGAATGTACGATTTCTTAACAATAACTATACATTGTTAGAGGAATTGGATGATTTAAGCAAGATAGCAGCAGCTGAAACTACAAATAATGGCTCTACTACAAAAGTTAAAACTATAATTGACCTTCCTGCAGAAGACTTAGTTACTACTCTGAATAATAGTCAGTTTATAGAATTTGAGGCAATACTTCGAACAGAAGAAAGCCAATTCGAACAATTGACAAACCAACAAGAATTACTTATTAAAATTGTTGGCTATACAGATCAAACAATTGAGTATTAAATATGATGAAAAAAGTATTTTTTGGATTATTATTTTTAATAAGCAATCTTTCCTTTAGCCAATCATTTGTAAATATAACATCTGATCTAAATTTAATGAATAACAATATTAATGCTGAAGATGTATGGAGAGGCTTGCATATTGGGTATTGGGATACAAGTTTTAAGACAGACTTATTAAATACTATAACAGATAATAATCACTTTTTTTTAGAAACTTATAATGGAATTGAATACGGAAATACCTCATTCAGTATAGCTTATAATTATAGAATAATTGGGGCTGGAAGCATATCTAAAGACCTTATAGAACTAGGTCTGTTTGGAAATGGTGTTGTAGCTGGTCGTGAACTTGATTTCAATAACACCTTTATAGATTTTGTTAGATTCTCTGACTTCCGTTTTTCAAAAAGTTTTGGTAATAAATTCAACGTCTCAATTTCCTTACTAAATGCACATGATTTACAACGGTTTAGAATTCATGAAGGTGCTTTATTTACGGAAAAAAATGGTGAATACCTCAACTATACTATAGATTATACTCACATTTCCTCAGATACCTCAACTAATAACTATTTTGGCATAAACGGTATTGGAACAGCTGTAAGCCTTGGATATACAGACACTATTAATGAACATATTTTTTCAGCTCAAGTGTCAGATATTGGACTAATTAAATGGAATGATAAAACCATAAATAGAAGCTTAAATGAAGATTTTTATTTTGAGGGTATTGAAATCGAAAACATACTTGACTTTAATGACTCTATCGTTTCAAATCAAACAGATACTTTATTAGATGTTCAGAATTATCAAGAAGAATACATCAGTAAATTACCCATACAACTTTCATTACAAGCAAAGTTAAAACTCAAAAACAAAGCTTTCAATTTTTTAAATTTAGGCATAATGCACAAGTTTGGATATTTTGAACACCGTATTTTGTATACTAGCTTAAGTAAAAATTTCAAAAACCATCAGATTTCTCTTGGAGCAAAAACAGGAGGAATTGAACCTTTTGGAATAACTGCTGCTTACACATTTAAAAACGAAAAAAATCACTTTAGTATTTACAGCAACCATTTAAATATTATAGATAAAAAATCTGCCTATGGTGTTCATTTAGGTTTTGGCATTAAAAAAGTATTTTTGTCGAAAGAAAACTGATGCTAACATACATCTCAAACATACAACACACTAATAGTGGCAACTTTTTTTTAATAGCCGGTCCTTGCGCTATTGAAGGAGAAGAAATGGCGTTTGAGATTGCCGAGCACATACAAAAAGTATGTCATCGTTTAGAGATTCCTTTTATCTTCAAAGGTTCGTACCGAAAAGCTAATCGCTCCCGTTTGGACTCATTCACAGGAATTGGAGACGAAAAAGCATTAGCTATTTTACAAAAAGTAGGAAACTCGTTAAGCATCCCTACAGTAACGGATATACACACTGCCGAAGAAGCTGCTTTAGCCGCTAAATATGTAAATGTTTTACAGATTCCTGCTTTCCTGTGCCGACAAACTGATTTACTAATTGCAGCAGCGAAAACAGGGAAAACAGTCAATATCAAAAAAGGACAATTTCTATCTGCTGAGGCCATGCAATTTGCAGTGCAAAAAGTAAAAGAAAGTGGCAATAACAATGTGCTTTTAACAGATAGAGGAACTATGTTTGGTTATCAAGATATCGTGGTAGATATGCGTGGAATCCCTACTATGCAAAACTTTGCGCCTGTCGTTATAGACGTCACGCATTCTTTGCAGCAGCCAAACCAATCCTCTGGTGTAACGGGTGGTAAACCTCAACTAATTGAAACCATTGCAAAAGCAGGAATTGCTGTCGGTGCTGATGGCATCTTTTTGGAAACTCATCCAAACCCTTCTAAAGCCAAATCAGATGGCGCTAACATGCTACAGCTCGTTCAATTAGAAAATTTATTAGAAAAACTAGTAAGGATTAGAAAGGCTATTTAATACGGAAAGAAGTTCTTCTATTCTGTGCCCTACCTTCTTCTGTTGTATTTGCAACTAGTGGTTTACTTTCGCCATATCCTTTATAGGTAAGTCTGCCTTTTTCAATAAAAGCATCTAGCAAATATGTATATACTGCTTTGGCCCTATTTTCAGAAAGCAACTGATTAGCCACTTCTCCGCCTATATCATCCGTATGCCCTTCAATAAGAATGTTAATTTCTGTATTTTTGAGTAAATAAGCAATCAGTTTATCTAATTCCTCAAAAGAGCTTTTATCTAATTCGTATGAATTATGTGCAAAATGCACATTCTCTAAAATGATTTCAGCTCCCGATTCTTGACTGATAATATCTAACTCTAAACCATCCACTTGATTGGGCTGAGCGGACTCTGGCAATTCAAACCAAAAAATATCTTCTTGTCCATATCCCGATTTATCAGAAGCAAAATAAGCTGTTTGTCCATCTGAAGCAACAATCAAACTATTTTCTACTTCATGTGTATTGATAGGATAGCCCAAGTTTTCAGGATAAGTCCATTTCTCTTGCGCATGTGTTCTTCTGCTTAAAAACAAATCAAAATCACCCATCCCTACATGTCCTTTTGAAGCAAAGTAAAGCGTTTGATTATCCATATGTACAAAGGGGGACATTTCATCATCAGCTGTGTTGATGAGCTTACCTAAATTAACAGGTTTTCCAAAACTTCCTTGAGGTGTTAAAACACTTTTCCAAATATCCATCTTTCCTTTTCCTCCTGGTCGGTTACTCACAAAGTAAAGCTCTTTTCCATCTGGAGAAATACTTGGTTGCGACTCCCAATTTGGACTATTAACTGAAGGGCCTATATTCTGCGCAGGACTCCACCCTTGAACTCCTAAAAAACTTACATAAATATCGCAACGACCAAAACCATCTTCTCTGTCGCAAGCCGTGAAAAACAAAATTTTACCATCAGATGAAAGGCATTGCGCACCCTCATTTCCAAAAGTATTTAAAGTCTGCCCTAAGTTTTCTGCTGCAGTCCACTCGCCTTCTTTTAAAGTGCTGGCATAAAAATCTTCCGAAACAATGTTTTCTTGATGCGGACCTCTACGCGTGAATACAAACAAGGATCCATCGGCAGAGATACTAGGTAAGTACTCTTCCCATTTGCTATTGATCTCTTCTCCCATATTTTCGGGCTGAAAAGGAACAGGGTTTTGTAAGGCTTCTAATGCAAACACACAGTTTGCTAACAAGCTATTGGCTGATTTTATGCGTTTTTCAGACTGCTTATCAAAGCTTAAAAAATGTTGTAAATGTGTTTGAGCCTCACTATAATTTCCTTGCTGGAAATCTAACATTCCAACCTTCCAATAACCCCAAGCGTTTTTAGGGTCATTATCAGCCAATCCCTTCAAGTAAAAAGCAATTGCCTCTTCTACCTTTTGTTCGTTTTCGGAAAGCTGTCCCAACAACAAATAAGGCTTAATAAAAGTAGCGTCATGGCGCAGTGCTTGTTCGGCTAAATCTTTGGCTTTTTTATCGGCACTTTGCTGATAAAACTCCACTGCTTTAGCATATGCCCTTTCTGCCTTTTTACGATTTTGCCCCAACAAGATTGTCGGAACCAATAAACATATGACTATAGCTATTCTCATTAAGGAATATTCATGTATTTGTGTGTTTGTAAAGAAACGCTCCACTTTGGATTTTCTTTCACAAACTCTACAATTTCTTCCATCATTTCAGATGCTTTACTCCACTCTGGCTGTAAGTATAGACAACAACTCTCCTTTACTTGAGCTGCATGTTGCTCTGCCCACTTAAAGTCATGTCTATTGTAAATAATCACTTTAAGCTCGTCTGCCTCAGCTAACACTTCTGCTTTAGGAGGTATAGTCTTTTTAGGAGAAAGACAAATCCAATCAAAGGAACCGCTTAAAGGATAAGCTCCGGAAGTTTCTATATGTACTTGTAATCCTTTTTGATGTAGCAAGTCTGTTAATGGTTGCATATTCCACATCAGCGGCTCCCCTCCTGTTACCACTACGGTTTCTGCCGAAAAAGGTGCAATAGCTTCTTGCATTTTTTCGATATGTATTGGAGGATGTAATGCTGCATCCCAGCTCTCCTTTACATCGCACCAATGGCAACCCACATCGCAACCACCAATTCGCAGAAAATATGCCGACTTTCCCGAATGGAAACCCTCTCCTTGTATGGTATAAAAAGCCTCCATCAACGGAAGCATTTCCCCTTTTTCTACTAGCGCTTTAGTTTGCTCGTTCATCGAAGGCAAAGGTAATTATTTCTTATCTTGCCCTTTCTTTAAAATCTAACATTAAATCATAACAGCATATGAACATCCAAAAAATCGCATTCATTAGCTCATTAGCTTTATTGTTTGCATGCAAACAGGAGCCTAAAGGAATTAGCATCACTGGAAGTATAGAAAACCCTACTTCCGACACAGTAGCGTTTAAAGTGCAAGACACTACCTATTACGCTAAACTTGATGTAGACCATCAATTCAACATTCAGTTTTCTGTTGATACAGCTACCTATGCTTACTTTATACATGGAGAAGAAAACTCAGCCATGTACCTATATGGTGATGAACAAATTAACTTCTCTATAAATACCGAATTATTTGATGAAACGATAGAATATACAGGAAGTCCTGCTTCTAGTTATTTAGCTAAAAAATATCTTTTAGAAGAAAATGCAGATTTCTGGAGTAAAATGTACAACTCTTCTTGGAGTGAATTTCAATTAGGGTTAAACGAATACAAGAATGCTGTAATGGAAGAACTACACTTCTTAACTGATAGCGGATTTATTGCGCTAGAAAAAATGGATATGGAACAAATGGCTAAATATTTTGAACACACCATTACTTCTTTTGAGAAACTTCCTAAACCTGGAGAGGCAGCAATTGATTTCAGCTATCCAGACAGAAATGGAAACGAATATGCTTTAAGCGATTTAAAAGGGAAGCTAGTTTATGTAGATGTGTGGGCTACATGGTGTGGTCCTTGTGTGCGAGAAATCCCTCATCTACTAAACTTAGAGAAAGATTATCACGATAAGGATATTGTCTTTTTAAGCGTGTCTGTAGATGATAATAAGGAAGCCTGGAAAAAGATGTTAGACGACTATAATATGGGTGGTGTGCAACTTATTGGCGATAAAGGTTGGCAAACAGAAATCATGCAATCTTACGCTATAAACGGTATCCCTAGATTTATGCTTTTTAACAAAGAAGGAAACATTATTTCTTTAATGGCTCCAAGACCATCATCAAAAGGAATTAGAACATTGATTGATCAACATTTATAAGATAAAGAAAATACATTTACCACTTTAGCACTCTTTATACTTGTAGGTGCTGTAGGATTTTTATTAGGACGAACAACTTGTAGTAGCAATTGTTCCGATGGAAAAAGTTTCGAATGCAGTACCTCTAAGGTTTTTTCTATTGGAGGAAGTGAGGATTTAAACATCGATATCGACTCTTTAATGGATGCAGCCATACAAGAGGCAGAAGACGGTATTACGGAAGACATCAAGGTAATTAATGGGGATACCATTAAAACCAAGATGATTATTAAGCGTATTGAGCTTTAGTAAATTTCTCTTTTAGATGAGAGTAAGGTGTTTTTAAGGAGGATAGCAATAGTCATGGGTCCCACACCACCAGGAACAGGTGTAATGAAGCTACATTTCTCTGCTACCTCATCATAAGCTACATCTCCTTTTAGCTTCCAACCGCTTTTGGTTTTGTCCGATTTTACTCTTGTGATACCTACATCAACAACGCAAGCTCCTTCTTTTACCATATCAGCTGTAACAAACTCCGGTTTACCCAAGGCCACAATCAAGATGTCTGCTGTCTGGCAAATCTCTTTCAGGTTTTGTGTACGCGAATGCGTTAAGGTTACAGTAGCATTTCCAGGGTAACTGTTGCGTGCCATCAAAATACTCATTGGAGAACCTACAATATGACTACGACCAATAACTACACAGTGTTTTCCTGAAGTTTCAACTTTGTATCGCTCCAACAACTCTATGATACCAGCTGGAGTAGCGGGAAGAAAGGTGGGTAAATTAAGTGCCATACGCCCCACATTAGCAGGGTGAAATCCGTCCACATCTTTTTGTGGAAAAATGGCTTCCGTTACCTTCATTTCATCAATATGCTTCGGTAAAGGCAATTGTACAATCAAACCATCAATATCAGCATTTTGATTGATTTTTTCTACTTGGGCCAACAATTCCTCTTCTGAAACGGTGTCCTCTAAACGAACTAAAGTCGAGTTGAAACCCACTTTTTCGCAAGCTTTCACTTTGGCACTCACATAGGTTTCACTTGCACCATCGTTTCCAACTAAAATAGCCGCTAAATGCGGTTTTTTACCACCACTTGCTATTAGTTGAGCTACCTCAACAGCTATTTCCTCTTTAATATCGTTAGATGTCTTTTTACCGTCTAGAATTATCATAATTTTATTATTTCATTCCTGGCATTCCACCTCTGCCTTTCATCATTTGCATCATCTGCTTGGCTCCTCCACCTTGCATCATCTTCATCATCTTGCCCATTTGTCCAAATTGTTTGATGAGTTGATTCACCTCTTGCACAGAAGTTCCAGAACCATCTGCGATTCTTTTTCTTCGGCTACCATTTAGTAGCTGAGGATTAGTACGCTCTTCTGGAGTCATAGAACGAATGATGGCTTCAATTCCCTTGAAGGCATCATCATCAATATCCACTCCTTTCAAAGCTTTACCCATACCTGGAATCATGCCCATCAAATCCTTGATATTACCCATTTTTTTTATTTGCTGAATCTGCTTTAGGAAATCGTCAAAACCAAATTGGTTTTTCGCAATTTTCTTCTGCATTTTACGAGCTTCCTCCTCATCAAACTGCTGTTGTGCACGCTCAACCAAAGAGATAACATCTCCCATTCCCAAAATACGATTCGCCATACGGTCTGGATGAAATACATCCAAGCCATCCATCTTTTCACTGGTTCCGATAAACTTAATTGGTTTATCTACAACCGAACGAATCGTTAAGGCTGCACCGCCTCGAGTATCACCGTCTAATTTCGTGAGGACTACCCCATCAAAATTCAAGCGATCATTAAAAGATTTGGCGGTATTTACAGCATCTTGACCTGTCATAGAATCTACCACAAACAAGATTTCATTTGGATTGATAGCTGACTTGACTGCTGCAATTTCTTGCATCATCTCTTCATCTACCGCCAAGCGACCTGCCGTATCCACTATCACTACATTATGCCCATTGGATTTTGCATGCTTGATAGCTGCCTGAGCAATCTCAACAGGGTTTTTGTTTTCTCTATCCTGATAAACATCTACCCCTACTTGCTCGGCCAATACGCCAATCTGATCAATTGCTGCTGGACGATATACATCACAAGCAACTAATAATGGGCGCTTATTTTGTTTAGATTTCAAATGCAATGCTAACTTTCCTGAAAAAGTAGTTTTACCAGAACCCTGTAAACCCGCAATCAAAATAACCGTAGGAAAGCCCTCTAGGTTAATTTCTGACTGCTTACTCCCCATCAATTCTGCTAACTCATCACGCATGATTTTTGTTAGCAATTGTCCTGGCTCTACAGCTGTTAACACTTGTTTTCCAAGCGCTTTTTCTTTCACCGTATTAGTAAACTTCTTAGCTGTTTTAAAATCCACATCGGCCGCTAAAAGCGCCTTACGGATTTCTTTCATTGTTTGCGCTACATTGATTTCGGAAATACTTCCTTTTCCTTTCAGGACTTTAAACGCTTTATCTAATTTTTCCGATAGATTTTCAAACATACCTACATTCTATTTGGAACTGCTACTCCGAGCAAGCCCATTCCTGTTTTAATCACCTGTGCTACTTTGTCGGACAAAGCTACTCTAAAGGCAATTTGTTCTTTATTATCGCCTACCAAAATAGGCGTATTTTGATAATAGCCGTTGTACTCTTTCACCAAATCGTAAGTGTAGTTGGCTATAAGTGCTGGACTATACTGATCTGCCGCTTCCTGAATAGTTGCAGGAAACTCCAATAACAACTTGATGATTTCTTGTTCTTTATCCAATATTTCTACATCCGATGCACAAACCGCTTGCTTACCGTACTTACGCAATATAGATTGAATCCTTGCATGCGTATATTGAATAAATGGCCCTGTGTTTCCATTAAAATCAATCGACTCCTCTGGATCAAACATCATGCGTTTTTTAGGGTCAACCTTTAGCATAAAATACTTCAATGCACCTAAACCAATCTGTTCGTACAACGCATCAGCTTCTTCTCCAGACATACCATCAAGCTTACCTAACTCTTGCGCGATAGATTGTGCTGTGTCCACCATCTCTTGCATCAAATCATCAGCATCTACTACAGTTCCTTCTCTAGATTTCATTTTTCCACTTGGCAAATCGACCATGCCGTAAGAAAGGTGATAGCAGTTTTTAGCCCAATTGTAACCAAGTTTATCTAAAATTAAAAACAAAACTTTAAAGTGATAATCCTGCTCGTTTCCTACCGCATAGGCCATATTAGAAAAGCCAAAGTCATCATGTCTTTGAATAGCTGTACCGATATCTTGAGTCATATAAACAGCCGTTCCATCAGATCGTAATATCAGTTTTTCATCCAATCCGTCTGCTGTTAAATCAATCCAAACAGAACCGTCTTCTTTTTGGTAGAAAGTTCCTTTATCCAAACCCTCTTGAACTACTTCTTTGCCTAACAAATAGGTGTTGCTTTCATAATAGTTTTTATCGAAATCTACCCCTAGTCTATCATAAGTAACTGCAAAACCATCATACACCCAATTATTCATCTTCTCCCAAAGTGCATAAACACTTGGATCTTTCGCTTCCCATTGACGAAGTATCTCCTTTGCTTTCAAGAAAATAGGCGCTTGTTTAGCAGCCTCTTCCTCGCTAACTCCTTGTGCAATCAAGTCAGCCTGTTCTGCTCTATAATGCTTGTCAAACTCCACATAGTACTTTCCTACTAAATGATCTCCTTTTAGTCCTGTACTTTCAGGGGTTTCATCCTGTCCAAAAAGTTGCCAAGCGACCATAGATTTACAGATGTGAATTCCTCTGTCGTTGATGATTTGAACCTTCTTTACATTTTTACCACTTGCTTTAATGATTTCAGCAACAGAATATCCTAAAAGGTTGTTTCTGATATGGCCTAAATGCAAAGGTTTATTGGTGTTTGGAGAAGAGTATTCTACTAAATAAGTTGAAGCATCTTCAGAAACTTTTACTATACCGTAATTTTCAGCTTTATAAAGGGTAATGAATTGTGATAACCAATAATTTTTATCTATGGATAAATTTAAAAATCCTTTTACTACATTGTAACAACAAACCTCAGCTACTTTCTCTTGCAAATACTGCCCTAGCTCATTTGCTGTTTGTTCGGGTCCTTTTTTAGAAGCACGCAAAAATGGAAAGACAACTAATGTAATGTCTCCATCAAAATCTTTACGCGTTTTTTGAAACTGTATACTTTGCCCTTCTGCTAGGTAAAGAAATTGCAATGCTTTTTCAACAGCTGTATGTAGCAATTGTTCTATCATGCTTTTGGTAAAAATATCTCAGCCATCATACATCTAGCACTGCCTCCACCACTTGCTTCTATGGTATCTAAGGAACTAGAAATAATTGGACAATTTTTTTCGATTGATGCAACTTGCGAATCTGTTAAGCTTTCATGTGCCGATTTCGACATCACCAAATAGGGCTGATCTCCCATTACCTGTAACATATTACCGGCAAATCGGTGTTTTTGTACTTCAGAAATTTCAATAATTTCTTTTCCTGTTCTAGTTAAGTAGTCTTTCACTTTTTGGCGTTCTTCTGGTTCATCAATTGAATCTAAACAAACAATAGCAAAATCGTTTGCCACACACATCATTACATTGGTATGATAAATTGCTAGTCGCTCTCCATTGACATCTTGATTGGCTGTAAAGCAAACAGGCTCGTAACCAAACTCATCGCAAAAATGAATAACAGCTTGTTCATCTGTTCGGATAGATATAGCCGCATAACACAGTTTATTTTCTCTATCCAGAATCATGCTACCCGTCCCCTCTAAAAATTTATCGTGCTCTTCAAACTCAGTAAAATCTTTGATTTCCTCAATTTGAAAACCATAATCATCTACCAAAGTTTCCAGTATATCTTCTCTACGTTCGTTTCTTCTATTTTCTGCACACATAGGATACAAACCTACTACAGCATTTCTATGAAAAGATACCCAGTTATTAGGGAAGATAGAATCTGGAGTATCGGAATCATTAGAATCTGAAATCACTACCACATTTACCCCTTTGGCGCGTAACTTATCCACAAAATCATTAAACTCTTGTAATGCGTTTTCTTGCGCTCTTGTAGGAGTCAATTCCTCCATTAATTGTTGGTAATAATTACTAACAGCTGTTTGCTCGTTGTATCTAAAACCAACAGGCTGTATCATCATGATATGATTCGTAATCTGACTCATTTATTTTCTTCTTAAAGGTATAGTTGAACAACGCAACAGACCTTCCATTTTGACAATTTCAGCATAAGGTAATTCCTCTACTTGAAATTGAAACGCAAATTTAACGATACTTTAGGGTTTAATAAAATCTGAGACAAACATTATTTGCAGTCCTATTTTTGAATATATTTGAAAAGCTTTTTTCATCCTTATATGAACTGGAATTTTGTCAATTACAACTGCGAAGAAAGAGTTGGTTTTATTACCCTCAACAGACCTGAAAAACGAAACGCCTTAAACGCACAATTCGTTAGTGAGTTAAAAGAATCTTTCACACATGCTGAAAAAGACACCGACTGTAAGGTCATCGTTTTAAAAGCTAAAGGGGATGCTTTTTGTGCTGGAGCAGACCTTGATTATTTACAAAAGCTACAATCTAATTCTTATGATGAAAACCTAGCTGACTCGACTCATTTAATGGAGCTGTTTAAGCAGATATACACTTTACCAAAATTAGTTATTGCACAAATACAAGGACACGCTATTGCTGGTGGATGCGGATTAGCAAGTGTATGCGATTTAGCTATTGCTTCAACAGAATCTAAATTTGGTTATTCCGAGGTAAAAATCGGTTTTATCCCTTCTATTGTTAGCGTATTTTTAATCAAGCAAATTGGTGTTGCGAAAAGCAAAGAATTATTACTTACTGGAAAAATTGTTTCAGCTGAACAAGCGCAGGCTTTTGGACTCATCAATAAAGTTTCTACAAAAGAAAAATTAGAAATCACCGTTATGGATATAGCACAGAGCCTGGTAAAAACAACTTCTGCTGATTCAATCGCATTAACCAAGCAGCTTATTAACGGAGTAAGTGATAAATCTATTTCAGAAGGATTTAAGTGGGCCGCTGAGATGAATGCCAAAGCTAGAGAAACGAATGACTGCAAAAAAGGAATCGCAGCCTTTTTAAACAAAGAAAAACTGAGTTGGTAATATGGTCAAAAAGAAGAAAGACAACATCATAAAACGCACTTTTCAAAGCATCAACTCTTTTTCAAAAAATGAAAGAGTTAAAAAAATTGCTGGGTTATTCTTTTTAGTCACTGCTATTTTCCTTGTCGTTTCTTTTGTCTCTTATATTTTTAATGGAAGAGTAGATCAAGATAAAATTGGCAAGTTTACACAAGAAATTCAAAATTTTGGAGGAAGCTTAGGGCACAGCTTTGCACACCAGTTTATTTATAACTGGTTTGGAATATCTTCTTTTTTGTTTCCTTTCGTTTTTTTGTTGCTAGGAATCAAGCTAATATTCGAAATACAAATTTTTAATCTTAGAAAATCATTTGCTAACGCATTTTTTACAATCGTTTGGACATCTATTTGTTTAAGTTTTTTCACAGAGCCTTCAATTCTAGGAGGTGTGTTTGGTTTTCAAATGAATATTTGGCTTAGCACATGGCTTGGAAAAATAGGAACAGGTTTGTTGTTATTTTTTAGCTTAAGTGCTTTAATTGTAGCAAAATTCAACCCTACTCTATTCCAAAAAAAATCAGCAGCAAACGAATTAGAGGAAGAAATAGAAGAGGAAAAAACAATTGAAGAACCTGTCGTTTCAAAAGTATCTTTTGAAGAAGAAGTAAAAGAAGAAATTCCTGAATCTGTTTTACTTATTAATGATGAACCTTATGCATCAACTCAGACAAAAGCTAAGGACCAATCAACAGAAGAGAATGGGCTAGCATTCGAAGTAAACCAAGCGGAAGAAGAAGAAACACTTTCTCAAAAAGAAATTAAAAACAAATTAGAAGAATTAGGCGATTACGACCCAACACTAGACCTATCTAATTACAAAATACCATCTGTAAAACTCCTTAACGATTACGGAAGTGGAAAAATTGAAATTGACAAAAAAGAACTAGAAGCAAATAAAAACCGAATTGTAGAAACACTTGGTAATTACAAAATTGGCATCGCTTCAATTAGCGCCACTGTTGGACCAACAATCACATTATATGAAATAGTACCAGAAGCAGGGGTTCGTATTTCAAAAATCAAAAACCTTGAAGACGATATTGCATTAAGTTTATCTGCTTTAGGAATTCGTATTATCGCACCAATACCTGGAAGAGGAACAATAGGAATTGAAGTGCCAAATCAAAATCCAGCAACTGTTTCTATGAAGGCTGTTTTGTCTTCGGACAAATTTCAAAACTCAGAAATGGAGCTTCCTGTTGCATTAGGAAAAACTATATCTAATGAAACATTTGTAGCAGACCTAGCTAAAATGCCTCACCTACTAATGGCAGGAGCCACAGGACAAGGTAAATCGGTTGGACTTAATGCTATTTTAGCATCTCTTCTTTATAAGAAACATCCTTCGCAAGTAAAGTTTGTGTTAGTAGATCCTAAGAAAGTTGAATTAACTTTATTCAACAAAATAGAGCGTCACTTTTTAGCAAAACTTCCAGATACAGATGAAGCTATAATCACTGACACTAAGAAGGTAATCAATACCCTAAACTCTTTGTGTATTGAAATGGATCAGCGGTATGATTTGCTTCAAAATGCGCAGTGTAGAAATATTGTAGAATACAATAAAAAATTCATCGCTCGAAAGCTAAATCCAAATGATGGTCATCGCTACCTGCCTTATATCGTATTGGTGATTGATGAATTTGCCGATTTAATTATGACTGCTGGAAAAGAGGTGGAAACACCGATTGCTCGTTTAGCACAGCTGGCCCGTGCAATTGGAATTCACTTAATTGTAGCTACTCAAAGACCATCTGTAAATGTTATCACAGGCATTATCAAGGCTAATTTCCCCGCAAGGATTGCCTTTAGAGTAACTTCAAAAATTGACTCAAGAACGATTTTAGATGCTGGAGGCGCAGATCAACTGATTGGGCGTGGAGATATGTTAATTGCTTTAGGAAGTGAATTAACACGTATTCAGTGTGCCTTTATAGACACTCCTGAAGTAGAAAAAGTGACCGATTTTATTGGAAACCAAAGAGCGTATCCTGAAGCCTTTTTATTGCCGGAATATGTTGGCGATGTTGAAGGAGGAAATCTAAATGCAGATTTAGATGATCGAGATGTAATGTTTGAAGATGCTGCTCGAGTAGTAGTCATGAATCAATCCGGGTCTACTTCTTTGATTCAACGAAAACTTAAACTAGGCTACAATCGAGCTGGAAGAATTATTGATCAATTAGAAGCTGCTGGAATTGTAGGACCTTTTGAAGGCAGTAAAGCTAGACAAGTATTGATTTCCGATGATATGGCTTTAGAAGAATTGCTTAACAACTTAAACAACAAAGATAATGCATAAGCTGCTTTTTATTTTCTTATTAATTCCTAACTTTTTGTTTTCACAGCATAGAGCTAATAAAATTTTGGATAAAGTGAGCCAAAAAACAGCTAGTTATTCTAACATTGAAGCACATTTTACAAATGCTATAATTAACGAGGCAGCAGGCATCAACGAGAGCCAGAAGGGAGTGCTTTATCTACAAGGAGATTTATATAGATTGGAACTAGAAGGACAAACAATTATATCAGATGGAGAAAATAATTGGATTCATCTAATTGATGAGGAAGAGGTGCAAATTACTGAATTAGATGAGGAAGATGAAAGCATGAGTCCTTCTAAAATGTTTACGATTTATCAAGAAGGATATAAAAACCAATTTGTTGCAGAAACTACCAATAGTTACATTATTGATCTGATTCCTGAAGAAACTGGTTCATTCATCAAAATTGAGCTTCGTATTAGCAAAAAAGAGATGAGAATTACTGGGTTTACATTATTTGATAAAAATGGCGGAAGCTATGCTTATGATGTGCAAAAATTCAAAGCAAATCAAACATTTGAAGAAGGTTTTTTTCAATTTAACACCAGTGCACATCCTCATGTAGATGTGATTGATTTGCGTTAATCTACAATATGTAAATTGTAATCTTGGTAAAATAATATGGGAAATTGTAAATTAACATTCCCTAAACATTTATTCGTTTTTTGGAAATCATAGATATCACCAAATTTTTGTTGACCAATAAAATATAAAGTTTGCTGATATGCAGCATACGCATACTTCGAAGGATATGCTAAATATGTCTTAAGATAATGCTTTTGAAACTTATCAAACAACTTGCCTGATTGATTAAAAACAGAAGGTATATGTACTTGAAGCTTTACAAGATCATCCATATCTAGGTTATCAAACCTATTCCAACTATCCATACCATATACTGTAAATAGTGTATCCTCCATACTCCCTAAAACCGGCATTAACCTACTTACAAAAGACCTGTCGTTAGAAGGTACTATAACAGTATTATTCTTTTCATCTAACAAAGGATAAAGAACCTCTTTCACTGGAACTTCCCCTTTTTTAAACAAATGACTTTTAAATTTTAAAGGAATAGGCTCTTGTAATAATTGAGTCTTGGTATACTTTAATAAGTTCTCATCATCTCCAAGCACAACTATTTGACCTTTATTTGACTTATCTTTAAGCAATTTCACAAATGCATTGATTTGAATCTTAGGAAGAGGAACTATTTGGTAAGCATTAGGGTAATATTTGATTACATTTTTAAAAGAAAGGGGTGAAACTAACACTCGATTTTCATCTGTTGAATATCGATTTCCTAATTTTTGAAATTGCTTCTGATAAAGTGGTCCAAAAATCAGATTCCTATCATCAAAAAATGTTGAATCTAAAAGATAGGAAAAAACCGAATCATTTGGAGCATCAAAAACCCTTAGGTCAACATGATAGCCAAGTTGACTCAGGGTATCCAAAGCAATCTTAACTCCTGAATAATAATCTAATGCGGTTTGAGATCTCTTATAAATCTCTGCAGGTTGATCTGTTAGATTATACGCTTCAAGAGTATCATTCATATCTAGATAAAAAGGTAGAACGAGAGCCATTTTAACGACATTACTACTATCTACAACAACTTTTGGTTTTAACTTATTTTGAAGTTTACTAGGCGGTAGGCGATTCGTCACATATCCCATCATAGGAATCAGAATAGTATTTCCTGGGATAAGACCTTGTATTACAAATGGATTTTGAACAACTATTTGATTTAACTCAACATTATAATTTCTAGCAATACCATACAATGTCTCTTGTGGCTGAACTTCATGAATAACATAAGGTCTATCATTAATGATGGTATCTTTTATCGTTTGAGTATGAGCGCTTAAACGACTTAAAAAAAACAAAAAACAAAACAGATATCTCATAATTATAAAACCTTTTTTTCGGAAATATATTACTCCCACTCGATAGTAGCAGGTGGTTTTGAGCTGATGTCATAAACCACTCGATTGATTCCTTTAACTTTATTGATAATATCATTAGACACCTTTGCCAAGAATTCATAAGGAAGGTGTACCCAATCTGCTGTCATACCATCGGTAGAGGCTACCGCTCTAAGTGCAACAGCATTCTCGTAGGTTCTTTCATCTCCCATCACTCCTACCGATTGAACAGGTAGTAAAATAGCTCCAGCTTGCCAAACTTCATCATATAAATCTTCTTCTTTCAATGATGAAATAAAGATATGGTCGACCTCTTGCAGAATACGAACTTTCTCTTTTGTTATGTCACCTAAAATACGAATTGCTAATCCTGGACCTGGGAAAGGATGTCTTCCCAACAACTCTCCTTTAATTCCCATAGAACGACCAATTCTTCGAACTTCATCTTTGAATAATGTGTTAAGTGGCTCAACAATTTTAAGTTTCATAAAATCCGGTAAACCACCAACATTATGGTGAGATTTAATAGTAGCTGAAGGCCCTCCTGTTGCTGATACAGATTCAATTACATCAGGATAGATAGTTCCTTGGGCCAACCATACCACATCCTCTATCGAATGAGCCTCATCATCAAACACATCAATAAATTTATTTCCAATCGCCTTTCGCTTTGCTTCAGGATCGCTCAATCCTGCCAAAACTTTATAAAAACGATCTTTAGCATCAATTCCTTTTACATTTAGACCCATGTGTTTATATTGATCTAAAACATTCTCAAATTCATCTTTACGTAATAAACCGTTATCTACAAAAATGCAATAAAGATTGTTACCAATTGCTTTGTTTAAAAGCATGCCTGCAACAGTAGAATCTACACCTCCTGAAAGGCCTAAAATCACCTTATCGTTTCCAATTTTTTCTTTCAGCTTATGAACTGTTTCTTCTACAAAAGAAGCTGGGGTCCAATCTTGAGAACACCCGCAAATATCAACTAAAAAATTACTCAAAAGTGTTGTTCCATCAGTTGAATGGTAAACTTCTGGATGAAATTGTATGGCATATGTTTCCTCACCTTCTATTTGATATCCAGCAACTTCAACATCATTAGTCGAGGTAATTATTTTATATCTATGAGGAAGATTTGTTATGGTATCTGCATGGCTCATCCAAACTTGAGAATTATTTGGAACACCCTTCATCAAAGGGTTTGTATCATCTACAAACGAAAGATTTGCACGGCCATACTCACGAATTTTTGAAGGTAATACTTCACCCCCAAATTTGTGTGCTAAATGTTGTGCACCATAACATATGCCTAATAATGGAAGTTCTCCTTTGATTGCTTCTAAGTTAGGAATTGGCGCATTTTCCTCTCTAACTGAATGCGGACTTCCAGACAAAATCACTCCTTTCAAATCGCCAGAAAGTGCTGGGATTTTATTGTAAGGATGAATCTCACAGTAAATATTCAACTCTCTAACTCTTCTCGCAATAAGCTGTGTATACTGCGAACCAAAATCTAAAATCAGGACTTTTTCGTGTTGCATTTATCGTTTTATTGTGGGCTCAAAATTACAAATTTAGCATCCAGTGGGCTTAATTCTTTTTGAAGTATTTCTATAAAGTTTTCCCCATGTTTTAAATAAAAAGGAATGAAGTTATCATAACGCTCTTGCAAACTATTATTTGGAAAGAGCTTTGCTTTTAGCTGTGTTATTTGATTCAAAGCATCCTCATGCTTTTTCTTTTCTGATTTTAACAACTTCTTCTCTAGTTTTTCAAACGAATTCAGTTGTTTTTGCTGTTCTGCCAAAACCGATGTTTGCAGCCCTTTATCAGTTGTTTTAGATAATATTTGTTCAAACACTTTCTTCAAACCTGTCAACTCTTGAGTTAAATTCAAATTTGTATGCCTACCTACATATTGTTGATGAAGCTGATGTTCATCTAAAAATAAATCCGCTAAATCAAAGCCTAGATTTTGCCACTTATTAACTTGCTTTTGCTCCATCCAAAGAATTGAGCTTCTTAATACTAAAATTGGGAATGGTATCTGTTCTTGTTCAAATGTTGTTTTTAACTGCATCCAGTAAGCCACTTCTGCAGCACCTCCTACATAAGCCAAGTTTGGCAGCAGCATCTCTTGATACAAAGGGCGCATCAATACATTTGGACTGAAGTTTTCTGGATATGAATCTATCTCGCTTTCTAACACCTCTCCTTCCAAATGCTTTCTACCTCCATCAGATAAATGGAAAAAATTTATATCCCGCACAAAAGCTTGTGTTTTATATTCTTTAGCTAAGTCTTGAGTACATTTTGAAATCGTCTCAAAAAAACCTTGAAAAAGCACATCTTTTTTAATAATGGATATGAACTGCTTTTTCAAGCGAATATCATCTCCGTCTAGTATAACTAAACCATATTTTCCAAAAAGAGCATTTACAAGGAAACGACTCGCATCTGCCAAGTTATCATGATTCAAATACGCATTTCTAAACAAAAGAGATAAATGATTAGCATTTTCACCAGCTCCAAGCAACTTATCTAAGTCATACAAAACAGATTCAACACCTTCCAAAGACATGCGGCCTACTGCTCCTTTTTGACCGCTATTCCACTCTATTTTTTTACCAAAAAGATGAATATGATTCACTTCATAAAAATCATGATCCTCTGAAGCCATCCAAAAAACTGGAACAAAATTATTTTCTGGATATTTTTCCTTTAACTCTTCTACCAAGTTGATTGTAGAAATTATCTTATACACAAAATATAAAGGACCTGTAAACAAGCACAATTGATGCCCTGTTGTAACTGAAAATGTATCTTCCTTTAACAAGGAATTGATATTATATTTTGTTAGTGGAGACAGAGTTAATGCTTGGTTTTGATCATTCAATACCTCAACCAGCGTCTTTCTATCTATCTTATGATTGGATTTCTCTTCCCATTGAGCTGAGAAGTTTTCTAAAGAAGGGTAACGATTGTAAAAGTTATGGATATCATCTGAGTTCGATAAGTAATCATTCACTAAGTGAGTGAACTTTTTTGTTTGATGATATGAGAACTTTTGCTTCATTCAACTAACTCTCCATACAAATCGTAATGATCTGCATGTGTAATTTTTATTTGTGAAAAATCACCCATACGAATGTAAGTGTCATCAGTTTTTACTAGCACTTCGTTATCTACATTAGGCATTTCTTTTTCTAAATCTGGTTTGTATCTTTCCGAAAGACAGCCTGTAACAAAAAGTTTATCAATTTCACCCCCTTCTTTTCTTTGCGCTTGTTCCAAAATGGTATTGATAGACTCTTCTTTAGCATTATCAATAAATCCACAGGTATTAACCACCACAATGTTCGAATCATCCTTTTCAGATTCGTGTTCCACTTCCATGTTATTTGCCTTGAGTTGCCCCATCAACACTTCCGAATCGTAAATGTTTTTAGAACACCCTAATGTGATAACATTGATTTTATTTTTCTTGAGAGACCTAGTACGCATTAGTTGAATAATGAATCGATAAATTCGTGTTTATTAAAAACTTGCAAATCTTCCATTCCTTCCCCTACACCAATGTAACGAACCGGAATCTTAAATTGATCAGAAATACCTATCACCACCCCTCCTTTAGCCGTTCCATCTAGCTTAGTAAGTGCTAATGAATCTACCTCAGTAGCTTTTGTAAACTGCTTGGCTTGCTCAATGGCATTTTGTCCTGTAGAAGCGTCTAACACCAACATTACATCATGCGGAGCACTAGAAATAACTTTAGCCATTACATTGCGAATTTTGGACAACTCATTCATCAAGTTCACTTTGTTATGTAATCGACCAGCTGTATCAATAATAACTACATCAGCATTATTAGCGTTAGCAGATTGTAGAGTATCAAAGCATACGGATGCAGGATCCGAACCCATCTCTTGCTTGACAATATCCACCCCCACTCTTTCAGCCCATATAACCAACTGATCTACAGCAGCAGCACGAAATGTATCAGCAGCTCCTAACACAACTTTCTTTCCGGATTGCTTGAATTGATGAGCTAACTTACCAATAGTAGTTGTCTTTCCTACCCCATTTACTCCAACCACCATGATTACATACGGACCATCAACATCCGGCAACACAAATTCTTCAGCATTTGCATAACTATCTTCCAGAAGTTCAGCTATCTCTTCTTTTAAAAACGCATTAAGTTCTGTAATGTTTAAGTACTTATCAGAAGCAACACGATTTTCTAGTTTTTCAATAATTTTAAGAGTGGTCTCTACCCCTATATCAGAGGTGATAAGCGCTTCTTCTATATCATCCAAAGACTCCTCATCTACCTTAGATTTACCTGCAACCGCACGAGATAATTTGCCAAATACATTTTCTTTGGTTTTTTCTAAACCCTTATCTAGCTTGTCTTTTTTATCCTTGGAAAAAAATCCGAAAATACCCATTTGTTTAATCTTAAAAATAGAAAAAGCTCCTTTCAAAGATAGAAAGAAGCTTTTGAAATATACTTTTTAAACGATTACTTTTTAGCCAAAAAGTCGTTTACTTGATCTTTATGAACAATTTCTTGTTTGAATGAATAAGCGCCAGTCTTTTCGTTCTTGGTCATCTTAATCACTTTAGTGAAATCTTTTGCTCCTCTTTTCTGTAAAGATGCTACTGCTTTCTTTGCCATGATATATCAGCTTTAAATTGTTTATTTAATCTCTTTATGAATAGTCATTTTCTTCAAAATAGAGTTGTATTTTTTCAACTCCATTCTATCGGGTGTGTTCTTTTTATTTTTTGTCGTAATGTAACGAGATGTTCCTGGCATTCCGCTTGCTTTATGCTCGGTACACTCTAAAATAACTTGAACTCTGTTTCCTTTCTTAGCCATTTTTCTCTCTTTTAATGGGCTGCAAATTTAAGCAAACTTCTCTTATCTACAAACACTATTTCAGCTTTTTCACATCCATCAAAAATAAATGTGTAGCTATTTCAAAATTTTTAGAGCTCAACTCTAGCACAACCTCTTGCCATTCTTTATTTGGATAGACCCAACTCCACTCATTCGGTTTTAAACGGAGTTGAATAGGCATGTCGAACTTTTCGTTTGCCTCCCATCGGTACTGCAAATAGGTTTTCCCTCTTTTTCTTACAATTTTGTATTGAAACTCTGGTAAATCAGCTGTGTACAGGTATTGCTCATATAGATCATCAAAATTATAACCGCTTTTTTCATTGATGTAATTAAGCACATCTCTTCCATCAATGGTTTGGTGTTTGAAATGATCCGTCATTGACAACATTAAATCATACCAAAGAGAGTCACTTTCTATTAGACTACGAATGGTGTGCAAAACTGCACTGCCCTTCTGATACATATCGCTACTGCTTCCTCTTTGATGCACATGCGGAACACCTACAATTGGCTTGTCATTACGCACCATTCTCATCTGGTTTTCCACATATTTAATCATAGCATCATAACCATACATACACTCCACAAATAATACTTCAGAATAAGTGCAGAAAGATTCTTGAATCCACATATCCGAAATATCGTTAGCTGTGATGCTATTCCCCCACCATTCGTGACCTGTTTCATGAACAATTATATAATCAAAATCTAAGCCCGCAATAAAATTGGTGTTACCTCTATAACCTGGCAAATAATCGTTACCATAAGCAATTGCACTTTGATGCTCCATCCCTAGATAAGGGCTTTCCACTAAGGCGTAGCCATCTTCCCAAAAAGGATAAGGACCAAAAAACTTCTCGTAACACTCAAGCATTGGCTTCACTTCTTGAAACTGCTCACGGGCCTTTTCCTCATTATAACTGAGCACATAATAATCTAAATCTAATGTATCTTGACCGCTTACATACAAATCCGAAAAATGAGTGTAATCACCAATATTTAAACTGACATCATAGTTATTGATTGGATAAGACACAAACCAGTGATAAGTATTGTAATGCATGGAAGACTTCCTCAAATCATGAAATCGTAAATTACCGTTAGCCACACATTGCAATCCTCCTGGCACCTGACAACTGATTAACATGCTATCAGGTTCATCCGACTGATGATCTTTATTAGGCCACCAAGAACTAGCGCCTAAACCTTGACATGAAACACCTATCCAGTCTGTTCCGTTCTCATCCTTTTGCCAAGAAAAACCACCATCCCAGGGAGCATGCACAGCGACTCTTGGATTTCCTTCATAATAAACCTTAATACTTGTGTTTTCTCCTTGAAGAACAAGCCTGTTAAAATTAACAAAAACAGTGTTATATTCTCTAGTAAAATTCAAGTCCTGCTGTTCAAACTCGATACGATTGATTTTAAAATTTTCAAATAAATCTATCTGTATAATATCAAAATCTTTAACAGCATCAAAATGAATATCTGTAAACCCTTTGATGAATTTTTCTTCTGGATCTACATTTAAACTTAGGTGGTAATAAGTTACATCATAACAAATACGCTCCGGGAATAAAAATCCTCTTAAACTATCCGTTCTTCCAAAATCTTGTGCAGATAAGAGAAAAGAGCTTCCTATCAGCAATATTAACAGTCTAATTTTTTTCATTTTGATAATAAAAAAAGCCCACTTTTTCAAGTGAGCTTTATGGTTGTTTTATTGTTTTACATTGTCAATGTTAACACACAATCATCATTAATAAATATTGATGAAAAGTTTACATTTATAGAAGCTGAAGTTTCAGAATCTAATTGTCCATTGCCGCTCACCGAAAGAGTTATCATATCAAAACCTACATCTTGCGCAGGGATGGTAATACTACCATCGCTTTCAATTGTTCCGTTAATCGTAACACCCGCTCCTAAATCTAAGATTAAATCTCCCTCACTAGCACCTTCTATTATTGTAATTTCAGCTGGCAAAATATTACCTATAATCATACCTGTACACTGAGAAGAAACATTCCATGTGTTAGCCATTATAGAGGCCGCATACTGACAAGAACCATCACCATCCGTAGCTTCTTCATTATAATTAAAAGCTGTTGCATCCATACAACCAGGAACCTCGTTTTCATCACAAACACCATCCCCATCTTGATCGTTCACACAACCTCCTGAACAATCGTAATTTTCCTCTGGATATGTACAAGATCCATTGTCCTCGGTTACTGTATCCGAATAATTACAAGCAACAGAATCCATACATCCTAAGACTGTTTTTTTACATGCTGGTAAAGAGATAATTACTGCAGCTACAATAAGTAATCCAAATAATTGGAATAATTTATTCTTTGTCATATTCTATAAAATAAAAAAGTTGCTACCAAATGTAACAACTTTTCCTAAATCTAAAACGAGCGTTTGTTTCTAAAACAATACGTTATCGTTTTCTAAAGCTTTTTTTAAAACAGCTGTAATGCCTTTTTTGTTGATTGTTCTCAACGCATTTGCAGACACTTTTAATGTTATCCATTCGCCAGTTTCTGGAATGAAAAACTTCTTTGTTTGTAAGTTTGGATAGAATCTTCTCTTTGTCTTTCTATTAGAGTGAGAAACATTGTTTCCAACCATTACTTTCTTTCCTGTAATATCGCAAACTCTAGCCATTGTCTGTATTCTTTAGTTTTTCGGGATGCAAATATAGAATTATTTCTTTTTACAGAAAATAGATTTTCTAATTATTTTCAAGTGTTTCTTTCAGCATCCAAAGTGCTTTTTCTGTTGATTTGTCAATCACTTCTTCTCTAGATCCTTTAAAATAAAAAGTTTTTGCTATGGTATTATGCGGAGTAGCTAAAGCCACACAAACAGTTCCAACGGGCTTATCGTCTTCCGCAACTCCTGGACCTGCTATACCAGAAGTTGCTAAGGCATAATCTACATTCAGTTTACTCCTCACCCCTTGAGCCATCTCCAACACAACCTCCTCACTTACAATGTGATTTCGAGCAATTGTTGTTGAGTCAACTCCTAGCTCAATCTTTTTAATCTCTTCTGAATACGCTACTACAGCACCTTTAAAATAACTAGAACTTCCTGCTACAGAAGTAATGCGATGTGCAATCTTCCCTCCAGTACAACTTTCCGCTGTTCCTATGGTTGCTTTATTCATTTTTAACAACTCACCAACAATCAACTCAGTTTTTAATTCTTGAAAGGGACAAAAATACACCCCTGCAATTTCACGCAATTTTTCTATTTGTTTATTAATTATTTGTTGCAAGAAGCCTTTATCATCACCCCTGGCTGTAAACCTTAATTTAATTACGCCTCTGGATGGTAAATAGGCTAATTTGATTGCTTGAGGAAGAGCTTCTTCCCAAGATTCTATCAACTCGGCTAAATGAGA
Organism: Flavobacteriales bacterium; assembly: GCA_002715345.1. Taxonomy (GTDB): domain Bacteria; phylum Bacteroidota; class Bacteroidia; order Flavobacteriales; family UBA7312; genus UBA7312. Next base: position 50,092 of record PAYR01000004.1, on the reverse strand, counting down.
CTCTACAATCCCTCTAAGTAATACTACTTGATGGATAACAAATGGCAATTGAAATTGTTGTTGCAAAAAAGAAAGAAATTCCTGCATCAAATGTTTCATCTCAAGCGGAACACCAGGAAGCGATACAACTAACTTTCCATTTTTCTCAAAATACATTCCAGGTGCTGTTCCTTTCGAATTTCGCAACAATTGACACTGAGTCGGAACCATTGCTTGCTGTTCGTTATGAAAATTCATCCTTCGACCATACTTTGCAAATAGTGCTTTTATATCGGCTAGCACTTCACTGCTCAACACCAATTCATCTTGAAAAAACTCACAAAGAGCGTGTTTTGTAAGATCATCATTAGTTGGACCCAAACCACCTGTTAGAATTACTAAATCACTCGATTTTAGAGCAGAATCAAGAGTTGATAAGATATGTTCTTTTTCATCCGCAACAGAAGTGATTTGACGCACTTTTACACCAGCACCTTCTAATTGATTAGCTATCCATGTAGAATTAGTGTCTACAATTTGACCAATTAAAATCTCGTCTCCTATTGTAATGATGTCTGCTTGCATAAAAAAGCAGCCTCTGCTGCTCTTTATTTATTCGTAAATAAAAAAGTGTTGACTTTCACTACTTTCTCCTAAATCAATGTCTTGAACAATAACATCTAAACGATATCTACCTTGCTCCAAATCTGGATAAGGAAGTTCTATCACCTGACTCTCTGAAACGCTCAAACCATTTATCTCATAACCTTCAACGAAATACCAAGGAGCATCTTGCGTTCTAGCATTTGGAAAATCATCTTCAACTCGAACTCTATACTGAGACAAGCCATTATCGTCAGAAAAATCTACTGTAAACTGAAACACCGCACCTGGAGCTTTCTGAATAGAATCGTTTAAAATTGTTAGGTTATCAATTTGAGGTAAATCAGAAGTATCTACGCAAGCTGTTAACATGCTTGCAACAAAAGCTATTATAACTATTTTTTTCATTGTTTGATTATTTTAATAAAACCAATAAATCTTCTATTGTTAAGCTTTGCTGTGTTCCCTCAATCATGTTTTTCACAGTCAAATTACCACTAGCCATTTCATCCTCACCAACTAGCACCACATACTGAATACTTTTTTTGTCAGCATAGTTCATTTGCTTCTTCATTTTAGCAGCAGTTGGGTAAATTTCAGCATTCACACCCGCATCTCTTAACTGCTTTAAAAGTTTCATGCAATAAGCAGCTTCTTGTTCACCGAAATTAGCAAACATTAACTGTGTAGAGGCTTCTAACAATTTAGGGAACAGATTCAACTCCTCCAGTACTAAACAAATACGATCTACACCAAAAGAGATACCTACACCAGAAACATCTTTTAAACCAAATATACTCGTTAAATCATCATAGCGACCTCCTCCTCCAATGCTTCCCATATGCACTTCATTGGTTTTTACTTCAAAGATTGCTCCTGTATAATAGTTTAAGCCTCTAGCAAGTGTAACATCTAACTCTAGTTTTGCCTTTCGCAAACGTAAATCAGACAACATATTTAAAATAAAACGAAGTTCCTCTACACCTTTCATTCCAACTTCAGAATCAGATAAAAATGATTCTAGTTTTTCTAGTTTGTTAGTATTGTTTCCAGATAATTCGAACAATGGATTCATCCTAGCTGTCGCTTCATCATCAATACCTTTTGCACGCATTTCTTCTTGCACTTTTTCAACACCAATTTTATCTAACTTATCAAGTGCTACTGTAATATCAATCAATTTTTCAGATTCACCAATCACCTCGGCAATACCGCTCAATACTTTTCGGTTGTTGATGCATACAGAGAAATCTTGCAAACCTAGAAAGGCAAAAACTTCATCATACAACTGCACCAACTCTACTTCACATAAAAGAGAGTCTGAACCCACCACATCAGCATCACATTGATAAAACTCTCTAAAACGCCCTTTTTGAGGTCTGTCCGCACGCCAAACCGGCTGCATTTGGTAGCGCTTAAAAGGAAAAGTAATATCATTTCTATTCTGGACCACATACCTTGCAAAAGGCACTGTTAAATCATATCGAAGTGCTTTTTCAGAAATCTGTTTAGTCAAGGATTTCGAAGTCGTATCCCCAACTAAGGAAGCTTTCGAAAGGTAGTCTCCAGAATTCAAAATTTTAAAAATTAATCGATCACCCTCTTCTCCATATTTACCCATTAAAGTATCTAGATTCTCCATAGCAGGAGTTTCTATAGGCATAAAACCAAAGCGCTGAAAAGCAGATTGTATGGTATTAAACACATAGTTTCTTTGCATCATCACCTTTGATGAAAAATCACGTGTTCCTTTAGGTATACTCGTTTTCTGAGCCATTTTCTTGAATTCCAATTATTTCGCAAATATCGGAAAAATTCGAGCTGTATCGAATACGGTTATCAACAGTTTTTTGTTAAAAAAGGATAGAAAACAGAATAGGATTGGTAAATAGATATTAAGATATTTGCAAATATTATTAACCAAAGATTATTTTCTATTATGAAAAAAATGTTTTTAACTGGAGCTATGGCTCTAATGGGATTGATGGTATCAGCACAAGGTTTTATGGTAACTGCTGACATCGATACTGATGATTTTGACTTTGAAGCAATAACTGAAACAGTAGGTTTTGGATATTTTGTAAATGATGCTTTTGCTGTAGGAGTTAAAAATTTAGGCGGAGATGATGATATGAATATTTTCGCTCGTTATTACTGGAATGAAAATATTTACATTTCAGCAGCAGCTCCAATGGAAGAAATGACTGATAACATGAATGTTGGTGTCGGTTATTCTTTTAATGTTTGGAATTCATTAAATGTTGAACCAAATTACTCAATGCCACTTAATGAAGACGATAATGGTGATAGAGAAGGTTCATTTAATTTAGGTGTTTCTTGGCAATTCTAAAATCGTAATTCAATTATAAAAAGCGCGCCCTAAGTGGCGCGTTTTTTTTGCACTTATTATTCACACAATATTTCTAACTTTGCATAGTTTACAATAAAAAAACGAACACTATGATTTGGTTAATTATCATCTTTTTTATGATTGCAGGAGGTATAGTAAGTAACCGCCTGAAAAATAAATTCAAAAAATACTCTGCTATACCACTAACCAATGGAATGACAGGAAAAGAAGTAGCAGAAAAAATGCTTCATGACCACGGAATAACAGATGTGAAAATAGTATCAGTTGCTGGTCGTTTAACAGACCACTACAACCCACAAGACAAAACTGTTAACCTTAGTCCAGATGTATACAACACTAATAGTGTAGCGGCTGCAGCAATTGCTGCACATGAATGTGGTCATGCTGTACAACATGCAACAGCTTACGCTTGGTTACAAATGCGATCAGCTATGGTTCCTGCTGTAGCTTTCAGCAGTAAAATGCTCAACTTTATTTTTATAATGATGTTTTTAGGAGCAGGAGTACTCGGATGGTTTGGTATTAATACTGCTTTATTAGCTGTTATTGTTTTTCAAGGAGCTATCACTATTTTTACAATGGTTACACTCCCTGTAGAGTTTGATGCAAGTAATAGAGCACTTATCTGGCTCAAACAAAGCAACATTACTAGCGAACATAATCACCCAATGGCACAAGATGCTCTTAAGTGGGCTGCAGGAACCTATATGGTAGCAGCTTTAGCATCACTTACACAGCTTGCCTACTATGTAATGCTTTTTCTAGGAAATAGAGATTAAGCATAAAAAAGTTGCTAAATAAGTTCCCAAAACGCATGAATGCGTAAGGATGTATTTATTACTTAATATTTACTTAATATTAAAAGTCGATATTTGTATTTCTTAATTCAATCAAATGAAAATATTATACAAATTAATATTACCTCTATTTTTTTTCAGTTACACTTCTGCTCAGCATCTTTGGGTTGAAGGAATGTATAATTCAGATATTAATTTTTATCAAACACAAGAATCTTTTAACCAATATTGGGAAAACCGAACTATTGAAAAAGGTAAAGGTTGGAAACAATTTAAACGCTGGGAGTCTTTTATGCAGCCTCGAGTATATCCAGATGGAAAATTTCACAACACTCTCATGTCAGTGTATGAAGCAGAGAAGATTCAACACAGATCATCCTTACAAGACATTGCATCATGGGAAGCTGTGGGACCTACCAATGTACCATTAACTAATTGGGGAACCAAAAGAGGCGTTGGAAGAATTAACGACATCGCTTTTCATCCTAACAACCCAAATACTATTTGGGTTGGAACTCCTGCTGGAGGACTATGGAAAACCACAGATGGCGGTGAAACTTGGAATAGTAATACAGACCAACTTCCAAGTATTGGAATTGGAGACATTGAAATTGATCCAAACAATCCAAATATCATGTATTTAGCTAGTGGTGATAGAGATGGTGGAGACACTTATGCTTACGGTATATTAAAGTCTTATGATGGAGGAGTTTCATGGAACACAACTGGACTTAGCTTTAATTACAGCTATGGCTATGTAGGCTATCAAATTAAAGTAAATCCAGATAATTCAAATATTATCAATGCTTCTGTAAAGAAAGCAGGAAGTGGAGAGGTATACAGAAGTGTTGATGGAGGAGTTTCATGGGAAACAACTCTAAATGGAGTAAAACTTATTAGTATTGAACAACACCCAACAAATCCAGACATACTTTACGGAGGGACAAGTAGCACCGGTAAAATTTACAAATCAACGGATAATGGACAAAGTTGGAATATTATACTACCCAATCAAGGACTACCAAGTTCAGGTGGATACAGAGTTACAATTGGAGTAACACCTAACAATCCTTCCGTTGTTTATGCTCTAATTTCTAACACTGATGGGGGATACCTAGGTTTATATAAATCAAATGACGAAGGAGAAAATTGGAATCTACAATCTGACACACCAAATTTACTAACCTGGTCAACAAATGGGAATGGAAATGATGGTCAGGGCTGGTATGATTTAGCTCTTGCTATTTCACCTTCCAACGAAAATGAAGTTTACGTTGGTGGGATAAATACTTGGAGATCAACCGACGGAGGGCTTTCATGGAGTATAATTTCACATTGGTATGGAAGCAATGGTGTTCCATACAAACACGCAGACGAACATGTATTAAAGTTTCATTCTAATGGAACTCTGTATTCTGGTAATGATGGAGGTATTTACAAATTAATGAATGGTGATTGGACTGACTTAAGTGACGGACTGCAAATAACACAGTTTTACAGTTTAGGGGTATCACAAAACAATCCTGAACTAGTAATAACAGGTTCACAAGATAATGGTACTCTTTTAATGAATAATGACAATGAATGGGATGCTATTTTAGGTGGTGACGGAATGGAGTGTATAATTGATTATTCAGACGATAATATTATGTATGCAGAATATTATTATGGAGACATCTACAAATCCACGGATGGAGGAAACGAATTTTATAATATCACTCCAAATGGACAACAAGGAGCTTGGGAAACACCTTATGTTATAGATCAAAGTAATAATAATATTTTATATGTAGGGTACCAAGATGTATGGAAAACAATAGATGGAGGAAATAGCTGGATTGCGATCTCAGATAATTTAACAAATGGTGAAGACTTAGATGAGTTAGCTGTTTCTGCTAGTAATAATGATATCATTCTTACTTCAAAAAATAGCACCTTATTCAAAACTTCTAATGGAGGACAGGACTGGGAGATTATTTCATCAAGTCTTCCAAATAAAGTTATTTCTTACATTACAATTCACCCAAGTAATCCTGAAAAAATTTGGATTTCATTCTCAGGCTTTACTTCAAACGAAAAAGTATACTATACAGAAGATGGTGGCGATAGTTGGGAAAACATATCATACAACCTACCTAACCTTCCTGCTAACTGTATTGTGCATAAAAATGACTCTAATGAAGATGAATTATTTCTTGCAACTGATATTGGAATCTACTACAAAAATAAACAAATGAATGAGTGGATTCAATTTAATCAAGGCCTACCAAATGTAATAGTTCGCGAGTTAGAAATACAATATAATAGTAACACTTTATATGCAGCTACATATGGAAGAGGGTTATGGAAAACTAGCCTAGATGTTTTATCTCCTACTGCTTCTTTTATTTCAGAAAACACTACCATATGTAAAAATAGTTGCGTACAGTTTAATAACACATCTCTCAACTACATTTCTGAATGGATGTGGCATTTCCCTGGAGGAAATCCTTCAACCTCATATGAGTTAAACCCAACTATTTGTTACAATGACACTGGAGTTTACAATGTTGCATTAAATGTATCAAATATTTCAGGAAATGATTCCATTTATATCGCTGACTACATCAATGTTACTAATCCAAGCGAATCATTTACTAGCGTTACAACATGTGATTATTATTTATGGAATGGAGATTCTTTAACCGAAAATGGAATATATTCTTTTGTTTTTCAAAATGAAATGGGTTGTGACAGCACAGATTATTTAGAATTAACATTGATGCCCAACAATATTGGAATCACACAAATGTTTGTTAACTCTATAGACGGAGAAAGCATACAAGCATCTCCTTTTGGTGGAATCCCTCCTTACACCTACTTATGGAACACAGGGGAAAACTCACAATCAATAACTCCAACAGAAAATGGAGAATATTGGGTAATAGCAAGTGATTACTTTAACTGTGTAGATACAAGCTATTTCGATATAAATTTTTATCATAATACTAACGCAGTAGAAGAACTTAAAAGAATTACATTCAATATTTTCCCCAATCCTTCTAAAGGTATACTAAATATCAACTCACCCTCTCTAAATATATTCTTAAAAAAGGTTAGAATTATAGATATTACAGGTAAACTAATAAAAGAGTTTTATATCAAAGAGAACACAAACAAAACATCTATTGATTTAAAGAATATTGCAAAAGGAAGCTACTTCATACAACTTTTATCAAATATTGGAGTAGAACATGAGATGATTATCATTCAATAGTTTAAGCTTTCATTTCATTCACAAACCTATTGTAAATCTTCATTTCCAAAAGACCTCCTTTTTTCTTAATTTCGCGCTTTGTAAAACCTAGCTTGTATGAGTGTAAAAACACAAGAAACAAAGGGTATGACTTTCGAAGATTTTCAATCTGCTGTACTAAACGACTACCGAATTGCCTGCGAAAGCCGTGAAACTAGCTTAATGGGAAGACGAGAAGTTTTAAGCGGTAAAGGAAGTTTCGGAATTTTTGGAGATGGAAAAGAGTTGGCACAAATCGCCATGGCTCGTTGCTTCAAAAAAGGTGATTTTCGCTCTGGATACTATCGTGATCAAACTTTTATGATGGCGAAAGGAGAAATGAGTATTCAACAATTTTTCGCTGCACTATACGGTCATGCTGATATTGCTGCAGAACCTCAGTCTGGAGGCCGACAAATGGTTGCTCACTTTTCAACACAATCACTTAACGAAGATGGTAGTTGGAAAAATTTAACCGAGCAAAACAACTCTGCTTCTGACATTTCTTGTACAGGAGGACAAATGCCTCGATTAGTTGGGTTAGCGCAAGCATCAAAAGTATATCGACAAAACAAAGACTTATCAGATTGGACACAGTTTTCTAATCAAGGAAATGAGATTGCGTGGGGAACAATTGGTAACGCCTCAACATCGGAAGGACACTTTTTTGAAGCCATTAACGCAGCAGGAGTTTTACAAATTCCTATGATTATTTCGGTATGGGATGATGAGTACGGGATTTCGGTGCATAGTCGACACCAAACCACCAAAGAAAATATCTCTGAAATCTTAAAAGGATTCCAAAGAGATAAGAAAAATAAAGGGTACGAAATCATCAAAGTAAAGGGATGGGATTATCCTGCGCTAATCAACGCTTACGAAAAGGCGGAGAAGATAGCTAGAGAAGAACATGTTCCTGTCATGGTGCATGTTGTGGAAATGACACAACCTCAAGGACACTCTACTTCAGGNTCGCATGAACGCTACNAAAGNAAAGAGCGTTTACAATGGGAAGATGATTTTGACTGTGTNAAAATGTTTGGCGAGTGGATTATTAGCAATAATNTTTCTACTCAAGAANAGCTCNATGAAATNCGNAAAGTAGCCAAGAAAAAAGTNTCGACTGAGAAAAATGCTGCTTGGAAAGCGTACCAATCTCCTATTGCTACNGAGTTNCAAACAGCNACTACACTANTAGGTGATTTAATTACCCAANCAAGTAACGGTGTTTTCATNAAACCAATTAAAGANCAATTGGATTTAGATGCCAANCTNAANCCACACCGAAAAAATATATTNNCTNCCATCAAANCAGCTTTACGATTAGTGCGTGGNGAAGATTGCCCTGNANAAGCACAGNTNAAGCAAATGCTTGANNAATGGAATCAAGAAAACCAAGATCGTTACAGTTCTCACTTATATAGCGAATCAGCATGGGCTGCCACCAAGGTGAAAGAAATAGCTCCAACATATGATACTGATGCGGAAGAGGTTGATGCGCGTGTGATTTTAAAAGACAATTTCGACTATATTCTAAGCAATAATCCAGAATCATTGGTGTTTGGAGAGGACAGTGGTCAAATCGGTGGTGTAAACCAAGGCTTAGAAGGCATGCAAGAAAAACATGGAGAGCTACGAGTTTCTGACACTGGAATTCGTGAAGCTACTATTTTAGGACAAGGAATCGGAATGGCAATGCGTGGTCTTCGACCTATCGCTGAAGTACAATACCTAGACTACCTACTTTACTGCTTCCAAGGTATATCGGATGATTTAGCAACCTTACATTACAGAACAAAAGGAAGACAAAAAGCACCTTTAATTATTCGAACTAGAGGACATAGATTAGAAGGAATTTGGCACTCTGGATCTCCAATGGGAATGATTTTAAACGGATTGCGAGGGATGCATGTTTTGGTTCCAAGAAACATGACAAAAGCCGCAGGCTTTTACAACACTCTAATGGCTTCGGATGAACCAGCAATTGTTATCGAATGCTTGAATGGATATCGACTAAAAGAGAAAATGCCAAACAATTTAGGGGAGTTCAAAACCCCTTTAGGAATTCCTGAAATAACTAGGGAAGGAAAAGATATCACTCTAGTTACATATGGCTCTACTTGGCGCATCGTTAATAAAGCTGCCGAAGAGTTGGCTAAAGTAGATATTCATGCAGAAGTTATTGATGTGCAATCTTTACTACCATTTGACACCAAGCACCTTATTGTAGAAAGCTTAAAGCAAACAAACCGTGTATTGTTTGTAGATGAAGATGTACCTGGTGGTGCAACAGCATTTATGCTTCAAAAAGTGATGGAAGAACAAAAAGGATTCTTCTATTTGGATAGCGAACCACAAACGCTTACAGCGAAAGCACACCGCCCTGCTTATGGAGAAGACGGAGATTATTTTTCAAAACCAAATGCTGATGATGTGTTTGATAAAGTATATGCTATGATGCATGAAACAAATCCTAGTAAATACCCTGCAGTATAAATGAAAAAAACCACTGAATCAATTTCCAATTACGATCATCTAGAAAAGATGAATACTTCGGAATTACTCGAAAATATCAATCGAGAAGATCAAAGTGTAGCACATAGTATTCAGCAAGTTTTACCACAAATAGAAAAAGTAATTGACACTATTTTTCCGCGTATGCAAAGTGGAGGTCGATTATTTTACCTAGGTGCTGGAACAAGCGGTCGTTTAGGGATTGTTGATGCTTCGGAATGCCCTCCCACCTACGGAGTAGAACATGGCTTAGTTGTTGGTCTCATTGCAGGAGGAGATAGTGCTATTAGAAAAGCTGTAGAATTTGCAGAAGATGATCCAAACGGAGGATGGCAAGATTTACAAGAATTGCTTATCAATGAAACCGATACGGTTATCGGAATCGCTGCTTCAGGAACTACTCCTTATGTAATTGGCGCACTAGAAAAATGCAATAAGCAAAATATTTTAACTGCTTGCATCACTTGCAATTTAGGAACTCCTTTAGCCAATACTGCTCAATTACCTATCGAATGCGTAGTTGGCCCTGAATTTGTTACAGGAAGCACACGAATGAAAGCCGGAACAGCTCAAAAACTTATTTTGAATATGATTTCTACTTCTATAATGATTAAACTAGGAAGGGTACAGGGAAATCGAATGGTAGATATGCAACTAAACAACAACAAACTGGTCGACAGGGGAATTAAAATGGTTATGGAAAAAACCGGTTTAGATTATAATAATGCCCAGCAAATTTTAGAGGATAATGGTAGCGTCAGAGCTGCAATAAACAAATACAATGGATAAAATAAAATTAGCTAACGGAATCATGTATATTTCAATGGCTCTGCTATTTATTTTTACAGCAGCCCTTTCCCTTTCTAAGGGATTTACATCAGAAAACAACCTCTTTTTAATAGTCGGAGGTATATGTATTGTAGGTATTTTCTATTTTGGTTATAAAGGAATGACTAGTATTTTAGATGCTTTTTTTAAGAAATAAAATGAGTCAGTTTAAAAGCTATTTATCCCTTATTAAGTTTAGTCATACCATTTTCGCTATGCCGTTTGCTATGATAGGATTTTTTTTAGGAATAGCTACTACTGAATCTAGTTTTGATTGGTTTTTATTATTGTTGATTATATTATGCATGATTTTTGCTCGATCTGCTGCTATGGCATTCAATCGATATGTCGATAGAGATATTGATGGCTCAAATCCAAGAACTGCAAAAGTTAGAGAAATTCCAAACGGAACAATAAAGGCTCAGTCTGCTTTGGTTTTTGTCATTATAAATTGCTTTTTATTTATTTCATGCACATGGTTTATTAATCCATTATGTTTTTTACTTTCTCCAATAGCTTTAATAATTATTTTAGGGTACAGCTACACCAAGCGATTTACCGCATTATGTCACTTAATTTTAGGATTAGGATTAAGTTTAGCTCCACTAGGAGCTTTTTTGGCTGTTACAGCTGAATTCGCAATTACACCAATTCTTTTTTCTATTGCTGTCTTATTTTGGGTTGGCGGATTTGACATTATATATTCCCTACAAGACAAAGCCTTTGACAAAAATCAAAACCTTCATTCTATTCCTGTATGGACAGGTAAAAAACAAGCGTTACAATTAGCCAAAGTTTTTCATTTTGTTACATTTTTTGCCTTACTCTACCCTGCTATTAATCAAAATTTTGAAAGCTTTTATTGGATTGGATTCTCCATTTTTTCTGCACTATTAATCTATCAACACAGCATAGTCAAACACAATGACTTAAGTAAAGTTAATTTAGCATTTTTTACAACTAACGGAGTAGCTTCTGTTGTGTTTTCTATTTTTGTGATTCTAGAACTATCCCTTTAGAGAAAAACTTTCTTGGGATTTAGTATTCCGTTGGGATCAAAAAGGTTTTTAATTCCTTTTTGAAGCTCTAAATTGGTGTTGCTAAAGGCAATATCCATGTATTCCTTTTGTACCAAGCCAATGCCATGCTCTCCGCTTAAGGTTCCACCTAAGCTAACAGTCAGCTCAAACAATTCGCGAATACCTTTAGTTAGGTCGTTTTTCCATGCTTCATCACTCATGCTTCCCTTTACTATATTGATGTGTAGATTACCATCTCCGGCATGTCCATAACATACGGAGCTAAAGCCGTGCTTTTCGCCAATTTTCTTTACACCCCTTAAAAGTTTCGGGAGCTCTGCTCGGGGCACCACTGTATCTTCTTCTTTATAGATGCTATTGCTTTTTACAGCCTCTCCTACAGCTCTGCGCAAGCGCCACAGTTGGTCTTTTTGGCTGGCCGAGTCTGCAAACAATATTTCACTACAGCCGTACTCCTCCATCACTGTTGCAATGCGCTCACAATCTTTAAAAAGCACATCCATATCATTACCATCTACCTCCAGTAATAAATGGGCTTGTATATCATCTTCTATAGGCACCGAAATATCAGCAAACTTCATGGTCCAATCTATAGCATCGCGCTCCATAAACTCTAAAGCGGATGGAGTAATACCTGCCCTGAACACTGCAGATACTGCCTCACAGGCTTTTTCGGATGATCGGAAAGGAACCAACATACTAATATCCTGCGTAGGATATGGAATGAGGCGAAAAACTATTTTAGTGATAATACCCAATGTTCCTTCGCTCCCTACCATTAGTTGAGTAAGGTTGTAACCTGTTGAGTTCTTCAGCACATTAGCACCGGTCCAAATAATATCTCCGCTAGGCAATACTACCTCTAGGTTAAGCACATAATCTTTTGTTACGCCATACTTGAGCGCTTTGGGTCCTCCCGAGTTTTCGGCTAAGTTGCCTCCCAGAAAACAACTTCCTTTGCTGGCAGGGTCTGGCGGGTAGTACAGCCCTTTGGCCTGCACCGCTTCCTGAAATATTTGATTAATTACACCTGGTTCGACAGTGGCCTGCAGATTGCGCTCGTCAATTTCTATAATGCTGTTAAAGCGCTCGGTACTTAAAGCCACCCCACCACATACTGGTAAGGAACCCCCACTTAAGCCAGTACGCGCGCCACAAGGTGTAACACTTATTAGCTGTCGGTTACAATACAACATAATAGCAGCCACCTGATCCGTAGTATTGGGTTTTAGAACCACCTCTGGAAAATACCTCAAATCTTCGGTTTCGTCATGCGAGTAAGCATCTAAATTCTCAGAATCAGTGAGTACATATTCAACTCCAACAATACTACCAAAATGCGCTACATCTGTGCTGTCTATTTTCTTAAATGTCATCAATCTGCTTTTGGGCAAAATTAAGTAAATTCGCCCATCTACAATCAGAAAAAATAAGATGAGGAAGATTTATATAAACATAATAGTGCTGAGCATCAGTTTTAGCTGCTGGGCACAAAATAAAGCAGTAAGCTTAGAAGACATCTGGAAGAATTATAGCTTTTACCCAGAATATGTATGGGGCCTAGAATCGATGAACAATGACGCCTACTACTCACAAGTAGACAGAGACGATAATGGCAGCAAGCTAAACAAGTATAGCTTCCTCACAGGAAAGCGATTTATCACTATTGCCGATTCGGAAAAGTTAGGCATAGCTATTGACGATTATACTTTTTCGGAGGATGAGCATAAAGTACTTTTTGCCACCGAAACTGAAAGCATTTACCGCTATAGTAGCCGATCTATATTTTATGTGTACAATATCCGCAGGCGTAAGCTAACAAAGTTATTGGACGATAAAGTGATGTACGCTACATTCTCTCCTGATGGAAGCCAAGTAGCTTATGTGAAGGAGAACAACCTGTACTTAAAAGATCTAGCCAACATGCAGGAAACACAAATTACTACAGATGGGGTAAACAACCAAGTAATTAATGGTGCTACCGACTGGGTGTACGAAGAGGAATTTGGTTTGACAAGGGCTTTTTTTTGGTCACCAGATGGTAGCAAAATTGCTTTTTACCGTTTTGATGAGAATGAAGTAAAAAAGTTCTCGATGGATATGTTTCAAGGAGGACTTTACCCTTATCAATACGAATTTAGGTATCCTAAAGCTGGAGAAGATAACTCCGAAATCAGCATTCATGTATATGATTTAAAGCAGCAAATCACCAAAAAGCTTGATGTATTAGCAGACTATGAATACCTACCTCGCATGGGTTGGACTAAAGATGCAAACAGTCTGTATGTATTCCGTATGAACAGACACCAAAACCACCTAGACTTTTTGATAGTAAATGCTAATACTGCCAAAAGCCGTGTACTCTTTACCGAAACCGATAAGTATTATTTGGATATACACGATAACACTACCTTCTTAAACGATGGTAAGCACTTTATTTGGACTTCAGAAAAAAGTGGCTACAACCACCTGTACAAGGTAAGCTTGGAGGATGGTAACATGCAACAGATTACCAATGGCAACTGGGAAGTAACAAGATACCACGGTATGCATGATGAAAGTGGTAAAGTATATTACACCTCTACCGAAGAAGGTGCTATTAATCGCAGTGTTTTTAGCATTAATACCGATGGTACAGAGAAGCAAAAGCTAACGGATAAGATTGGCACTAACTCGGCTACCTTTAGCAAAGGGATGAAGTACTTCATTAATAATTATTCTACGGCCAATACCCCTCCCAAATTCAGCTTACACAATACCAGTGGAAAGCAAATCCGTGTGCTAAAGGATAACAAAGAACTATCCGAAAAGATGAGTGAATTTGCTTTTGGCGATAAAGAATTCTTCTCTTTTACTACTAGTGAGGATGTGTCTTTAAACGGTTGGATGATGAAGCCTAGTGACTTTGATAGCGCTAAACAATACCCTGTATTAATGTTCTTGTATGGAGGGCCGGGATCTCAGCAAGTACTTAATGGCTGGGGCTGGAACAACTATTTTTGGTATCAGCACCTTACGCAGCAAGGTTATATTGTAGCTTGTATCGATAACAGAGGTACGGGAGGACGTGGCGCAGAATTTAAGAAAATAACATACCAACAGCTTGGTAAGTACGAAACTATCGATCAGATAGAAGCCAACAAATACTTGGGCTCTTTACCTTATGTGGATGCCAACAGAATTGGAATTCAAGGATGGAGCTATGGAGGCTATATGTCTTCCTTAGCTATTACCAAAGGTGCCGATGTATTTAAGATGGCTATTGCTGTAGCTCCAGTTACCAACTGGCGTTATTACGATAATATTTACACGGAGCGCTATATGCGCAAACCACAGGAAAACGCTGAAGGTTATGATAAAAACTCCCCTATCAGCCATGTAGATAAATTGGAAGGGAAGTACTTGCTAATACATGGTTCTGCCGATGATAATGTACATGTGCAAAACACTTACGAAATGGTGAGCGCCTTAGTACAAGCCAATAAGCAGTTTGATCTATTTATTTACCCTGATAAAAACCACGGTATATATGGAGGCAATACGCGCCTACACCTTTACCAAATGATGACAGATTATATCATAGAGAATTTATAAGCCAATAAATTATTATCTTCGGCCTTTATTGAATTAAAACAACTAACTAAAATGAAACAAGAACAACAAATATTCGGACACCCAAAAGGGTTATTTTATCTATTCTTTGCCGAGTTATGGGAACGTTTTTCTTATTATGGAATGCGTGCATTACTTACTCTTTACATGGTTAATGAGTTCTTTTTATATATAACAGATGAAGTCGCTCGAGAGGAAATGTCTATTGGTATTTTTGCAGCTTATGGATCATTAGTTTATGCAACTCCTGTGATAGGTGGAATGATTGCTGATAAATTTATAGGTTTCAAAAAGTCAATAATGTTAGGTGGAATACTAATGGCATTAGGACATTTCTTTATGGCCTTTTATTTTGATGCTGAAGATTTTACTAATGGTTTGTTCGGTTTTCCTATAAATAATATTAATGGATTCTTTTTCTATTCTGCTTTAGCATTATTGATAGTTGGTAATGGGTTCTTTAAACCAAATATTTCTACAATGGTAGGAAGATTATATAATGAAGGTGATACTAGAAGAGATTCTGGTTTTACAATTTTTTACATGGGCATAAACATTGGAGCATTTTTAGCTCCTTTAGCATGTGGATATTTAGGGATGAGTGAAAACTGGGGATGGCATTATGGTTTTGGCGCTGCGGGAATTGGAATGTTAATTGGATTAATATTTTTCTGGAGGGGAATTGAAGATGGAGTGTTTAACGACAATGGAAATCAACCAGAAGAGTATAAAGAAAAAAAGATGTATGGATTAAGGACTGATTATTTCTTTTACTTGATAGCAATTTTATTAGTACCTATTTCTGCTTTTTTGGTGAGATATAATGCATTTGAAGTTATAGGAGAACTACATCTTCACTCATCTATACTAATCGCCCTACTAGTTATTATTTTGGCAATTATTGCTAAGAATATGATTAGTTTAACTAAAATAGATAACCTAAGATTACTTACTGTATTAGTTCTTACCTTGTTTATTACTGTTTTTTGGTCATTCTTTGAACTTGCAGGTACCGCCATAACTTTATTCGCAGAAAGAAATGTTAATTTGGTTTTATTAAATGCTTCACAAACAAATGCTATAAATCCTGGATATATTATGTTTTTAGCTATTCCATTTTCATTAATGTGGGTAGGGCTTGCAAAAGCACAGAAAAATCCAATAACTCCAATAAAGTTCGCACTAGGAATATTACAATTAGGTCTAGGTTTTTTAGTTTTCGCTATGAGCGCACAGTATATGGATGCTGCTGGTAAAACACCTTTTATATTTTTAATGGTTGGTTACTTTTTGATGACAACTGGAGAGTTGTTTATATCTCCGATAGGACTTAGCAAAGTAACTGAATTATCTCCAAAGAAAATGACAGCATTTATGATGGGAGTTTATTTCCTATCCTCATCATTTGCACATTATATTTCTAAATTTATTGCAAATGCAACAATAACTGGTTCAGATGAAGTTCCTGAGCCAGGTTTTATGACTACTATGATTGAAAATGTTACCGGTTTTGCTGGAGCAACAACTGACTCAACTATTGAAGGAGTTCAATCATTACTAAACTACACTTCTGTATTTACACAAGTAGGTGTGGTAGCAATAGGAATGGCTATTATAGCGTTTATAATTACACCAGTATTAAAGAAATGGATGCATGGCGTTCACTAAAAATTAAATTATGAAGAAGTTATTTTTTATCTCATTATTATTTGTTTCGTTAATTGCTTTTGGGCAAGAAAAAGCTAAATGGCACACAGATTTTGATGAAGCAGTACAAGTTTCTGTTGAAAACAACAAACCTATAATGCTCTTTTTTACAGGTAGTGATTGGTGTCCACCATGTAAAAAGACAAAACAAATGATGCTTGAAACAAAAAAATTCAAGGATTGGGCAGAAAAAAATTTGATTCTTGTCGAATTAGATTTTCCAAAAAGAAAAGAAAATAGAGATAAACAAAGCGAGGAATTAAAAAAACAAAATGAAAATTTACAAAGAGCAGCGGGTATACGTTCATATCCTAGTTTTGTCTTTATAGAATATAACAAATCAACAAAAGAGTTAAGTCTTCTTGGAAATCCTATTATAGGAATGCAGATAAATACAGATATGTTTATCACTCAAGCAAATAAATTAATCAAAAAATAATAAAATGAGAACATTAGTAAGCTTATTTTTAATTCTTAGCCCTTTTTTCGTTTCCTCTTGTAATGAAAGTGAGAATACAAAACCAGCTAAAACAGTCGATTTAAAATATATTATTAAAGAAAACAATACAAGTGCAGATGTTAATTGGGTTAGTGCTAACGAAATAGATGCACTGATGGCAAAAGATCCTAAAAAAATGATGTTTATTTTTCACCGTCCTGGATGCCCTTATTGCAAAAAGATGAAAGATGAAACATTAAGAGATCCTAGAATTATAAAACTATTAAATGATAATTTTTATGCAGTTTTATTTGATGGAAGAGGAAAAGACCCTGTACAAATTATGGGACAAACATTTGTGAACCAAAATCTAGATCCTGAAGTAAATTCAAATCATGATTTACACAAAAATCTTGTAGATCCTTACAATGGAAATATATATTGGCCTTCTACCGTTTTTGTCAATGAAAATTATCAGAAACTGAGAAGCTATCCTGGTTTTCAACCAACCGATCAGTTTCTGCGAACTTTACAAAACATGATAAAAAGATAAAAAGATTAATCCCCTTTCAAAATTGAAGGGGATTTTTTTATTCTGTTTTTTTATCTTAATGCTTAGGGTTTAAGTAGATAGTGTAGACCATGAATCAAGTCAAGTTGATGAACATAAAAAGCCCCTCCAAATGGAAGGGCTTTCTAAAGGGTGGAAGATGGGATTCGAACCCACGACCCCCGGAACCACAATCCGGTGCTCTAACCAACTGAGCTACAACCACCGTTTGAGCGCGCAAATATATAACTTTTACTAGCATCTGCACAATAAATTTATATGATAAAAGTCCTAAATTTGAAGTCCATATGGGCAAAGAACTAATACATACTACACTACATATAAAAGGAATGACTTGTGCCAACTGTGCGGCCGGCATTCAAAAGCACTTTACTAGCAAAGGATTGCATAAAAGCACTGTGAGTTTTTCCAATGCAGAAGCCTCTATTTATCATTCGGAAAAATGGAGTATACAAGATTTAATACAGGAAGTAGAATCCATTGGTTTTAACGCCAGTGCTGAGGCTATTCAGCAAAATGATAATCGTTTAGAAAAACTATTCGCCATTTGTTTGCTGTTTACCATACCCTTGTTTGCACACATGTTTTTAGCGCATGACCACTTTTTGCAAAACCCACTCATACAAATTATCCTTTGCCTACCTGTTTACAGCATAGGACTTATACATTTTGGAAAAAGTGCAGTTAACTCCTTAAAAGTTGGCATCCCGAATATGGATGTACTGATAATGATGGGAACAACAGCTGCTTTTGCGTATAGCTTAACAGGTACGCTCATGAACTGGGGTACTACAGAGGCGCATCAGTTTTTGTTTTTCGAAACCACTGCTACCATCATAACCTTGGTCTTTTTAGGTAATGTACTAGAGCACCGTTCCGTTAAACAAACAACCAGCGCTATACAAGAGTTAAGCGCTATACAAGAGCTGCTTGCTACAAGAGAAACAATAAACTTAAAAACAGAGCAGATTCCTTTCAAACAGATACAAAAAGAAGATATTTTAATTGTGAATAGTGGCGATAAAATCCCAACCGATGGAGTAATTATACAGGGCACAGGAATTTTAGACGAATCCATGCTGACAGGAGAAAGCGAAGCAGTGCATAAAACACAAAACAATCGGGTTACTGGGGGAACCATCTTAGTAGATGGTAATCTGAAAATTGAAGCCACACAAGTAGGAGAAGAAACGGTGCTTTCTCAAATTATTGAGATGGTCAAAAAGGCACAAAACAACAAGCCTAACATTCAACAGCTAGGCGATAAAGTAAGCGCTGTATTTGTACCTATAGTTTTGGCTATTTCTGCACTTACCTTTTTGGTTTCTAATTTTGCGTTTAACATTAGCACAGCCGATGCTATAATGCGTGCTGTTGCAGTATTAGTTATTTCTTGCCCTTGCGCCATGGGCTTAGCCACCCCTACCGCTGTAATGGTGGGTTTAGGAAGGGCTGCAAAATCTGGTATTTTGGTAAAAGGAGGCAGTACTTTAGAGGCCTTTGCTAAAGTAAAACACATCTTTTTTGACAAAACAGGAACGCTAACAACCGGCAATTTCAAAATTCAAAAAATACATTGTGATTCAGAAAATCTAACAGAAGTAAAAAAGCTATTGTATCATTTGGAGCAACACTCATCCCACCCCATTGCCAAATCTATTGTTAAAGAATTGAAAGGAAAAACCGACAGCATTCAGCTAAATGAAATTCAAGAACACAAAGGTAAAGGAATAGAAGGAAAATGGGACAAGCATCATTACTTTTTGGGATCCTATACTATTGCACAGGATTTAACTGAAGATTACTCTCATAGTTTATACTTACTTAAAAACAATCAGCTTTTTGCTACTATAGACATTGAGGATGAAGTAAAAGCGAATGCAGAACAGAGCATACAATCTTTAAAATTAGCTGAGCTAAACCCTATTATGCTCAGTGGCGATAAAAAAGAAAAATGCATTGCCTTGGCTAAAAATTTGCATATTAAAACGATTTACTCCGAACAACTTCCACATCAAAAACTACAAAGAATTGCTGACAGTAAAGAGCTGGGAACTACCGCTATGGTAGGAGACGGAATAAATGATGCCCCTGCTTTAGCACAAGCAGATGTAGGAATCTCCTTAAGCAGTGGAACACAAATAGCTATTCAGTCGGCTCAAATAGTACTATTAAATGGCAACGATTTAAGTAAAATTTCTGAGGCGCTTAACATCAGTAAACACACGCTTTTAACGATCAAGCAAAACTTGTTTTGGGCATTTTCCTACAACATTGTAGCCATACCTATTGCTGCTATGGGCCTGCTTAACCCTATGTGGGGCGCATTATTCATGGCATTTTCGGACATTGTAGTGATTGGTAATTCCCTTCGCTTAAAAACAAAAAGGCTGAGTTCTTAATAATTTCATGTTTTACATGTTTACGAAATCTTATTTTTTGTAAATTTGGAATTGATTATTTAATTCGTATTAATAAAATTCACAACTATGAAGAAAATTTTACTATCTGCTTGCGTTATTGTTCTAAGTATGGGAGTACACGCACAGCAATTGAAAGATGTAGCAATTGTTTCTACAAATAAGGCTCCTTATTTGAAAGAAAAAGCTACTATCAACATGAATCAAAACACTGTGATGCAGGCAAGAAGTTCAGCTGCAGTTTTTGAAGAAGATTTTGATGGCGGTATGCCAGATAATTGGACAGTTAATACTGCTGAGGGTCCTGTAGATTGGAAATGGACTGATGAAGGTATGACCGGAGACTATCCAACTGCTGCATTAGAATCTACTACTGCTGCTAACGGCTGGATGATGGTTGACTCTGATGGCGACAATTTTGAAGGTGGAGCTCAAGAGCACACTCAGTTAATTCTTAATCAAGATGTTGATTGCTCTGCTATCGCTAATGTAGTTGTTTCTTTTGAACAAATGTTTAGAAGATGGCAAGCTGACACTTGTATTGTAAGAGTTAGTAATGATGGCGGTGATACTTGGGCTGGAAAATACTATGTGAACTCAGCATTAGATGCAAATGGACAGTGGTATGCAACGATTGACCAATCAGGAACTGACAATCCAGATGTAAAGATGATTAACATCTCTGAGGTTGCTGGTAATTCTGCTAATGTAAGAATCATGTTTGAATGGTTTGGATCATGGGACTATGGTTGGCAAATAGATGATGTTAGAATTATTGAACAGCCTGCAAATGATTTGGAATTGTATGCTAGCGTAATCAATATGACCGATGGATCTGATGGTTTTAGAGATTTTTATGGGATAGTGCCTTCAAATCAAATTTCAGAAATTGAGTATGGTGTTGGTGTTTACAATTTTGGAGTGAACACACAAACAAACGTAACATCTGTTGTGGATGTAACCGGAGCTGGGGCATTCAATGATTCATATGTTTATTCAAATAGTGATTTAGAATCCGACTCATCATACGTTGAATATCACAGTAACATGTATCTTCCTTCAAATAATGGAGAGTATATAAATACTTTTAGCGTATCTTCTAATGAAACAGATGATAATCCTAATGATAATGGAATGGAAGTACTATTTTCAGTTAGTGATACTGTTTTCGCTCCATATTATGCATTTGATTCACAAGGTACAGTTTCGACTGGTTTTTCTGCTGATGGATTCAAAGCTGCAAATTTAATTGAAACTTTAGTAGCTGATGAATTAACATCTGCTACATTATTATTAAACCCTAACACTGTTGCTGGAGGTTTCGTTCAAATTACAGTTGCATCTGGTGTTGAAGAAGTACAAAATCCAGGAACTGCAGATGAATATACTTCATTCAGTCCTGATGAAAACAATGTTCTAATGTACTCTGAATTTTATACTATCACTCAGGCTGATGTTGATGCAAATAGCGTTACTATCCCTATTCCTACTAATTATAATGGTGCTCCTCAAGACAGAAATCTTGCTCCTGGAAATTACTTTATTATAGTTGAGTGTTATTCAAATGCTGATGCAAATCCAGTTGTAATAGCTGATGATAAAACATATCCAAATCGTGGAGTATGGAGTAGTATAATATTTGTCCCTGGAGAACAGTGGTATACTAATGGAGAAGCTTTAGGTATTGCTGCAAATTTTGGAACTTGGGCCTTTGAGGGATCTGTTTCTATAGAAGAAAATTCTATTGCTTCTTCATTCAATACATTCCCTAACCCTACAAACGGAATAACTCGTTTTGCTTACAACCTTAACACTTCTGGTGATTTAACAATTACTGTACGAAATATTATGGGGCAAGTTGTTTACACATCTGCAGAAGGATATAAAACTGCTGGAGCACATGAAACAACTATTGACTTTAGCAACCTAGCGAAAGGCACATACACATCCGAATTGACTATTCACAATGCTTCTGTGAACGGAAAGTTAATCGTTAAATAATCAATACATTTAAAAATGTGAAAAAGCCTCCTTTTTGGAGGCTTTTTTTTTTGAACATATTTCAATAAATTTGGACTTTATCAAAAAAAAGTGAATATGAAAAATGTTATACTATTATTCTCCTTGATTTTCTCAGGAGGAACCGCATTGGCTCAATATGCCCTACCCTTATTACAAGAAGCTAAAACGCAATCCTACAATAACTTAAGTTTAAGATCTGCTTCTTCAGAATCAACGGACACTATTATGTTCGAAGATTTTGCAAATGGAGTTCCTGATGGATGGAATAATGATGGTTGGGAATATCGAGGGCCTAACACTGACCCTTCTTCCGATGTAGGTTCAATTGGCGCATATTCAGGAATTGCCAACAACCCGCCTACAAACGATCCAGTTGCTTCAGCTTCATCTGCTAATGGCTTCATGATTTTTGACTCTGACTACTATGATAATAATGGTGTTGCTGGATCTTTTGGAACAGGATCTAATCCTACTCCACACCTTGGAACTTTGACAAGTGCTGTTTTTGATTGTTCTCAACATGAAAATGTTGTTGTAGAATTTAACAGCTACTTTAGGAGATTTGCTGGACAAGTATTTTTACAATTTAGCACCGATAGTGGAACAACATGGAGCGAACAGGTTGAAATACATCCAGAAACAGAAATTGATGTAAATGAAGGAACTGATATAGACTATGTTTTTAGAAGAAAATCAAACGAAATAGCTAATTCAGAAAATGCAAGAATCAGATTCATATTTGATGGAAGCTCAAATGAATTAAACGGATATTTTGGATATTATTTTTGGATGATAGATGATATAATAGTCAAAGAAGCTCCTTCTTATGATATGGAACTATCATCAGCTTATATTAATATGACAGGAAGTGGAATGTTCCCTTTCTCTAATGAAGAAGAAACAATTGGCTTTAGAGATTATTACGGACAAACTCCTTTAAATCAAGTTACAGATATTGAATTTGGAATTTCTGGTTTAAACTTTGGTACTGAAAATCAAAATAATATTAAATCAATTGTTAATGTTGATTTGTCTGGAAATACAATTTTTTCTGACACAGTAACATATGAATATGTTTATGCTGATTCAACATTTAGTGTTTTTCATGAAGACAGTTGGTTTTTACCTTCAGAAACAGGAGTATACACATGTGAATTTTTATTATCAACAGATTCATTAGATGAAACTAATTATAATAATAACACTCAATACACATTCAGTATTACTGACACTGTTTTTGCTGCAGACAATAATATGGCTTCAGGCTCTATAGGAACGTCAAGTTTTACAGATGGTGCAGATGGATTAAAGTTAGCGAATTTGTATCAATTAGAAACAGAAGATGAATTAACTTCTGTATCACTTTCTTTAGATTCTGCAACAGTCTCCGGAGGATTTTTACAAGTTACTGTATTTGATACAACAGGGTTTTATTCATCTAATGTTGAAAACCCAATATTATACTCAGATTTCTACACAGTAACAGATGCAGATGTAACGGCTGGAGAGATACTTATTCCAATACCAACAACTTATTCGGGTCTTGCTCAAAATAGAGTTTTACCAATAGGAGGATACATGGTTTGTGTTGAATTATATAGTAATGCAGAAGCAAATACAATCACTATACTTGATGATGCATCGTATACAAGATGGTATGGGTCAAGTATGATTTTTATTCCAGGCGCTCAATGGTACTCTAATGGAAATGCTTTACATATAAGAGCTAATTTTGGAGATTGGGCACATACACCTGTAAATATTGAAGAAGAATTTATTAACTCTATGAATGTTTTTCCTAATCCATCATCAGGATTTATTAAGGTTAACTTTAATTCAAATTTTAATAATGATGCTCAATTTAATGTATATGATTTAACTGGAAAGTTGGTTTATAACCAATCATTACAAACTTATTCAGGTATAAATAATCATGAAATACAATTGAATCATTTAAAAAATGGATTTTACATTGTAAAGATTAATAATGAAAAATCTGAATATATAGGAAAGATTAACATCATCAAGTAAAAATAATTTTATAATAAAAAAGCCACTCAGTGAGTGGCTTTTTTATTATGAGATTTAAGTTAATTCTTCTAAAAAGTTAACAATAGGTGGTTTTTCTACTGTAAATCCTTCAGCATAATCAACACCAGATAAACGACCTAAATCAGCGGCTCTATAACGAACACTATCTAAAAATCCTTGAGAGGAAATGATAGTATCTGGCTCATTAGAATCAGGATTGTAAAATTGTGAGGAAAATGCTTTAACAGCTTCTACCTTTTGATCTATAAAATTAGAAACATCAATCACAAAATCTGGATTAATATTTTTAAACTGAATGTAATGATATACTGCTTTTGGTCTCCATGCCTCCTGCCCTGTTTCAATCTTTCTTAATCCTGCTAGAAAACAAGCTGTAGAAACAAGTTGTGAGCCTTTTGAATGATCAGGATGTCTATCATACAAAGCATTACATAAAACAATATTTGGCTGATGTTCTCGAATCACTTTAACCAATTCTAATTGGTGTGTTTCATCATTAGTAAAGAAACCGTCTTTGTAGTTCATATTTTTACGAAGCTCTACACCTAAAATCTCTGCAGATTTTGCTGCTTCTAAATCACGAATCTCGGCAGTACCTCGTGTTCCTAGTTCTCCTCTAGTCAAGTCAATAATACCAACTTTTTTTCCAACAGACACATGCTTGGCTATCGTTGCTCCACAACCTAACTCCACATCATCAGGGTGCGCTCCAAAAGCGAGTACATCTAATTTTGTAGCCATTTGATTATTTTATCTGATTTAGGGCTGGTGCTTGGTAACAAATAGTCTACCCAATTACCTTCTTCATCAACTAAGAATTTTTGAAAGTTCCATTTAACAGAAACTGTTTTCTGATTATTTAAATCTTCGTTACATAGCCACTGATATAAAGGATGTTGATCTTTTCCTCTAACTGATATCTTTTCAAACATTGTGAAAGAAACTCCAAATTGTGTATCACAAAAGGTTTTAATCTGTTTTTCTGTTCCAGGCTCCTGAGAACCAAAATTGTTTGCAGGAAATGCTAAAATTTCAAAATTTTCGCCACCATATTCAGAATATAAAGCTTGTAAATCTTTATATTGAGATGTTAAGCCACATTGAGAAGCAACATTTACAATTAATAGTTTTTTTCCTTTTAATGAAGACAAATTAAATGGAATCCCATCTATTGTATTCACTTGGTGCTCATAAAATGTTCTTTTGCTCATGTTAATATTGGGTTTTTTAGAAATTAATGTAAAACCTAAAAGTAATCCGATGAAAAGAGTTAAAATTATATACTTCATGTCTTTGAAAAGTTTTGTTTATAATAAGCAAAAAATGCTGTAATAAATACAACAATTACACTGTAAGGAATAAAATCAGGTATTGGCATTGGATCTCCTGCTGCATATGAGTGTAACCCCGATAAATAGAAATTTACTCCAAAATATGTCATAATTATAGAGCTAAAAGCAATTAGGGATGCTAAATTAAATGCATACATACTTTTGAGTTTTGGAATGAATCTCATGTGCAATACGAAAATATAGAAGAGCATACTAGCAAGAGCCCACGTTTCTTTTGGATCCCAACCCCAATACCTCCCCCAAGATTCATTTGCCCAAACACCTCCTAAGAAAGTTCCTATTGACAACATAAATAAACCAACAGTGATAGTCATTTCATTAATAAAAGTAAGCTCTTTTAAAGTCATATTTAAGCGGTTCTTATTTTTTTGACTCTGCAAAATCATAATTAATAAACTCAAAAAACCAAGAAGAGCACCTAATGCTAAAAACCCATAAGAAGCAGTAATTATTGCTACATGAATCAAAAGCCAATAAGAATTTAAAACAGGAACAAGATTTGTTATTTCTGGATCTAACCAATTTAGTGCAGCAACCATTAGTAAAAGTGAGGAAACCACTGCGGTAGCCGCCATACTCATCTTACTTTTTTTAGAGAAAATAAATCCAGCTAATATAGTTGCCCAAGCAATATAGATAACACTTTCGTACGCGTTACTCCATGGAGCATGGCCTGAAATTATCCATCTACCAGCCAATCCTAGTGTATGAGCTAAAAAACCAAATACAATAACTGAATAGCAAATTTGTACAACCCATGCTACCCACTTTCTATGTTTGAAAACTTGAGCCAATAGAAAAAACAACATAAAAACTCCTGCTAGAGCATATAAATACGAAAGCTTATTAAAAACCCTTGATTCATTATAAAAAACTTCCATCTTCAATTTAGAATTTGAAGGAAGAACCTCTGCTCCGTATTTTGCTTGATAATTTTTAATGGCATTAAGTGTATTATTAGCTACCTCAAAATCATCATCTTTTAACCCTTGATAAATACTTTGATAATAAATAGGTAAAATAGAATATACAAATAAGGAGTCATCTCCTGAAAAACCAATATTTTTTTGACTATCCGAATACCAAGTATTGTTAGAATCATAAGGCATAGGAAAAAATCGAAAAAAAGATCCGTTATAAACCATGTAGCTCACATTTACACGCTCATCAACAGCTATTACTTCTTTATCGTACTTACTGCGTTCGGCAGGCTTTTTAGCATATGCTTTAGCTACTTCTTCAGTGAGCACATATTTTGCTTCATCGCTAAAAAAAGAAAGGAATGAATTGTACTTTTCTGTAAATCCTAACTGTTCTTTTAAGCCGTCATGATTTACTTTAATCATTGGTACAAGCTGCCACAAATATGGATTTTGTACCATACCCAACAGAACTTGATTCGGAGACAAACCTCTAAATGAACTTTTTCTACTTACCTTTCTCAATACCTCTGAAGCCAATGTGTTGACAGGCTTCATTCTTCCACCTTCGTCTTGTATAACGAGCATTCCAAAAGCATCTGCATGTTCAGCAGGAATCGCTTGCACTTGAAGTAAAGAATCAATCTTATTATCTGCAAAAGCTACTGAAGAGAATAGAGAAATTACTAGTATTGTAACAACTCTTTTTGCTCTCAATTCTTTTAATTTTCGCTTGATAAGAGCAAAGCGTGTCTTTTTAGAAAACATATTTAAAATCATTCCTAGAGTCATGAAAAAATAACCTAAGTAACTGATCAAAGTGCCCCATAAATCGTGGTTTACTGATAAGACTGTTCCTAGTTCATCTTTATCATATGATGATTGAAAAAAACGATATCCTTTATAATCTAATACATTGTTCATGTATATTCTGTGGTCTTCTGTTAACGAACCATCTAATAAAGTAACTTCACTTGCAAATGAGGATGGACTATTAGAACCTGGATACCTTTCCAACTGAAAGTCATTTAATTGAATATAAAATGGTGTTTTATAATACTTAGATCCGTAAGCTAAAGAAAAATATAAACCCCCAAGCTTAAACTGATTCTTCACACTAACAAACCCTTTATCACCAAACATTGCTAGTTCTTTCTCTTCACCATTACTTTTTACTTTCACAACCAAAACATCTTCCAATTCTTGTCCTTCTGGATTTTCTCCAGGCAGATAAGCTAATTTTGCTTTTTCATAAAATGCAGGAATAACCACGCTTTGCCCCATTATCTGATATAATGAACGCAACATAAGTGGCTGTAAGCTGTCTTTTTGAACCTCTCCTGTAAATTGATCGGCCATTCGCATGTAAGTTGCACTAGTTGGAGACTGCATAAACAACTGACCGTCTTGTATTATAAAACTAACATGTCCTGGAAGTATTTTTCCAAATGAAAAATCAACTCCCAAAAAACGTTGAGCACTTCCCTCTCTTAAGTAAAAATTTTGACGACCATTTGAACCAGCCATTACAATGTGGATAACAGGATTACCCTCACCTACTTTTATAGTATCTTTTGCATTAGGAATGTAATCAATGTAATCAATCTCAATATCATGATCTCTAAATTTAATATCATGAGAAAAATCATTAGATTTTAAAAAAGAAAGTGGACCTTCGTAATTATGTAATAGTAATGGTTTATCATAAACATATTGCAATTGCTCATCATGCACTTTTATTTGTAAAAATGTCTGATCGGAGCTTATTAGATTGCTCCGCTCCCCTTGTCTAATATGCATCATGCCTTCAAAAGAAATATAGCGAGTAACACCAGCACCAATAGCAATCAAAACAAAAGCTAAATGAAACATTAATACAGGTAATTTTTCTTTTTTCCATAATTGGTATCGATTAATATTTCCAATCATGTTTACTGTAAGTACAATAATTAAAATTTCAAACCATGTGGCATTATAAACCAATGCTTTGGCAGTTTGAGTGCCAAAATCATTTTCTATAAATGTTGCATATCCTATTGCTACAAAAAATAATAACACTAAAAAGGCCATTATGCGCATTGAAAAGAATGTGGAAAAAAATTTTCGGAGCATACTCTACAAATTTAGTTGTACAAAATTACTTAATTTTGTTGGGTCTAAATCAGAAAAATAAATAAATCAAATGGCTCGAATATGCATGATAGGCGCAGGCAATGTAGCTACCCACTTGAGCCAAGCTCTACAAACAGCAGGGCATGAGATTATTCAGGTGTATAGCAAAACTCTAAACACCGCAGTCTCATTAGCAGAAATGCTAGGATGCTCATTCACCAATCAACTACAGGATATTGTTCCTTGCGATATTGCTATCATTTCTGTAAAAGATGATGTAATTAACGAAGTTGCTTCACAATTAAAATGTCCGATTGTGCATACTTCAGGTACTAAAGATTTAACTGTTTTAGGTAATGAAAAAATTGGAGTGTTTTACCCAATACAAACCTTTAGCAAAGATAAAGTTGTTGATTTTCAAAATATACCAATCTGCATTGAAGCAAATAACTCGGATTTTTTGCAACTTCTAAACAATTTAGCCACTAGCATTAGCAATAATGTTCATCAACTTTCATCCGAGCAAAGAAAATACTTGCATTTATCTGCCGTTGTAGCATGTAACTTTAGTAATTTAATGTATCAAATGGCTACGGAAATCTGTGAAAAACATAACATCTCATTTGATTTACTAAAACCACTTATTGAAGAAACTAGCAACAAAGTACAAAAGGTGACTGCCATTGAAGCACAAACTGGCCCTGCAAAAAGAAAAGATTTACAAACTATAGAAAGGCATTTAGGCTTGTTAGAAACTGATAAAGAAAAAAGAAAAATATACGAGCTACTGACTCAAAGCATATTAAATCGTTCATGAATTACAAAATAAAACTCAACTATATCAACACTTTTATATTTGATGTTGATGGGGTTCTAACAGATGGAACAGTAACCTTATTTGGTAACGGAGAACAAGTTCGCAAAATGTGTACTCGAGACGGTTATGCTATTCAATACGCTGTAAAAAAGGGATATAAAATTGCTATTATTTCTGGAGGGAGTAGTAAAGGTGTTAAACAGCGATTTGACTACCTTGGGCTAACCGATGTATACCTTGCTTGTAGCAACAAAATAGAAGCGTTTAATGATTTGGTTGAAAAATACGATTTAAACACAGAACATATTCTCTATATGGGTGATGACCTACCAGATTGGGAGGTTATGCAGAAGGTTGGGTTGCCCACTTGTCCGCATGATGCTGCTACTGAAATTAAAGAAATAGCAGAATATGTTTCTCCAGTTATTGGTGGTGCTGGATGTGTAAGAGATGTTATTGAACAAACACTTCGTGTGCAAGGTAAGTGGGCTGATAAAGACGAACTTGGATGGTAAAGTTATTAGATTTCTTCAGGTTAATCAGATGGAAAAACCTAGTCATTGTAGCGCTTACACAATACTTGATTCGATACACTTTAGTCATTCCATTTGTCGAGTTTCTAAGTTTAAACGACATACAATTTTTATTGCTAGTTATTTCTACAGTTTTAGTTGCTGCAGCGGGATATATCATCAATGATTATTTTGACATACTAGTAGACCAACTCAATGAAAGAAAAGTAATTGTTGGCAACACTATAAAACGCAGAGAAGCCATGGCGCTTCATTTTATTTTTAGTGGACTTGGCGTTGGCATTGGCTTTTTCTTAGGATGGAAGGTCGACATGTGGAATCTAGGGTTCATCAATTTATTTTCCGCAAGTGCTTTATGGTTTTACTCCACACATTTTAAACGCAATTACCTCAGCGGAAATCTATTAATATCACTATTATCAGCTTTGGTTTTACTTATTGTAGCACTATATGACATTTTACCTGCAAGCGAACAAAACGATATCAATGCAATAGTTGTCTTCAAAATAATTTGCATTTATGCTGCTTTTGCCTTCATCACTACACTGATAAGAGAAATTGTGAAAGACTTAGAAGACTTAGAAGGAGATTTGAAAATGGGGTACGAAACCTATGCCATTGTTAGCGGAAAGAAAAAAGCGAAAAATATAGTGCAAACTTTAAGCCTACTCACTATTTTCGGAATTGCTTGGATATTGCACTCCCAATTTCAAGCGGACTTATACTCCTTTTTATATGTGTTGTTTTTTGTAGAAGTTCCTTTCTTATATTTTGTTTGGAAATTAAACAGCGCTGAAAAATCAACAGACTTTTGTTCATTAAGTAGCTGGATAAAAATTATTATGCTATCAGGAACTCTTTCCATGCTTGTGTTTGCATTATTGATGAATGTATAATGTTCAAAAATCTTATAAATAAAAAAATTATTCTTGCCTCCAAATCTTCTAGAAGACAAGAATTACTCAAGGGACTAGGCCTCTCCTTTGAAATTAAAACAAAAGAGATTGATGAGGATTTTCCCAACACAATAGAGGCTTGTAATGTGGCCACTTTTTTGGCCAAAAAAAAAGCTAAAGCTTTTGAGCTTTCAATTGATGAGATTCTAATTACCTCAGACACAACAGTGTTATTAACCGATCGTATTCTAAATAAGCCTAAAAATAGTCAAGAGGCTATTGAAATGCTACAGTCACTATCAGGCAATACCCATGAGGTATGTACAGGGGTTTGTATTAAGTCCGCTAATAGAGAAGTTATATTCTCTGACTTCACTTCAGTTACCTTCAAACCACTTTCTATGAATGAGATTGAATACTACATCAAGCACTTTCAACCCTTTGATAAAGCAGGCTCTTACGGCATTCAAGAATGGATTGGGTTTATCGGAATTGAAAAGATTGAGGGGTGTTACTACAATGTGATGGGTTTGCCACTTTCCAAGCTGTATCAAGAATTACTAGATTTCTAACGAAATTATTTTAGTATTTTTGTGTTTTATCTGAAGCAAGTACTATGCGTATTTTATTAAACATCATCTCGATTTTATCTNTNTTGTTATTAGNTAGTTGTTCTNCTCTGAATAACATCACCTATCTTCAAGAAAGNAATAAAGAGACAAAACTCAATATTANTTCTCCAANAGAATATAAGTTGAAGAAGGGNGATATGATNAGCGTGAAAATTTTCAGNGCGAATCAAANTGAGTCAACAATATTTAATGTNGAAAGTAATCCNAATAGCACCAACCCAAATACTACTANTGCAAACTTGTTTTTAAGTGGATTTGAAGTCAACTCNAAAGGNAACATAGAAATACCAAATATTGGAAGCGTGCATGTTGAAAATAAAACTATTGAAGAAGCTAAAACTTCAATTCAGACAATTGCAGATGAATACCTTATAGGCTCAACTGTTGTTGTTAAACATTTAAATTTTGAAATAACAATTTTAGGTGAGGTTAACCAACCAGGAACTTATCCTATCTATAAGCAAAATATAACTATTCTAGAAGCTTTAGGTATTTCTGGAGATTTAACCGACTACGCCAATAGAAAAGAAATAATAATTGTTAGAGAAAACTCAAGGACTTTTTCTTGTGATTTAACTAGCTCTAATCTACTAGAATCTGAAGCATACTACTTACAACCTAGAGATGTTGTGTATATTCAGCCTACAGGTTCTGTAGTGTTTAGAAAATCTAAAATACAACTTCTTTTTTCAGGTATAACAAGTATTTCAGTTATGTTATCCGTTGTCTTAAAAGTAATGGGAATAATCTAGAATAATTCATGAGGGAAAATCAAAACACAGAAGAAATAGTTGATATAAGAGAACTTTTATCTGAGTTTAAAAAACATTGGTACTATTTTGTAGGAACAGTTTTTTTATTTCTGTTTATTGCTTTTCTATACAACAGATATAGCGAACCTGTTTATGAAGCAAGCTCTACTATATTAATAAGAGATGACGACAACACCACTCTAGGAGCAGAAAACTTGCTAGAAGGACTAGAATTATTTA
The DNA here is from genome assembly GCA_002715345.1 of Flavobacteriales bacterium. Classification (GTDB taxonomy): domain Bacteria; phylum Bacteroidota; class Bacteroidia; order Flavobacteriales; family UBA7312; genus UBA7312. Next base: position 17,609 of record PAYR01000004.1, on the reverse strand, counting down.
GCGGCAAAAAGAATCTTAAGAACGAGATAGGAATCATTCATTCCTTTGACCTGATTAAAAAAACACTGATAGATCTTGATTTAGGGATTTCATACTATCATTTAGGGGATATAAGAACTGCTGAGGTTTACTCTAAAAAACCTTTTAAGGTTGTAATAGACTCTTCCCATGTGCAGACACTAGGAATAGCATTTCAAGTAAATGTTTTAACAGAAAATTCATTTGAATTAGTGTCAGAAGCTAGTAAGGTAAAACAATACCTACCTACACAAGACGCTTTTATTGAAAACAAATACATTTCTTACAATTTTGAAAAAGAATATCATTTTGGAGATATTATAGAGTCTGAATATTTTAGATTCTCTTTAGAAAAAACAGAATACTCTTATGTATTTGAAGAAGAACAAACTGAATACTATTTTGTTCTGCATGATATAAATAATCTTACTGAAAAGTATAGGAAAAAATTAGAAGTTGCTCCATTAAACAAAGATGCTTCAATTCTACAATTAAAAAGCAAAGGTACTGTACCTAGAAAAGAAAAAGACTTCTTAAATAAAATTTCTGACAACTATATTGCGATTGGTCTTCATGAAAAAAACATGATGGCTAGTAATACCATCAACTTCATCAACGAACAACTTGTGTACATTGCAGATTCATTAACACAAGCAGAATCACTTTTAGAAGAATTTAAGTCTAAAAATCCAAATCTAGAATTATCGTATAAAGAATTTGGAACTTTTTATCAATTTGAAAAGTTAGAATCAGAAAAAGCAATGCTTGAAGTTAATAGAGAATATTACCTAACTCTGTTAGAATATGTCAATGAAAATGATAATGCCGATAACATTATTGCTCCATCCTCAATGGGAATCAATGATCCTTTATTAAATAATTTGATAAATGAAATTGTAGCCTTATATTCTGAGAAAAAAGCCTTAGCTATAAACTCTAAAGAAAAGCACCCTATTTACAAAGCGCTAGAAGTGAAAATCAAAAACAGTAAGCAATCACTTATTGAGAACATTAACAGCCTTATAGAATCTTCTAATATATCATTAAGCAATGTTAATGAACGAATTAGTAAATTAGAAAGTTCAATAAATAACCTACCTGAAAACGAAAGAGCTCTGCTTAACATCAAACGAAAATTTGATTTAAACGAATCTATTTATACATACCTTTTGCAAAAGAGATCTGAAGCCGCAATTGCAAAAGCTGGAAATGTTGCAGATAACAAAGTAATTGATATTGCAAGGTTGACAAGTCGAGAACCTATTTCTCCTAAGAAAAAAATTATCTACTTAATTTCTATAGTACTTGGCTTATTCTTACCGGCCACCTATATTGTTTTAAGAGATTTTTTCGATAATACTATCAAGAACAGAAAAGAACTCGAAAAACTTACTTCAGTTCCAATTATTGGAGGAATTAACCATAGTGATAAAAGTCATAATCTTGTCGTTTTAAACAATCCAAAATCTATCATTTCTGAAGGATTTAGGTCAATACGCACAGGTATTCAATATATGTCTGCTGACAAAAAACAAAAAATTATTTCCTTAACATCTTCAATAAGTTCAGAAGGAAAAACATTTTGCTCAATGAATTTAGCTTCTGTTTTTGCTCTTTCAGATAGCCCTACTTTATTAATTGGTGCAGATTTAAGGAAACCTAAGATTTTTAATGACTTTATGTTATCAAATGAAGAAGGACTTAGTTCTTACTTAATTAACAAGTCTTCCATTGAAGGAATTATACAAAAATCAAATATTGAAAATCTAGACATCATTCTATCAGGCCCGACACCTCCAAACCCTTCAGAGCTTTTAGATAATGATAAAATGAACCACTTAATAGAAACGCTCAAAAAGAAATACAAATATATCATCATAGACACACCTCCTGTTGGTCTAGTTACTGACGGCTACATCTTAATGAAGCATGCTGACATCAACCTTTTTGTTGTAAGAGAGGGGTATACAACTAAGCAAATGCTTTCAAACATTAACAATATCTATAAAGAGAAAAAATTAAATAACATGAGCTTAGTTTTTAATGATATAGATAGTAATGGATATGGGTATAGCTATGGCTACGGATATGGCTATGGATACTATGATGAGGACACAGAAAAAGAAAAAGGTTTCTTCAAAAAACTATTCAGTTAATATAAAGCCCGATAAATTATCTGGCTTTTCTTTTAATAACTCTTTGAAATATCTGATTTTTGCAACTTAATAAATCGCATTATGAAAAAGCATAAACCAGCTGACAGCATACAAGATATTCAATACTTTGGAGAATATGGCGGAGTAAATCCATCAATTGCCGACTCCTCTACCTTCACCTACATGGCGGGAAAAACCATGGAAGAAGTATTTGGAGGAGAAAGGGAAGGTTGCTACCTATACTCCAGGCACATGAATCCTAGTACAGGGTACTTAGCAGAAGCAATATCAAACATGGAGAATACGGAAGCTGCACAAGTTGCTGCTTCTGGAATGGGAGCTATCACATCAGTGTTGTTACAGATTTGTGGTGCAGGAGATCATATCGTAAGTAGTAGAACTATTTACGGAGGGACTTATGCTTTCATGAAAAACTTTTTACCGAAACTAAATATCTCAACAAGTTTTGTAAAAACTACGAATTTAGAAGCTATTGAGGATGCTATTAATCCTGCAACTAGGTTGATTTATTGCGAAACAATGAGCAATCCTCTTTTAGAAATTGCTGACATTAAAGCAATTTCTGAAATAGCTAATAGACACAATTTAAAACTCGTTGTAGACAACACTTTCACCCCTCTTATTTTCTCACCGAAAGAAATGGGTGCTGATGTAGTAGTACATTCGTTAACTAAATTTATTAACGGAGCAAGCGATACTGTTGGTGGTATTATTTGTGCCGAAGCAGAATTTATCCATCAGTTGATTGATGTAAATGATGGCGCTTCTATGTTATTAGGCCCAACAATGGATGCTTTAAGAGCAAATAGCATTCTGAAAAATTTACGCACGCTACACATCAGAATGACACAACACAGTAAAAACGCATACTATCTTGCAGTGAAATTTCAGGAGCTAGGACTTAATGTTTTTTACCCAGGATTATCAAATCACCCTCAGCATAAGCTAATGAAAACCAGTATGAATGAAGAATTTGGTTTTGGAGGTATGTTAATGATTGATACAGGAGATATGGAAAAAGCATACAAACTAATGGAAGCTATGCAAAACAATAATATTGGGTACTTAGCAGTAAGTTTAGGATTTTACAAAACATTATTCAGTGCACCTGGAGCAAGCACTTCTTCCGAAATCCCAGAAGACGAACAAGAAAAAATGGGACTTTCAGAAGGCATGGTTCGTATGTCGGTAGGGTTAGATAATGATATCGAACGCACCTTCCAAAAAATAAAAGCTTGCATGAAAGAAACAGGAGTTTTATAAATAACTATTTTCAATAAAAAAAGCCGCAGTTTGCGGCTTTTTTATTGCCCTTGTTTTTGCTTCCTTGATTATTATCTTTACGCAAATTAACTTCTACTGATGATGGAACAAAAAAATATTTCATTCTTTTGGGCTCTTTTCCCAATTCTTGTTTTAATAGTTCTTTTAGGAACTAATGTCTACTTGTATGGTGATGATTCTTTAGGAGGAGCAAATCAATTAGCTCTTTTACTTACAGCTTCCTTAGCAGCAATAGTTGGTATCAACAATGCCAGCACCTGGAAGTCGATTTTGGATGGAGTTAGCAAGAGTATTGCTTCCACTACTCCAGCCATCATTATTTTATTATTGATTGGCTCTTTAGCGGGAACCTGGCTTCTTAGCGGTATCGTTCCTGCAATGATTTATTACGGCTTACAAATCCTAAACCCAAAAATATTCCTTGTAGCTACTTGTATTATTTGCGCAATTGTTTCTTTAGCATCTGGTAGCTCTTGGTCTACCATTGCTACAATTGGAATTGCATTACTAGGCATTGGGAAAGCATTAGGAATATCAGAAGGATTAATTGGTGGAGCAATCATATCAGGTGCTTATTTTGGAGATAAAATGTCACCATTATCGGATACAACAAACCTAGCACCTGCTATGGCTGGAACAGATTTATTCACTCATATTCGATATATGATGTATACCACCATTCCTAGCTTCATCATTACATTAATTATATTTCTCTTTTTAGGTTTTGGAATTGAAGAGGATAATACTCAAAACATTCAAGAACTCTTAACAGCTATTAAAAGTAGCTTTAATATTTCACCATGGTTATTCTTAGTTCCAGTTGCTGTTATTGCTATGATTATTAAAAAGATACCGGCACTTCCAGCCCTTTTAGTCGGTACACTGCTAGGTGGAGTTTTTGCTGTTATTTTTCAACCACACATCATCACACAAATCTCTGGAATTGAAGAAAATGCAATTCAAGCAACTTATGTTGCAATTATCAATGCTATGGGTGGAGAAATTTCTATCACAACCAGTAATGCAATGATTAACGATTTACTTTCTACTGGCGGTATGTACGGAATGCTAAATACTATTTGGCTCATTCTTTGCGCTATGATGTTTGGTGGCGTTATGGAAGCTACAGGTATACTCAACCGAATTAGTTCATCTATCATACAGTANGCAGAAAGTACCGGATCAGTCATTGCTACTACAGCCTGCACCTGTTTATTTTTCAATNTCACAGCCAGCGACCAATACCTNAGCATTGTAGTTCCAGGNAGAATGTATGCTGATACATTTAAAGATAAAGNNCTTGCTCCTGAAAACTTAAGTAGAACATTAGAGGACAGCGGAACTGTNACCTCAGTTCTTATNCCTTGGAATACTTGTGGNGCTACTCANTCTGCTGTTTTAGGTGTAGCTNCNTTTGCTTACCTACCCTTTTGTTTTTTNAACATCATCAGTCCATTCATGACTATTCTTTATGGTTANTTAGGNATTAAAATCAGAAAAATAAATGNATAGAAAACACTTTATAAAATCGATAGCAAGTGCATCGGCNTTTCTAGGACTAACTTTAGGAGCTAATGCTAGCGTACAAGAAATAAACTCTCTACTAGCAGAAGAAAGAGCAAATGGTTCTATGATTGGGTTTAATACTACACCAATCGAAAAGGTTCGTGTCGGCATTATTGGGCTTGGCAACAGAGGAATGGTTTTATTAAAGATGTTTGAGTGGCTAATTCAAAATAATAAAGCTGAGATAGTAGCTCTTTGTGATTTAAAAGAAGAGAAGACTCAAAAAGCAGCAGACTTTGTTTCAAAACATCAGAGTAAAAAAGCCAAACAATACACTGGAAAAGAAAATACTTGGAAAAAAGTAGCTAAAAGAGATGATTTAGACTTACTTCTTATCGCCACTCCTTGGAAGTGGCATACTTCTATGGCTATTTACGGAATGGAAAACGGTAAACATGTAGCCGTAGAAGTACCTATCTCCTATACTATCGAAGACTGCTGGAAAATTATTGAAACAACAGAGCGCACAAAAAAGCACTGCATCATGTTGGAAAATTGTAATTACAATGATGAGGAGCTCTTTGTCTTAAACATGGTAGAACAAGGTGTTTTTGGAGAATTAACACATGCAGAATGTGCTTATATTCATGATTTAAGAAAGCATTTATTAGATGAACATTATTATGAAGATCAATGGCGTTTAAAACACCATCAAGATAGAGATGGTAATTTTTACACCACACATGGAATTGGTCCTGTAAGCTTTTACTACAAAATTGGAAGGGGCGATATGTTTACACACCTTACCTCTATGAGCTCTAAAGAAGTTGCATTAAGCGAAGCTGCACAAAGGCAAGGGAAAGATATGAAGATTACTTGTGGCGACATGAATACAACTCTTCTAAAAACAGTAAAAGGAAGAACCGTTATGATGCAGTTTGATGTACACACTGGAAGACCATACGACCGCATCAACAAACTATGCGGAACCAAAGCAGTACATAACGGCTATCCAAGCAGATTGTATATTGACAAAGAAGAGCTAGCATATTGGGGACATCAGTGGCTTAATCAAAAAGAATACCAAGCTTATCGAGACAAATATACCCACCCAATGATTACACAGTTACGCAGTAAAATGGAACTATTCAAAGAAGGTCATGGTGGTATGGATTTCGTAATGATTTACCGACTCATCACCTGCCTAAATAAAGGCCTTACTCTAGACATTAATGTTTACGATGGAGTTATTTGGAGTGCTATCACCCCTCTTTCAGAAATATCTGTAGCAAGTAATAGTAATGCTATAAAAATGCCTGACTTTATGGGTGGACTATGGAAAGAAGAGCAAAATTTAGAGATTATGCGATCTATTTAACCATCTTGTCAATGGCTCGCACTAAACTTTTCCAAGTAAATCTTTTTTTCTCTTCCTTGGTATTAGCAGCAAATTCTTCTTCTCTATTATTGATGTAAAAGTCAGAAATAGCATCCGCTACTGAATTTGGTTCTACAGAAGTTACATAACCTACCTTTTCGTGTGGTATAATTTCAGCTAAGCCACCTACGTTAGTCACCAACATTGGACGTTCAAAATGATATCCAATTTGTGTTACACCACTTTGGGTAGCCGTTCTATATGTCTGTACTATCATATCGGAAGCACAGAAATAGTGTTTCACTTCTTCAGAAGGAATAAAATCACTTTTCAAAATCACTTGATTTTGAATTCCTAAATCAGTTATTAAATCATTGTATTCCTTAGAATCATCATAAAACTCCCCTGCAATAATCAATTTTACATCTTTTAAACGCTCGTCAGATAATGCCTTCAGCAAAATATCTAAACCTTTATACTTACGAACGAATCCAAAAAACAATAAATGCTTCTCTGCAGGATTCAATCCTAAATGTTTTAAGGAAATTGTTTTATCCACCTGTTCTCCGAAAATATCATAAATAGGATGTGGAATAAACAGTTTGTTACTACAGTTCGTAAACTCGGATAAATCATCCAAAACACTGGCTGACAGGGTTACAAAACCATCACATGATTTCACAAAATAAGCAGTCAACAGATTGTCTCCTATTCTCTTTTCGTGAGGAATCACATTGTCTGTAATAGCCAATACTTGAATATTCGTTCCCCATTTTACTAATCGAGCAATCGTACCTAGGCAAGGACCCATAAAAGGCAACCAAAAACGAATAATGATATAATCTGGATTTTCTTTTCTAATTTCGTTAGCAACATTCCACCAATTCAACGGATTGATAGAATTGATAATGGTTTTGATAGTAAATTCTTGCGGTTGCTCCCCTTCTTCAAATTGTGTTTTACCTGGAAACAAAAAAGAAGGATACTGCAGGGAAAAGGAATAAATTTTAGAATCTACTCCTTCAGCAACAAATGCCTTACAAAGTGCATTATTGAAATTGGCAATTCCACCACGCAATGGAAATGCTGGACCAAGAATGATATTTTTAGATTGTGTCACTATAGCTCTTCCGCTATGTCATAAAGGTTACGATCGTGAGCTTGGCGCGATAACATTTCACCAACAAAACCTGCCAAGAATAATTGAAGCCCCATAATCATTGAAGTTAAGGCTATATAAAAACCACTCATTTCAGCAATGTTTTTCGCTTTTATATCCAGATACATATAGTATAACTTTGCGCCTCCTATGTAGGCAAACAGCATAAAACCAAGCATAAACATTAATGTTCCTAAAACACCAAAAAAGTGCATTGGTTTTTTACCAAACCTAGACAAAAATGTAACGGTCATTAAATCTAGAAAACCATTTACAAATCGTTCTAAACCAAATTTAGTCACCCCATATTTTCTAGCTTGATGTTCTACTACTTTTTCACCAATATTTGGAAAACCTGCACGCTTGGCTAACATAGGAATGTAACGATGCATTTCACCATAAACTTCAATATTTTTTATCACCGCCTTCTTATACGCCTTCAATCCACAGTTAAAATCGTGTAAATAAATTCCCGATGCTTTGCGAGCCGCCCAATTATAAAGTTTGGTAGGAATGGTTTTAGTGATAGGATCGTATCGCTTTTGTTTCCAACCAGAAACCATATCAAAACTATCCTCAGTAATCATTCTATGCAATTCTGGAATCTCATCAGGACTATCTTGCAAATCAGCATCCATTGTGATAACGACATCTCCTTGCACTTTTTCAAAACCTCTATTGAGTGCCGCTGATTTTCCGTAATTTCTTCTAAACCTGAGTCCTTTTATAGATTTATTAGAAGCTGATAATTCTCTTAACACAGACCAAGTATTATCTGTACTACCGTCATCTAACACAATAACTTCGTAGGTGAAGCCATGGGTTTGCATCACTTTATCTATCCAAGCGCATAATTCTGGCAAGGATTCTGCTTCATTGAAAGAAGGAACTATTACCGAAATATCCATTTACGCTTCAAATTCTGGTTTATTACGCTTTAAGAAAGCTGAAGTTAAAAGCGAGAAAACAAAACCAATTAATGTCCCTTGCAATAACACAATGAGAGACAACATTATAGGCGTTGAGAATTTTTCAATGATAGAAATGGCTACCTCCATCTCTTCATCTGAAATGTTTGGGTTTGCCTCATAAATTTGCTCTTCATTATTTAACAAAATATCTACTATCATATCAGGATTTATGAACTCTGCATAAACATACACATAAAAAGAAGAAATTATAGTTGCGAAAAAAACTATTGAAGTACCTAACTTTAATGCTATAGAATATGAAATAAATCCATTTGAGATCTGTTCTCGATAAATATAGGTTCCATATATTATAAAAATAAAATAAACTATATAATTAATAATAGTCACCCACTTAGCATTTATTGGGTCAATTCCCAATTGTTCTAAAACAATTGAAAAAGCTACAAGGATTAACCCCATAATAGCTCCATAATTCATTGCAAATTTTCTCATCTTATTTTTTCATCAATATGCACAAATATAGCTATTTCCTTCCTTTTGGTTGGAATATATGCAAAATGGATTAGTATCTTTGCTAACATGATAAAGCAACTAAAAAAAACCATTGAGGAAGCTTGGGAAATCCGAGCATTGCTAGAAAGCCCTTCTACTCAAGAAGCTATTCGTTCCGTAATAGAAGAGTTAGATAAAGGTCGTTTACGTGTAGCCGAACCTAAAGCAAACAACTGGCAAGTAAACGATTGGATAAAAAAGGCTGTTATTCTTTACTTTCCTATTCAAAAAATGGAAACTTTAGAGGCGGGACCAATGGAGTTTCATGATAAGATGAAACTGAAAAGTAATTACTCAGACTTAGGTGTCCGTATTGTTCCTCATGCAGTAGCACGCTATGGAGCTTTCCTAGCAAGTGGCGTTATCATGATGCCTTCTTATGTCAATATTGGTGCGTATATTGATAGTGGAACCATGGTTGACACTTGGGCTACTGTTGGCTCTTGCGCTCAAATTGGAAAAAATGTACACTTAAGTGGGGGTGTAGGGATTGGTGGTGTTTTAGAACCTATACAGGCGGCTCCCGTTGTAATTGAAGATGATTCTTTTATTGGTTCTCGTTGCATTGTGGTAGAAGGAGTTAGAGTAGAAAAAGAGGCTGTTTTAGGTGCCAATGTAGTGCTAACCGCCTCCACTAAAATTATTGATATTACAGCAGAAAAACCTGTAGAATACAAGGGGATTGTCCCAAGCAGATCAGTTGTTATTCCAGGAACATACCCTAAAGAGTTTCCAAGCGGAGAATACGGAGTACCTTGTGCGCTTATCATTGGAAAGCGAAAAGAAAGTACAGATAAAAAAACCTCTCTCAATAATGCTTTACGCGAATATAATGTAGCGGTATAAATATGATCAAATTCACCGCAGTTATACCAACAGGAAATGAAGAGCACAATATCCATGATGTGTTAGAATCAGTTAGTTTCGCTGATGAAATCATGGTTATTGATTCATTTAGCACAGATAAGACTGTTGAAATTGCCAAACAACACACTGATTTTATTATTCAAAGAGAATATGAAAACTCAGCATCTCAAAAAAACTGGGCGATACCACAAGCTACTCATGATTGGGTTTTATTAGTAGATGCTGATGAAAGAGTTACAAAAGAACTTAAAGAAGAAATTCAAGATATTTTAAAGTCTAATCCTAAAAAAGATGGTTATTGGATTTACCGCAACAATCATTTTATGGGTAAGAAGATAAAATATAGCGGTTGGCAAGGGGATAAAGTCATTCGGTTATTCGACAGGAGAAAATGTAAATATGAACAAAAGCATGTTCATGCAGAAATAATAAGTACTGGTGATATTGGGATTTTGAAAAACAAATTATCACACAACACCTATGTTAGCTTTGATGACTTCTCAAATAAGCTAGATCGTTATGCTTGGTGGCAAGCTAAAGACTATGAGAAAAGAGTAAAACGAATTACTTTTTTCCATCTGATTATCAAGCCATTTTTTAGGTTTTTCAAAAACTACTTTATTCAGTTAGGATTTTTAGATGGCATGCCTGGTTTTATCATCGCATATATGCAATCTTATGGTGTAATGACTCGCTATTTTAAACTTTGGATGATTAGAAATGGAATCAAAAAGTAGTGAACATACCGAAACCCAACAAGCACTAAGTGTATTAAGAGAAGGAGGAATCATACTTTACCCTACCGATACTGTATGGGGAATTGGTTGTGATGCTAGCAATGCAGAAGCAGTCAAAAAAGTTTATGACTTAAAAAATAGACTTGACTCAAAAGCACTTATTACACTAGTTGCTTCCGAAGTAATGCTCGAAAGAACAGTAATTGACATGCCTGACATAGCCTGGGATTTAATCGATGCTGCTGAAAAACCACTCACTATTATTTTTCAAGAAGTAAAAGGTATAGCGCACAATGCAATTGCTGAAGACGGCTCTTGTGCCATCCGTTTGCCAAAAGATAATTTCTGCCAACAACTTATACAAAGATTCGGAAAACCACTCATTTCTACCTCAGCTAACACCAGTGGAATTCCGACTCCTCAGTCCTTTCAGGATATTGAACCATCTATTTTGAGTGGCGTAGATTATGTGGTAAATTTGCGCCAACAAGAAGAATGCAAGAACACACCTTCTTCCATCATCTTCCTCAAAAACAATGGCGAAATAAAAATCATCAGATAAGTGAACCTGGCAAAAGAGCTCAAGCACCCAATCTTCAAAACCATTACCAAGGCAGCCGACCAACTTGGAGTCGAAACCTATGTGATTGGCGGATTCGTACGCGACCTCATCCTTGAGCGCCAAGAACCTAAAGACATAGATTTTGTCTGTGTTGGCAGCGGTATCAAACTAGCAGAAAAAGTAGCCGAATTAATGCCAGAAAAAACCAAAGTACAAGTCTTTAAAAACTTTGGAACAGCAATGATCAAGCTACAAGATTTAGAACTTGAGTTTGTAGGTGCTCGAAAAGAATCTTATCGAGCAGACAGCCGAAAACCAATTGTAGAAAATGGCACCCTGCGAGACGACCAAAACCGAAGAGACTTCACCATCAATGCTATGGCTATACAGATCAACAAAGAGCAATATGGAAATCTGTTGGATCCCTTTAGAGGAATGGAAGATTTACAAAACACAACCATCCGCACACCACAAGAGCCCAACATTACCTTCTCCGATGACCCATTGCGCATGATGCGTGCCGTACGCTTTGCTACACAGCTAGAATTTTTCATTGAAGAGAATTCTCTACAAGCCATCAAAGATAATGCAGAGAGACTCAACATCATTTCCCAAGAGCGCATTACTGTTGAGCTCAATAAAATTATTTTAGCCAACAAACCTTCCAAAGGATTTAAGTTACTACTCAACACCAAACTGCTGCACCAGTTTTTTCCTAAAATGGTAGATTTATATGGTGTAGAAGTCATCAATAACAAAAGGCATAAAGATAACTTTTACCATACCTTAGAGGTTCTTGACAATATCTGCGAAAACACAGAAGACTTGTGGCTGCGCTGGTCCGCTATCCTGCATGATATCGCCAAGCCAGATACTAAACGATTCGAAAAAAAGCAAGGATGGACCTTTCACGGACACGAATTCCTAGGGTCTAAAATGGTCCCTATAATATTTCGAAAACTCAAGCTACCCCTCAACGAAAAAATGAAGTATGTGCAAAAACTCGTTAAACTGCACTTACGCCCTATCGTGCTTTCGCAAGAAATCGTTACTGATTCTGCCCTTAGAAGACTCCTGTTCGATGCAGGTGAAGACATAGACGATCTTATGACGCTTTTCGAGGCAGACATTACATCCAAAAACCCCGAAAAGGTAAAACGGTACCTCAAAAATTTCCAGCTTGTAAGACAAAAACTAAAAGATGTAGAAGAGCGCGACCAAATACGTAATATGCAACCTCCTATTTCAGGAGAAGAAATCATGCACATCTTTCAACTTAAACCTTGCAAAATTATTGGCGATTTGAAAACCGCCATTAAAGACGCTATATTAGACGGAGAAATTAAAAACGACAGACAAGAAGCTTACCAATACCTACTAAAAAAAGCAGCAGAAATGCAGCTCACACCTCTAAACCAATTACAATGATAGCACATTTGCGCATCATACTGGATCACAACAACGATATTTTTCGAGACATCCACATCAACACGGAAGATACCCTAGAACAATTACACCATACAATTGTTAGCGCATTCACTCTTAGTCCAGATGAAATGGCAGCATTCTATATAAGTAACGAAGAGTGGGAACAAGGAGAAGAGATACCATTGCTCAGCATGCAAGAAGGTAGTCAAGAGATGAAGGATATTACTATCTCAGCAACTTTCAATAAGGAGGACAGCCGATTGCTCTACATACAAGACTTTCTTACTATGTGGCGCTTCATGATAGAATTAGAAGAGCTTTTAGAAACAAGCACGCAAAAAGAACTACCTGCAACAGTGCTCTCCTTTGGAGAAATGCCCAGCGAAGCACCAAATGTAAAGTTCGTTTCAGAAGAGCACAAAGAACACGACACTTATGGTTATGTATTAGATGATTTCAACGACTTTGAACAATTTGATGAGTTCAACGAATACTAATACACTCTGGGTAGTTCTAGGCCCAACCGCCATCGGAAAAACAGCACTTGGCATACAACTAGCCCAAAAGCTAAACACCGAAATTATCTCTTGCGATTCCCGACAATTCTTTCAAGAAATGCGAATTGGAACAGCTGTTCCTAGCATAGAAGAATTAGACAGCGTTCCACACCACTTCATACAGCACATAAGTATACATCAGGCATATAGTGTGGGTTCCTTCGAAAAAGAATCACTGAAAAAGCTAGAAGAATTATTCCAAACTAAACAACATGCAATACTATTAGGTGGCAGTGGATTATACATAGATGCAGTCTGCAAAGGGCTCGATAACTTTCCTACCATAAATCCTACTTTAAGAGAAGAGTTAAGAAAAAAATACAATGAATTTGGAATTGTTTGGTTGCAAAAAGAAGTACAAAAACACGACCCTGAATACTATCAAATATCCGACATACAAAACGCACACCGACTGCTTCGCTGCCTTGAGGTATGCCTTCAAAGTCAAAAAACATTTACCTACTTTAGACAACAAAACACCAACACGCGTCCCTTTAAAATAAAATACATAGGCCTACAAATGCCAAGAGAGGAACTATACCTACGAATCAACCAACGGGTTGACAACATGATTCAAGAAGGACTATTGGAAGAAGCGAAAGCATTACTCCCACACCAACACCTCAACGCACTACAAACCGTAGGGTACAGAGAGTTATTTGCTCACCTTAATGGAGAACACTCACTAGAAAAAGCCATAGAACTCATCAAACAAAACACACGCAGATTCGCCAAAAGACAACTTACGTGGTTAAAAAGATACACTCAAGCTAATTGGTATAATAGTACTGAAGAATGTTTAATCTATCTTAAAAAAGAGTAACAGTGCCCTTGAGAGGTTCTTCTCCATCTTTCAAATGAATAACATAAAAGAATACTCCTTGGTTTAATAAATCACCACTTTGATTTGTCCCATCCCAAGGAGTTTGGTATCCATATGAATCAAACATCCTTTTACCTAATCTATTATAGATAGTTACTCTAGAGTTTTCAAACAAAAAAGCAGGATTAATATTCCATGTATCATTTATATTGTCTTGTATGGTTGGACTAAAGACATTAAAAAGACAATCGCTAGTTAACATTGGCAAATCAATACTGTACAAGTTACTTTCACAATCATTTGCATCAGCAATAGTTGCTTGGTATAATTGAGGTGATAAATCACTAATACTCATTGAAGTTTCTCCTGTATTCCAAACAACTGAGTAAGGAGGTGTTCCTCCTTGAGGGTTTATTGACAATTCACTAAATTCTAAATTAGAACAATCAATTTCTTCTAACCAATCTGTTGTAAGCTCTTCAATTAATAATGTTTCTGACTGTACACATCCAATTTGATCGGTTACGGTACAGTTATAGGAGCCCGGACACATCGAAACGGATAATTCTTCTTGAGTCTCAAAAGGAAATACAATACCATCTAAACTCCAAGCAATTTCTTGGTAAGGGGTAATTCCTCCAGTAATTGAAGCTGATGATGTTTCTGCACTGAGCTCAACTTCTAGACTTGGAATACTTTGCTGAATACTTACCTCACAACCAAAATCATCTATAACATTGATAACATAAGCACCCTCACATAACTGAAACCCTACACAGTTGGCAACAGTATCTAAAGACGATATAATAGATTCTTCATTTGATAAATTGAATTGAAAAGGGATTTGACCTCCCGACACACAAACAAGGAGTTGTGATACAAACTCTACACTTATTACTGGATCAAAGATTGTTTGCACTAATGAAATAGGTGTTGTATTCCCAACACTTTGCAGACATCCTAAATCATCTTCGACCGTCACTACATAATTACCACTTGGTAAATCAGAAATTTGAATATTACCATTTATATTTTCTGCGAAATTAGGGACTAACACACCATTTTGTAAATACCCAACATCATATGGAGGAGACCCTCCGGAAATACTGATAGATAAATTTCCTTCCAAACAAGAAATAGGAGGAGTTGTAACTGCATTAATTTCAATAGGTGTTGGCTCTTGTATTTCAAAAGTATTCGTACAGCTATTACCTAAAGAATCTGTTACATTAAATGAAAAAATTCCAGCTCCAATAGCAATAGGTAATGTTACAATATTTGGATATTGTAATTCATTAATTGGCGTTAATTCATCATTAAAAATCTCTTGACCATTTTGCAGCAAGCTTACTTGATATGGAAATGTTCCTGAAGTGATGTCTAAGTTAAGCATTGCTTGCATTCCAACGCAATCAAAAATATAAGGTGTTTCTGACTGGAAATCACTAAAAAGTTGAAAACTACACTGCGCATGAGTATTCAAACAAACCAAACTGAAAAAAACAAACAGAATCCTTCTCATTTCACAAATTTAGTGATTTTATTCACTAGGAAGATAATAATGAGTTAATGCGGCTATTGGCGTTTCTAAAATCTGTTCTACTTTATATCCATAAGATTTAGCCACTTCACCTATTTCATGATGAAAGTAAAAAGCAATTGAACCAACTAGGTTTAAGGTATCGCATTTATTATATTTACTTACATATTGCTTCATCCAATCATGAAAACAATGCTGAATTAAAGAAGAAATAAAAGGATCTATTCTATTTCTGAACAAAAAGGGAACAAAGCTTGCTAAATATCTATTAGGCGTTTCCGATTGATATACATTTTGAAAGACTTCATCTTTTGAATACTTAAACTTTTTAAGTAGCTCTATTGGAACCTCGTCTTTTAAGAAATGAGATATGAATTTCTTTCCTAAATAACTACCGCTTCCTTCATCTCCTAATAAAAAACCCAAACTAGGAGTTTTTTGCACTAATGACGAACCATTATAATACGCAATATTTGAACCTGTTCCTAAAATTCCTACTAACCCTTTTTGAGACCCTAAGGTAGCGTGTGCAACCGCTAACAAATCAGAATACACAAATACATTGGCATTAGAGAAAATAAGACTAATCTCTCCTTTCATCCAATCTGATTTTATAGAATTACAACCAGAACCATAAAAACAAACTTTTTTAACATCTAAATGATTATCTATTGGAAGCCCTTGAAGAACCTCCGCTAACTTATTAGCATGTAAAAAATGAGGATTCAAACCCTCTGTTTGGAATTGAGAAATTTTCAACCCATCAATCAATCTCCAATCAGTCTTAGTTGAACCGCTATCAGCTATTAACAACATGAGACAGTGGTATTTCATATTGAATTCCCTCTTTAGCCAACTCTGTATTAGGGAATACGCATTGTGCTTCAATCAAAAGAGGTTCTAAATCTTTGTATCTAGAAGAATAATGACCTATCAATAATCGCTTAACATTTGCCTGACTAGCAATGCTAGCAGCTTGTCCTGTGGTAGAATGTAAAGTTTGTTCTGCCCTCTCCTTTAAATTATTCATAAAAGTTGCTTCATGATATAATAAATCAACATCACGAATAACTGGAACAATACGCTCATCATAAGCTGTATCAGAACAAAAAGCATAAGACCTTACCACAGGAGCTGGTTTTGTCAGTTCAAAACAGGGAATTGACTGACCTAAATACTCAAAATCTTCCCCTTCTTTAATGCTCTGAATAGCTTCTAAAGGTATATTATATTCTTTTATTTTATCTTTTATAATCTTTCGTGATTTCTGTTTTTCTTTAAACAGAAATCCACAACAAGAAATGGAATGTCTTAATGGAATCGTATATACTTCTAAGATATCATCTTCCATAATTAAGCTTGAAGACTCAAAAGTTAATGGGTGAAAAAATAACGGATAACACAACTCTGTATTTGAAGCAGACAATTGAAGTTGGATAATTTCTTTAAGGATCGAAGGACCGTAAATATGCAATTCTTTGGTTCTTCCTAATAGATGCATTGTAGAAATTAAACCTATAAGACCGAAATAATGATCGCCATGCATATGTGAAATAAACACATGGTTTATTCTTTGCATTTTAATGTGATTTTTAAGCAATTGTATCTGCGTACCTTCACCACAATCAATTAAAAAGTACCGCTCAGACACATTAAGCAACTGAGCGGTAGGATTTCTTTTAGTAGTAGGAATTGCAGAGTTACAACCTAATATGGTAACTCTAAATAACATTATCTAGACGCGACTAACATTCTCTTAGAAATTATTTGTTCTCCATTAGATAAAGTGTAAAAATAAATCCCCGCTTCATACTGACTAGCATCTAGGACAATTTGATTCACTCCCTTTGTAGCAGATAAATATTCTGATTTAATTTTTGCGCCCAACATATTAAAAACCTCAAGGGTAACCTTTTGATTATTGACTACATTGTAATAAATAGTCGTTTTATCATTGACTGGGTTTGGAGTATTTTGTAGCACAGAAAATGAGTTTGCATATACAACATCAATACTTGTTCCTTCTCCATTGATAATTAACTTATAACCTTCGATTTCTACATAACCAACAACATCAGACATTGCAACA
>PAYR01000003.1 GCA_002715345.1 Flavobacteriales bacterium | reverse complement strand
AGAGCTGAACGGCTTACCAATTGCTGTAGCTTTATTGGTTGGCCTGGCTGCTAATTTATTGGTATTCCCTTTATTCTATCGATGCATCAACTTATTCAATAAATACTTAATGCAAAACAAATGGTATAAGAAAAGCGCTATAAAATTGTCTCTAAGAGCAAGAGGAAAAACAAAAAACTTCATCAAAAAATATGGCGTTTGGGGCTTAATGATTTTTGTAATGATTCCACTACCTGTTACGGGGGCTTATATCGGCACAATTGCAGCATACATTTTCGGTATCGAATACAAGAAATCGCTTATTGCTATTAGTAGCGGCATTACCATCTCTTCTATCTTGGTTGCAACTTTTATGTTCATCATCTGATTTTCAATTATCTTTGCACACCTATGCAAGGAAAGAAAACAGTACTTATTATATTAGACGGTTGGGGTCATGGAGACAAGACCAAATCAGACGCTATCTACCACGCCAACACTCCTTTTATAGATTCTCTTTACAATAAAAACCCACATTGTGAACTTACAACTTTCGGAGAGCATGTTGGACTTCCTAAAGGTCAAATGGGAAATTCTGAGGTGGGTCACCTTAACATTGGTGCTGGAAGAATTGTATACCAAGACTTAGCTAAAATTAACCTGGCTTGTGAAGACAATTCAATTGCCAAAAAAGAGAACTTGCAAAAGACGTTGAACTACGCAAAAGAGAATAATAAAGCACTTCATCTTATTGGTTTAGTTTCAGATGGAGGAATTCATTCCCACCAAAAACATTTATACAAATTATGTGAATTGGCGCACAATGCGGGAGTTAAAAAAGTGTTAGTGCATGCTTTTACAGACGGAAGAGATTGTGACCCAAAAAGTGGATTAAGATTTATTCAAAAGCTAGAAAAAAACCTGCATGGCGCACAAATTGTCTCTGTGTGCGGACGGTACTACGCTATGGACAGAGACAAAAGATGGGAACGCATTAAATTCGCCTATGACTTAATGACTAAAGGTAGTGGAGAGCAATCGCAAAACTTAGCTGAAAGCATTCAAAAATCATATGACAATGGAGTAACGGATGAATTCATCAAACCCATTGTACATATTGATGAAAATGGCTATCCTTTCGGATCAATACAAGAAGAAGATGCTGTAATATGTTTCAATTTTCGAACGGATAGATGTAGAGAAATCACCACGGTTTTAACACAAACCAACATAGCTGATTTTGAGATGCAAAAACTCAATCTGTATTACACCACCATGACCAATTATGACGACAACTTCCAAAAAGTGAATGTCATTTTTGATAAAGACAACCTACAAAACACTTTGGGAGAAGTAGTGGCAAAAAATGGCCTAAGCCAAATTCGAATTGCAGAAACTGAAAAATATCCTCATGTTACTTTCTTCTTTTCAGGAGGTAGAGAAGCAACCTTTGATAACGAAAAAAGATTGATGATAAACTCACCAAAAGTAGCTACTTATGATTTACAACCAGAAATGAGTGCTCCTAAGTTAACCTCAACCATAGTAGCTGAATTGGAAAAAGGAACAACTGATTTTGTGTGCTTAAACTTTGCAAACCCAGATATGGTGGGACATACGGGTGATTACAAAGCCATCATAAAAGCAGTGGAAACAGTAGACACTTGCACACAAAAAGTAGTGGAAGCTGGTCTGAAAAATGATTATGCCTTCATTATAATTGCTGACCATGGAAATGCGGATTTCGCTATCAATCCTGACGGAACACCCAATACAGCTCATAGCACGAACTTAGTGCCTTGTTTTGCTCTTAATACAGGTTTTAAAAACATAGAAAATGGAAAACTAGCAGATATTGCCCCTACTATTCTAAACATTATGGGAGTTGACATCCCACAAGAAATGACTGGAAACATTTTGACAAGATAATTATGGAACACATCAATAACTATATTAACGAACATAAAGATAGATTCATCAATGAATTGATTGAACTTCTAAAAATTCCTTCCATCTCTGCTGATCCAGCTTACAAAGCAGATGTTTTGAATTGTGCAGAAGCAGTGGCTAAAGTAATGGAAGATGCAGGAGCTGACAATATTGAAATATGCGAAACCGCAGGCTATCCAATTGTTTACGGTGAAAAAATCATAGACACAAATCTACCTACCGTTTTGGTGTATGGACACTATGATGTGCAACCGGCCGATCCGCTAGAATTATGGGCAAGCGGTCCGTTTAAACCCGTAATTAAGAAAACAGACATCCATCCTGAAGGAGCCATTTTTGCAAGAGGAGCCTGTGATGATAAAGGACAGTTTTACATGCATGTAAAAGCCTTTGAGTTGATGATGAAAACGGACAGCCTTCCTTGTAATGTAAAGTTTATGATTGAAGGTGAAGAAGAAGTGGGTTCAGATAATTTAGGCGCATTCGTTAAAGAAAATAAGGAAAGATTGAAATGTGATACCATCTTAATTTCTGACACCGGGATTATTTCCAATGACAACCCTTCTATTACAACAGGCTTGAAAGGTTTGAGCTATTTAGAAGTAGAGGTAACAGGTCCGAACAGAGATCTGCACTCAGGATTATATGGAGGTGCTGTTGCAAACCCAATCAACATTTTATGTGAGATGATTGCAAAGATGAAAGATGAAAAAAATCACATCATCATCCCAGGCTTTTATGATAATGTACTAGAACTTTCTCAAGAAGAAAGGGCTGATATTGCCAGAGCTCCATTCTCTTTAGAGAGATACAAATCTGATTTAGATTTATCTGATATTCATGGAGAAGAAGGGTATTCAACAATGGAAAGAACAGGTATTCGGCCTACCTTAGATGTGAATGGAATTTGGGGAGGATATACGGGAGAAGGTGCTAAAACAGTCATTCCTTCCAAAGCTTTTGCCAAGATTTCAATGCGTCTAGTTCCTAACCAATCAGATGAAGAAATTACAGAGAAATTCACGAAGTTCTTTGAAAAAATTGCTCCAAAATCCGTAAAAGTAAAAGTAAAGCCTCATCACGGAGGAGAACCGTATGTATCTCCAACCGATATACCAGCCTACCAAGCAGCAAGCAAAGCAATGGAAAACACATGTGGAAAAAAGCCTGTGCCTGTTAGAAGCGGAGGAAGTATTCCTATTGTTGCTTTATTTGAGGCTGAACTAGGTGTAAAATCTATTTTAATGGGATTCGGTTTAGATTCTGATGCTATTCATTCTCCAAATGAACATTACGGAATATTCAATTACCTCAAAGGAATTGAAACTATACCTCATTTCTTTGCCAATTACGCAAAAGCACATTAAACCCTTAGGGAATAGTAATACTATCACTTCTAGCTATTGTCACCATTAGCAATTAATCTTAAATTTGTATTATGAAGACATTAATGCAACTTTTAGTTGTTACGCTAATATTGATTGGTTGTAACAATCAATCTGACAATATGAAAAATCACAAATACACAAATGCACTTTTAAATGAAACAAGCCCATACCTTCTGCAACATGCGCACAACCCTGTAAATTGGCATCCATGGAATAAAGAAACGCTTGCAAAAGCAGAGCAAGAAGGTAAACTAATTCTGATAAGCATCGGCTATTCTGCTTGTCACTGGTGCCATGTCATGGAAGATGAAAGTTTTGAGGATGACTCAGTAGCAGAATATATGAATCAAAACTTCATCAATATAAAGATTGATCGAGAAGAAAGGCCGGATATAGATAAAATTTACATGAATGCTGTGCAATTAATGACACAAAGTGGTGGCTGGCCTCTTAACTGCATTGCTCTTCCAGACGGCAAGCCTATATGGGGAGGAACCTATTTCCCAAAGGATCAATGGCTTGAACAAATAACACAGGTTAATGAATTTTACAGTAACAATCCGGAAACTGTTATTGAATATGCTGAAAAAGTAGCACAAGGAATTCAGCAATCAGAACTTGTTGCTTTCAACAATGAAGATCCTGATTTTTCTTGGTCTGATATAGATCAAACAGTAGTTAACTGGAAACAACAATTTGACAGTATTAATGGAGGTCCTGACAGAGCTCCTAAATTTCCGTTACCAAACAACTACCTATTCCTAATGCGCTATGCACATTTAAAGAACGACAACACTGTTAAAGAGCATGTAAAACTAACTTTAGACAAGATGGCTTTTGGCGGTATTTACGATCAAATAGGCGGTGGATTTGCTCGTTATTCTGTAGATAAGATTTGGAAAGTCCCTCACTTTGAGAAGATGCTATATGACAATGCCCAATTAGTTAGTTTGTTTAGTGAAGCATACACTGCTTACCAAAAACCTTTATACAAAGAAGTAGTAAAAGAGACTCTAGCGTTTATTCAAAGGGAACTCAGTCATGAAAATGGAGCTTTTTACTCTGCTTTAGACGCTGACAGCGAAGGCGAAGAAGGAAAATTTTATATCTGGAACAAAGAAGAATTACAATCTATTTTAGNCGAANAATATGATTTATTCTCCAACTATTACAACATCAATGAAAAAGGGTTTTGGGAACATGAAAACTATATTCTCTTGAAAGAGCNTANTGATATAGATTTTGCTCANAANCATCAAATTGACTTAACTNTCTTACAAGAGAAANTTAAATCTTGGAAAAACATACTATTAANANAGAGGGNNAAACGAACTAAACCAGGACTNGANGANAAATCACTTACNTCATGGAATGCACTAATGTGTAAAGCATACGNTGATGCNTATATGGCTTTTGGNAATGAGGATTATTTAGAAAGAGCTNTAAAAAATGCTGATTTTTTAAGTAAAAANCAGCTAAAAAAAGATGGNGCTTTATGGCACTCCTTNAAAAATGAAACAAGNACCATNAATGGNTATTTAGAGGATTATGCTTTTTGTATCAGTGCATTTATTCGANTATATGAAGCAACTTTTAATGAGGATTGGCTTACACTTGCAAAACANCTNACCGACTATTCTANAAAACACTTTAAAGATNCAAATAGTGGGATGCTCTTTTTCACNTCTGATTTAGACGATCCTTTNGTAGCTCGAAAAATGGAAATTAATGACAATGTTATTCCTGCTTCATGNTCAGNGATGGCNAANAATCTATTCTTACTAGGNCACTATCTAGATAANAATGAGTATATAAATCAAGCTCAAATCATGCTTAANAATGTAAAAGAAATGATCCCAACCTATGGCTCTGGATATTCGAATTGGGCAAACTTATACTTAAACCAAGTTGTTCCATTTTATGAAATTGCCATAGTTGGAGAACAAGCACAAGAAAAAGCATGGGAATTTAACCAAACTTACCATCCCAATAAATTATTNATTGGAAGCAATACAGAAAGCACATTATCATTACTAGAAAACAAANATATAGCAGGAAGTACAACCATTTATGTTTGTGTCAATAAATCCTGTNANCTTCCTACTTNCGAANTAGATGAAGCATTAAGTNTAATNGAATGACACACTTTAACGAAANACAATATTTTAGACAAAAATGGCTTTGGGTCATTATCATCTTTTTTCCCNNCTTTTCATTGTATGGAATCTANGAGCAAATTATNATGGGAAACCCTATTGGAAACCAACCAATGAGCGANACAGGTCTGATTTGGTTTACTGTATTNATTGGNGNTGGACTTCCTTANTTGTTTTTTANCATGAAACTAAAAACNCGTGTTANCGAACAAGGATTACATTACCAATTCTTTCCCATTCANCTCAAAGAGCATGTGATATCTTTTGAGGATATNTCATCTTTTAAAGCGAGAAANTATTCCCCTTTAAAAGAGTTTGGCGGNTGGGGAATTCGTTGGGGTTTTGAAGGNAAANCCTATAATGTNAGCGGAGAAGAAGGCNTACAACTGGTCTTAAAAAACNANAGNAAAATTCTTTTTGGAAGCCAAAAAGCNAAAGAACTGGAAAAAGCTATGAAAAANGCAAGTAAGTAACTTTTANTTCTTTACNCCTGCTACAAAATCCTTTAAATAGTAAGGTTCAAAATAAGCTACATTTTCAAATTGCTNTTGTANAAATGCATTTTCTGCTANGNCTANCATATCCTTAGCGGAAGGGTNNANATNAGTAATAAAAGTAGCGTTTGCATGTNTAATAAGACCTTGGCATTTATCCGCTCCATCACCAAAAAACAACACNTCNTCTTTCGCTAACATTTTTGAAAAAGAATCTNTTTCTACAATATGCGCNNCTATATCTGTTAATTGTTTTCCTGCTTGAAAAAAGGCCGTATACACCTCCATTCTTCGAGCATCAATCATAGGGCAATACACCTTGTTAGGGCATTGTTTTTCCATACCGCTTGCCATAGCTTCCAAAGTTGAAATACCAATTAACGGCTTGTCTAAAGCATAACATAACCCTTTTGCTGTAGAAACACCAATTCGTAATCCTGTATAAGAGCCAGGACCCNTNCTAACNGCAATAGCATCTAGATCAGANAATGCTATNCCCTGATTCCNNTAAAAGAGATTCTATAAAAAGGGTTAATTGTTCTGAATGAGAGTATTGCTCACTANCTTCTTCCTTAAATTGAAGCAAGTTCCCATCNTTNGCTAGTNCCACCGAGCAACTTCTAGTGGCTGTTTCTATACATAAAATTAAGGCCATTAGTNTGTGCTTACACTTACNCTAAATCCTCTCTTTTTNCCATTAAGATTAACCTCTTCAGCATGCACTCTCATACCATCNTTCAGCATTTTTGAAACTGCTGAATAAGGACCAGAAATTACACGAACGCTATCAGNTAAACCAGAANTGATATGNATNTTTTTATCATCNTGAATACCTGTTTCTACTTGTTTCAAAACAGCTTTTCNGTTTTCGTATANAAATACNCATTCTATTTTTTCTTGCTCATCAGCGGTGTCTTTTCTTGTAGTTACCGCTTGAATTGGAACTGACAAGACTTGTCTTTCATCACTTGTTTGAATTTCTACAGTAGCAGTCATCCCTGGTCTAAAACTTACTTTATCCAAAATACGAATCTTCACTTCAAAGTTTGTGACTTGATCAGCACTTGCACCCANCACATCTGCCGANTTTGCTATTTCACTAACNACNCCTTTGAAATCTTCTCCTAAAAAGGCATCTACTTCAATGATGCTNGTNTCNCCTAAGNTTACTCGAGTAATATCATTTTCATTTACCTCAACAGCCACTTCCATTTCATCTAAATTAGCCAATCGCAAAATCTCCGTACCTGCCATTTGCATGGTTCCTACCACACGNTCCCCTAGCTCNACATTTAGGCGAGATATTGTTCCATCAANTGGAGCATAAATACTNGTTTTGTCNAGNTTTTCTTGAGATTCTTCTAAAGANGCTTNCGCAGAACTTACTGAATATTCGGAACTCTNTACATTTAGCTTCGCTATTTNGTAGGAAGATTCTATTTGTTCAAATTCGGAAGCTGAAATTGCACCTTTTTCATACAAAATTTTGTTTCTATTGTANTTCGCTTCACTTTCTACTAATCGAGCTTTAGACATAGATAAACTAGCCTTCGCGCTATTCAAAGCAGCTTCGCTCCTTTGCTTCATAGANAAGTAGGTGTCTGGCTTGATTNTNACTAATAAATCACCTTTCAAAACTTGATCACCCTCTTTAATTGGAAGCTCAACTATTTCACCTGAAACATCTGGAGAAATTTTCACTTCCACTTCAGGTTGAATTTTTCCACTAGCAGCTACTGTCTCTATAATATCAACACGACTTGCAAAATCTGTGGACACAACAGTTCCTTGATCATCTTTAATAAAACCCGATTGTTTACCAATAAATAAAATGAGAGACAGAAAAAATAGACCAATCCCAAAATACTTCAGCAAGTTGTTATTGTTTTTACGACCGAAATAGAAAAAGGTCGCAGCAATTAATGTTAGTATGATAAAAACTGTCATCGCTTAAAATGTTAATTCATTACCCGTGTAGAAATCCAAGATTTTAGTCTTGAAAATATAGTCGTACTTAGCTTGTAATAAGTCTGCTTCTGCCTGAAACAATCTATTTTTGGCATCATTATATTCATAAGTACTGACTAATTCTACATTGTATTTTTCTTCTGTATATCTAAATGATTCTGAAAGCGCTTGCACAGACTTTTGACTTGCTAAATACTTTTTATGTGCTGCCAAAGCATCTGCATTTGCTTGCTCAATTTGCTTACGCAATTGATTTTCGGCTTGCTGTAAATTATATTGTGATTGTAACACACCAATTTTTGCCCTAACGATAGAAATATTTGCCTGCCAACCGTTAAAAATTGGAACACTCAAACTAAAACTAACCGATTGTGAAACATTATCTTCTAGCTGCTCCTCAAACGGATAATCAACATATGTAGGCGCTAAACTCAATGAATCTACTCCCGTTATTTTTTGGCGAGCATCCGAATAACCGGTCCCCATACTTCCAGACAAACTTAAACGAGGACTTCTTCCTCCTTGCGCTATTGCCAATGATCGCTCTGCGCTCTGAACCTTTGCGTTTGCACTTTTCACATCTGGTAAATTATCTAATGCTGTTGCATATAATTCTTCAGAATTTCTTGCAGCAAAAATTTCATTGATACTTACTTCTGGTGCAGTAATTTCAAACGAATAAGAAGCATCTAAATCAAGCAATTGCTTCATGTTTAAAAAAGCAATATCTAATTGGTTTTGCACATTGATAAGTTGTAATTGTTCCTGTGCCATTTGCGATTCAGTGTCTAACAAATTCCCTTTTGGCAATCGGCCGACATCAACCATTTCGCTAATCCGGTTTACTTGGAGCTTTGATAATGCTAATTTATCTTCATTAACGGCAACCAACTCCTTATTATACATCAGNTGTAAAAATGCAGTGATGATGTTAATGGATATATCATTTGCTATTTTTTCTGCATCATACNTACTAGCCAAATAATCATAATTACTCTTTCTAATATTGTTTACATTTTGAAACCCTGCAAATAANNTAANGCTAGAAGATACNCCGAAGTTATTATTCCTAACCCTGTCTANCGTAAAGGNGTTTGTATAGGGGTCNANATTTCTTCCAAAATTGAATGAGTGTGAAGCATTTGTATTGAAAGAAGGTAANACTCCTAGTTTGGACTGTGTTAAANCATTTTTNGATAATNTTGTANTTAAAGCTGCTTGCTTAATCGTTAGATTATGTTCGGNTGCATGTTTCAGGCAATCCTTNAAACTCCATGATTTTTGGGAAAANATAAAAAATGGAAAAAGGAGTAATATCAACAACAATTTATACTTCATCGCCTGAANAAATGAATTTCAAAGATAATGATTCTCAGAGAGAACTATTATTTTGCTTTTTATTNTGTCTTAACCAAAAGAAAGCTATCAAGCCTAAAGAAATATAAGGCATTACCATAAGATATAAAATACCATCGTTAAGACCACCTCCAATAGTATCCCCATTTTCCATATTACTTTCTACAACCGATTTACACATAGCACATTGTGCTTGCACATCAACAACAAAAAGTAAGAGTAAAATAATTATTAGTAGATACTTCTTCATATCAAGAGTAATAAGGAATCATAAAGATATAAACTAAAACGCCTGTGACAGCTACATACATCCAAATAGGAAAGGCCCATTTAACAATTTTCATATGTTTATTAAACTCACCAGTAATTCCCCTATATATAGATAATAAAGCTAACGGTAAAACAGGAACAGATAGTATAATATGAGTAATTAAAATGAAAAAATATGCTTTACGTATCATTCCTTCTCCACCAAAAGGAACAGGGGGAGTTGATAGTTTTGAAATAACATAAGAAACCAAAAAAACTGCAGAGAGTAAAAAAGCAGATATCATACAAATACGATGCCAATTTATTTTTTTATTCTTAATCAAAATAAATCCGGTAAATAATAACACAGCAGTCGAGCCATTTAGAATTGCATGAAAAAAAGGTAATGAGCGTAAATCAGCACCACCAAACTCAATATGCCAATTATCGGGCATAAACATTAAACCAGCTACTGCTATTGGAATTATTATAGATAAGCAAATAATAATGGGTATATATACCTTATCATTATTTCTCATCATTTCTTTTTTTTTGCAGTATACCAATGATCGTACATCAAAAATTTAATGTCATCAATTAATAGTCCAACTTCATATTCACTTGTACCGTCATAAACGCCCATTACGTTACCGTTATCATCTTTTCTAGATCTTACATGACCATCTTTATCAACTAACACAAAATACTCTGAATGTAAAAATCCACCAGGTGATTTTTCATCCTTTGTGGCATTCACAAAATATGATTTAGCCATTTTGTAAATATCTTTTGTTGGACCAGTAACGAAATTCCAATTATTTAAACTAGAATCAATTTTCATTTTTTTGGTGTAATCAAGTAGAACTTTTGGCGTATCATATTCAGGGTTTATTGTATGTGTGATTAACTTAAAATTAGGATAATGTTTCAATTTTTGTTGTATTCTAGTCATGTGAAAAGTCATCACAGGGCATATGGTTGGACATGTGGTAAATATAAAGTTAGCNACATATACATTATCCATGTAATCATCANTAGAAATAGTNTCACCAAACTGNTTNAGAAATGAAAAATCNGGAATAGTATAATAATTCGAATCAGNTTTNGGACCTATATACTCTAGAGGCTTATCAAAATTAGCTTCTCCTTGNAAAAAAAATAAATAGACAACTGAAGGAAAAACTAAAATCGATAAAATCAATAACCATTTTGTTTTAAACTGCATATTATTTTTATTCTATGTTGTCATTACACTTTCAGAGATAAGTATAAAGAGAAGATATGGTATTAAAATAACACAAGGCAAGAGTATTGTTAATTTCAATCCTTTTGTTTCGTGACCTAAATGCATAAANTCCATNACAATATAAGCTGCTTTAATAATTGTGAGAATGATAAANATATGAGTAAGCCACTCTAATCCTAAAAACTTACCNTGAATNAATACCTCNGGTAANGACTCATTTACCTTNAGAATACCTAAAAANACTTCTAATGCTGTTANAAACAATAGAATCCAGAANACTCTCCAAATCCACCANGTTCCGCTTTGCTCTGCCATTTTATTTNTTTTTTAAATGATTANACTAAGTAGAAGAAGGTAAATACGAATACCCAAACTAAATCTACAAAGTGCCAATATAATCCTACTTTTTCAACCATTTCGTAATGCCCCCTTCGCTCATATGTTCCTTTCAATGCATTGATAAAGATAATGATGAGAAGTACAACCCCACTAAAAACGTGGAAGCCGTGGAAGCCNGTAATGAAATAAAAGAAATCAGCAAATAACTGATGTCCATACTCATTNTGTGTTAAGTTAGCTCCTAAAACTACTTGAGAGTTTTNGAAATATTCTGCTGACTCTCCATGANGAACAATTGTCCTATTTGCACGCTTGATGCTTAAATCTAGACGGNNATTAAAAGCAGTTTCCACTTCTTCAATAGAGAAGTCATGATCTGTTCCGTCATATTTATCAACACCCATTAAATCATATAATGAATATAATTTATGATTNGAATCAACCACGTGAATAACTTCATGATTAGAAAGTNNTATAGCACCNTTATCCCCNTGGATGAAGTGCCCCCACTCCCAAGCNTGAGANCCTAAAAATGTAAGACCACCAANGATGGTGAGAGCCATCCATAAAACAACACCTTTTTTATTGTTTTTGTTACCAGCATTTACAGCTAATACCATGGTTACTGAGCTCATAATTAAAATAAAGGTCATTAAAGCTACGAACAACAATGGATGTTCTCCTTGTAAAAAAGGAAAGTGCGTGAAGACATCTTCTGGNACAGGCCATATATCTGCATTTCGAAAACGCATAAACCCATATGCTGCTAAAAAACCTGAAAAAGTTAGTGCATCTGAAATTAAGAAAAACCACATCATAAGTTTTCCATAACTTGAAATAAAGGGCCTATTACCTCCTTTCCAAATGCTTTCTTTTGATAAATTTTCTGACATTGTATCTAGATTTATAAAATCATTGCAAAACTAAAGAATATAAAGAAAAAACAGGAATAAATAAACCCATAAAANATCTAGAAAATGCCAAAAAATNGCACATAACTCTACTCCCAACATATCCTTAGATGAATATTTATTTTTAGCAGTTTTTACTGTGGTAACTATCATTGCAATGATGCCACCAAATAAATGAAATAGATGNACCGCAACTATTAAATAAAAAAATGAACTTGCTGCAGTGCTTTCACTTCCTGTGAAAAACACTTGTGACCGCACTAATGATTCCCAAACAAAAAATTGAGATAGTGTAAATAATAANCCAAGTATTATTGTTGCCAATAAGAACTTAAATGCNAATTTGTTGTTATTCTTTTCTACGAANTTTTTTGCTAAATGCATTGAAAAACTAGAAATTANAATAACTATAGTACTAATGTGAAACCAAATTGGTATGTCAAAATAAATCCAATTTTCATTTCCACCTTTACTAACTATAATAGCACTAGTAAAACCAGCAAATAACATTGCCATACTTATCATTGATATCCATAACATTGGTTTTGCTGATTTAGATCTGTGAGAATTNANATCACGCTCAATGATATCTTTAGAAATTTTTAANGGTGTTAATTTTTTTTCAGGGTTATCTGTTGTAATTTTAGAATAATATCTTTTTACTAGATAAAAAGAAATAATAACTAATGCTAAAATGAATAATATTTGGTACTGAAAATTCACAATCTTATTTTTTTACAAAAATAGTTCAAATGCGTTAATGAAAAGCTATTTATATATACAAAAAGTTAAAAATTTCACTTAGAATTAATTTAGTNAAATATTAATTCTCGAAATATTTTGTCCAAAATAAAAACTAATTGTACAAATGGTAAATACACAAAAGATGCAAACATCAANTTTTTAGCNGANTCGTNTGTAANTTTCTTATATAAAGNGACNGCTATGCTAAAAAACCAAATNCCAGCTATTGATACTAAAACAGCTGCTATTATAGACAATTGTAAATTACCAGTAATACCAAATACTGGNAATACTGAGAGGGGAATTAAAAAAAATGTATAAATCACATTTTTCCAAGCAGTTGATTTGTCTTTTTTACCCGGCAACATCTTAAATCCTGCTTTTTTATAATCATCATCACANACCCATGCAATTGCCCAAAAGTGAGGAAACTGCCAAATAAACTGAACAGCAAACAATAGACCTGGCTCAATATCAAAACNGTTTGTAGATGCTGCAANCCATCCCAACATGAAAGGGATAGCNCCTGGGAAGGCTCCAACAAAAACNGAAATTGGAGAAATACGNTTAAGCGGNGTNTAAACNAANACATATAGAATAATAGAAAGCGTACCAAAAAAACCACTTAAGAAGTTAATCCTATACANNAAGAAAACTCCTAACAGACNCATNATCAAGNAAATCCAAAAGGACTCAGAAATACTCATCCTTTCTGTCGGAAGTGGTCTATCAGCCGTTCTTNCCATNAGTTTATCATACTCTTTCTCTAAAATCTGATTAAANCCATTAGATGCTGCTACTANTAAGAAACCTCCTATTACNAAATAAGTAAAAGNTAAAANATCAAACTGATCTGCAGCTATGAAATAACCNGCAATAGCTGAAAAAACAACACTTGATGTGAGTCTAACTTTNGATAACTGAATAATGTTCGCGAATGAANGCATTCAAATTNCTTATTATCAATGGATTACNAAATTGNNGNATTCNNATCNTCTTGGANTGCAATTTTACCACTTTTTTTATAGGAGGANAAAAACCTGAAAGGCAATAAATTATNAGTCAGGCTTTTTTAGACAAATTCTAAAAATCGTAATACAAGTTTCGAAGNTCAGTCTTAAATGCTACATAAACATGAGTAGTATTGGTATCACTTTCGTATAATGAGGCTGTTTTTCTATTCAATACACCCAACTCTAGTTTCATATTTGTATGAGGATTTAACAACATTCCCACTTTAAAATCTAACATTTGTAAATCAGTAGTGTTTCCTTGCGCAATATAGTTACCATATTTATTTCTTTCTCCGTCATTATATGAAATCAACACATTGGAACCATAATTAGTGTCATCTCCAGCGATTTCTCCTCCATGTTTAGCGTATAAATATTTAAACTCAGAATAAATTCTTTTAAACCTATATCGCAAAATAGAAATCCCTTCAACAAAACTTGCTCCTAGTGGATGAGCTAATGGCTGATGATAGTGTGTATACGATTGTAACGGCCTGCCATGTGAGTACATAAATGGGCGAGAAAAATTTAACTCTCCTTGTATAAACAGATTATCAACCTTAAACACATTATAATATTTCATTCCTATCTGCCCACCATACTTGTTCGCCCACCAACCATTAGCATCTCTTAATTCAGACAACTTAAACTCATCGATGATAAATTGTGAATACAAATGAGCGCTATTGGATAATTT
>PAYR01000002.1 GCA_002715345.1 Flavobacteriales bacterium | reverse complement strand
TCTTGAGGGGGCTGTGCTCTTATGAGCGTGCGGGTTCAACTCCCGCTCAGTGCACAAAAAAACCGAATCGTTTTGATTCGGTTTTTCTTTCTGTATCTCTGTTTTATCTAAAATAAAAGTCACACTTTTTCTTCAACTGCGAGTATGTAAACACGAGATATCAAACTTCTAAGGTTAATTTTATGATCCTGACTTGATAGCAAGTCGCTTCCATACAAATCATAGACATTCTTTACACCAAACCCTTCAAACTAGAGAATTTGATGATTAATAGTGAAGCTTACACCTGACTCAAGATCTTTAATAGCTACTTTTTATATGATTTTTCACAAGACTCTAAAAAACTATACTCACCCTATTTAGACTCAATACAAACTCTATCTACACAATTAAAATAAATCAACAAAGGAACAACACTCTTCTTAACAAATCTCTAAAGTAGGATATTCTCCCTATCCTGCATCATATCAATGCCCTACAAATAGAGAATCTTGAGCATAAAGCTGCATTGGGAAAAAACAAAAAAAAATAATAAAAATTGTTTTATAGTTTACTTTTTTACTGCATCCAACACTTTTTTTTGTGATTAAATAACACCAAGCTATATTGCTTTATCGTACTATTTCAACTGGCTCAAATCACTGTGAATATAGGACTGAAAACATACCTATTTACAACTGAAAAAACCCTACAAAAAACTGAATGAATATTCATTATTTATTAAATTCAAAACAAAATCACGAAATTTATACATTGAATTTAATAATGTATATCTTCACTTTATATAAATATATATATATATAATGAGTTTCAAATTATTATATATTTTATTTGTCATTTTGTCATGTGTGTTTTTCAGTCGTTTTCAACTGATTTTTAGTATATTTTCACCCTTAAATAATTTGTACCTTGCGGACATGCGAATCGATATTCTCACCATTCATCCTGAGCTATTACAAAGTCCTTTCGAACACTCTATTTTACATCACGCAATCGACCGTAAATTAGTGTATATTGAACTGCACGACATCCGCTCCTACTCCACCGACAAACATAAACGCGTAGACGATTATCAATTTGGCGGAGGGGGCGGCATGGTAATGACTATTCAACCCATTGCAGACTGTATAGAGCAACTGAAAATAGAGCGTCAATATGACGCCATCATTTACATGACACCAGACGGAGAACGATTACAACAAAGTATAAGCAATCATTTTTCCACTTTCAAAAACATCATTATTCTTTGCGGACACTACAAAGGAGTAGATCAACGCATCCGAGACTACTACATCACGCACGAAATATCTATAGGAGATTATGTGCTTACTGGTGGCGAATTAGGTGCTGCTGTGCTTTGCGATAGCATTATCCGACTAATACCAGGTGTTATATCAGACGAAACCTCTGCTTTAACCGATTCTTTTCAAGATAATTTACTTGCACCACCTGTGTACACTAGGCCTGCCAACTATAACGGATTGGAAGTTCCGGAAATACTACTATCTGGTCATCAACAAAAAATAGAGGATTGGCGACAAGCACAAGCCCTACAAAGAACAGAGGAAAGAAGACCAGACTTGCTCGATAATAAAGATTGATTTTTTAAGTAAAATACTTCGTGCTTATTAAATTATATTCGTAATATTGCACTCCGTTTTTCGGATACTAAAATTAAACACGCCACAGTGATGGAACAGATTAAATTTGTAGAGAACGAATTAGTGAACAGAGGCGATTTTCCTGCGTTTAGCGCAGGTGATACCGTAACAGTTCACTACAAGATTAAAGAGGGTAACAAAGAAAGAACGCAGCTTTTTAAAGGTTTGGTTATCCAAAGAAGAGGTAAAAAAGGGACTGAAACATTTACCGTTCGTAAAATGTCTAGCGGCATTGGCGTAGAGCGTGTATTCCCATTTGCTTCTCCAGCAATTGAAAAAATTGAGCTAAACAAAGAAGGTGCTGTTCGTAGAGCGCGTATCTTCTACCTAAGAGGCCTAACTGGCAAGAAAGCAAGAATTAAAGAGAAAAGATCTTAAAATTTCAACCTTAATATCAGAAAAAATCCTGCTGTTTGGCAGGATTTTTTGTTCTTACTTTTCTAAAATATAAAATTCGGTACGCCTATTGTTGGATCTCCCTTCCTCAGTCATATTGGTTTCAAGTGGTTTTTGCTCACCAAAACCCTTATAACTTAAGCGGGCTGAGGCAACGCCACTAGCAATCAAGAAATCATGTACGGATTGAGCTCTCTGCGTTGACAATAATAAATTTGCCTCATCATCTCCAGCGCTATCAGTATGCCCGTGTATAGCCACTTTCAAATCTTTTCTGTTTTGTAAAAAACTCACAAAGACAGATAGCACATGTTTAGCTTGTTGATTTAATGAGAAACTATCTGTTTCAAAATAAATATTATTGATACGAAACGCCTCTCCCTTCTGCATTTCCTTCATATCGAAATCTAATTTTCCTGGACTCTCAAAACCTTCATCAGTTGCCGACACATACTGAGAGTTGAAAGCATAAAAATCATCCTTCACCGTTACTATTACATCCTCATCTTTATCAAGAACAACAGCAGCTACATAACGACCCGTCTCAACTTCAACATCCACTTCAAAAGTACTATTATCCTTCATAGATTTAATCTCAACACTAGAAGCAAGTAAGGGGTCTCCAAACTCATCCAACACATCTCCTTTCAAGAAAAGCACACGTTCTGGTCTTGCTTCTTTATATAACGGAAAGTGGTATATATCCCAACCACCTTTACCTTCTAACTTGTTAGAAGCGAAATAAGCTGTTTTACCATCTGTACTCACAAATAATCCTAAGTCATCCGCCTCACTATTGATGGGGTACCCTATGTTTTGTGGCTCTCCCCAATTTCCTGCAGTATCTTTTTTAACATAAAATATATCCAATCCACCTAAACCTCTATGCCCATTAGAAGAAAAATACAAGGTTTGATTATCTGGATGCAAGAAGGGTGATTTCTCATCTCCTAGCGTGTTAATAGACAAAGACTGTAAATTTCCCCAAGAACCGTTTTCTGTTCGGCTAACGCTATATATATCAGCACCTCCCTCTCCTCCAGGGCGTATACTCGTAAACAATAGCGTATTTCCATCCGAAGAAATAGTCGGTTGCGACTCCCATGAATCTGATTTATTTACTGGGTAAAACAAACGCCTCAAAGGAGTCCAAAAGCTATCTTTCCTAGCAGTGTAGTAGATATCACAATTGTTATATCCATTCACAGGTTCGCAAATGGTTAAAAACAGCTCGTTGTTATCAATCGTTAAAGAAGCGCCTCCTTCATTATCATGTAAGTTAAAAGGATGCGGCATTAAATATCCTAAATTGAAAGCATCTCCTTCCATAAAGGAAGAAACAAATTCCTCTACCGTTTCTGCTCGTAACATACCCATCTCATGCTTTACTCTTCTTCTAGTATAAAGAGCAATGTCATTATCTGGAGAAAGAATGGGTAAATATTCGTCATCCTTTGTAGAAATTCCCGGAACAGGTTGCGGATTATAGGGGACAGGCCTTGCATACATTTCTATTAAAAAACGAGATTCATCCCATCGCTCTTGCGCTAACGCTTTTTTCTCTTCACTTAATCCAAAAAACCGCAGATAAGACTCGTAATATTGAGCTGCTCTATCATAATTCCCACCTTCAAAAGCCATGCTTGCAATCAACCAATACATTTCCTCAGAATACATCGGACAAACACTAACTCCTTTAATGAGTAGTTCTTGCGCATGTTCAAACTCCTCTTTCTCCATTTTTAGCTGACCATACAAAAACAATGCTTTAGCATAATTAGATTGTTCTTCCAAAGCTTTTTCTAGAAAGGAGAACGCTTTACTATACTGCCAATTCCTAGCAGCGTCTTCTGCTTTTTTGTAGTTTTTTTTAGCGGAGCTACTTACACTTTGTTCACATTCATTCTGCGCAAAAACAGAAAAGGAAACGAATAAAAGAGGTAAAAAATATCGCATTAGCTCATCAATTCTTCATTAGTTACTTTACGGATTTGAGCTTCTGTAGAAGCTACTACAGTAGCCACGGTGGCATCACCCGTTACATTTACAACCGTACGCAGCATATCTAAAATTCTATCTACTGCAAAAATCAAAGCAATCCCTTCAGGATCAATACCAATAGCACTCAATACAATAACCAACATCACCATACCTGCCCCAGGAACAGCGGCTGCGCCAATAGAAGCTAAAGTTGCCGTTAAAACAATGGTTAACTGTTCCCCTAAATCTAAATCGTAACCAAAAGCTTGGGCAATAAAAACTGCTGCTACTGCTTGATACAAAGAGGTTCCATCCATATTGATGGTTGCTCCCAGCGGCAAAACAAAAGAAGATACCTCTTCCGAAACACCTAGGTGGTCTTCACAGCGTTCCATTGTTACTGGTAGAGTTGCTGCAGAAGAACTAGTAGAAAAAGCCAACATCTGTGCTGGGGCAATACCTTTAAAAAAATCTAAATACTTAATCTTAGTAAACACCTTTAAGAACATAGGATAGACTAGTAATATCATCAACAATAATCCTGCAATGACGGTAACAGAATATATCCCTAAAGCTTGGAATAATTCAGCCGAAGCACCAAAGTCAACCACTAAACCTCCCAATAAAGCAAATACTCCATAAGGAGCTCCTAACATAATGATATCTACAATTTGTAAGATGATATCATTTACACCATCGAAAAAACCTTTTACATAAGTTGTTTTTTCAGAAGGTAACATAACCATTGCAATACCAAACAGAATAGCAAAGAAAATAACCTGCAACATGTTTCGGTTATTCCCAGAAGCTTGTATAAAATTACTCGGTACCATATCCACTACAAACTGCAGCGGACCTTCATCCTTCACATGTTCTGCTGAGGCAATTTTTTCCCCCGCCTTAGAAGCGTATTGCTCTTTCAGTTCTAGGCGTTTTTCTTCCGAAAAGGACTTTCCTGGCTGAACGATATTTACAAGCAAGAGACCAAAAACAACCGCAATAACAGTTGACATTAGGTAAATACCGATTGTTTTGCCGCCAATACGAGATAATCTAGAAATATCACTTAAAGAACTTACTCCTTTAATTAAGGACGCAAAAACCAAAGGAACTGCTATCAGTTTTAAAAGATTGATGAATATAACTCCCCATGGCTTGATCCAATTATTGGTAAAATCTACCCAGCCCATCTGCGCAGCAACTAATCCGTAAACCACTCCCAACAACATGCCAATGATTATTTTCCAATGTAATGCTAAATTTTTCATTTTTTTAATTTTAATGAATGTTTAGTATTCTCTGAACTACATGAATTGTAGGCCTTGTACCAATCCTCACATTTCACGGCCAATTCTCTATACTCAAAATGCATTTCACAACTTCCTAACGAACATATAAGTTGGCTTCTCATTAACACAAGAATAACTTAAAATTACAAAACACATTACAATAAATACCTTCATATTTTTGCGTTTTTGTTCAATAAATAAAAGTCTGCCAAGACCATAGCGGTCATAGCCTCCACTACAGGAACTGCTCTAGGAACTATACAAGGATCGTGTCTTCCTTCTGCTTGCAACTTAACCGCTTCTCCTTTCTTATTGATAGTACTTTGCTCTTTCATAATAGTAGCTGTTGGCTTAAAAGCCACACGGAAATAAATATTCATCCCGTTACTAATACCACCCTGTATACCTCCAGACAGATTAGAAGTGGTTTTGCTTCCTTCAATAAAGTTATCGTTATGCGCACTTCCCTTCATTTTAGCACCACAAAAACCAGATCCGTATTCAAAACCTTTAACAGCATTGATACTTAACATAGCGTGTGCTAAGCGAGCGTGTAGCTTATCAAAAATGGGCTCTCCCCATCCTGATGGGACACCTTGCGCCACACAAATAATCGTGCCTCCTATAGAATCTCCTTCTACTTTGGCTTGTTCTATGGCTGCAATCATTCTAGTAGCCGCCTCCTCATCTGGACAACGAACCAAACTATTTTCTGTCTGTGTAAAGTCTAACTCTTGATAAGGCTTCTCAATAAATTCCTCTCCTACAGAAGAAACAAAAGCGTTAATATCAACTGAATGTAACAACTGCTTGGCAATAACACCTGCTACTACCCAATTGGCAGTTTCTCTAGCTGAAGAACGGCCTCCTCCTCTATAATCTCTAAAACCATATTTACTATCGTATGTGAAATCAGAATGAGATGGGCGATAAACCTCTTTTAAATTTGAATAATCTTTAGAACTTTGGTCTTCATTAGAAATCATAAAACCAATGGGAGCACCTGTTGTTTTTCCCTCAAACAATCCTGAAAGAATTTGTACAGTATCACTTTCTTTTCTAGACGTAGTAATAGAAGATTGACCTGGTTTTCTTCTATCCAATTCTTTTTGGATAGTCTTTTCATCTAAAGAGAGTCCAGCAGGACAACCGTCAACAATTCCACCAATAGCCGTTCCGTGCGACTCTCCGAAAGTAGTTAAGCGAAATAGCTGTCCGATACTGTTCATAGATGAGCAAATATAAGTAATTTACATGGAGTGATGAATGTCCTACTTTTTGTATTTTCGCTTCCTATTATTGCACCTATGAAAACCGTTATCAAAAACATCAGCGAACTAATTCAGGTAGAAGAAACACCTAGAAAGCGAGTTGCTGGTTCCGACATGGCTCAATTAAAAACCATTCAGGATGCCTTTGTAGAAATGGAAGATGGCATCATCACTGCTTTTGGAAACATGGACGAATGGACTGGTATTGAGGATTGGAACAATACCCAAATCATTGATGCAGATGGCGGTATGGTTTTTCCTTCTTATTGCGATAGCCATACACACCTTGTTTTTGCGGCTAGTAGAGAGGGTGAGTTTGCAGACAGAATCAAGGGATTGAGCTATGAAGAAATCGCTAAGAAAGGAGGTGGAATTTTAAACTCAGCTCGCAAATTACAAAATGCTTCCGAAGAAGAACTATTAGCAAGCACTTTACAAAGAGCCAATGAGATTATGATGATGGGAACAGGTGCAGTAGAGATAAAAAGCGGTTACGGACTAACACTAGTTGCTGAGCTAAAAATGCTGCGTGTTATCAAAAAACTTAAAGAAATATCTCCACTCACCATTAAATCTACCTTTTTAGGAGCACACGCGCTTCCACAAGAGTACAAAGGCAATAAAGACGCCTACATGGATTTGATCATCAACGAAATGCTACCACAAATAGCAGAAGAAGGATTGGCCGAATATGTAGATATTTTTTGTGAATATGGTTACTTTGATGTAGCTGACACCGAGCGCTTACTAGCAGCAGCCTCTCAATATAATTTGACTCCTAAAACACATGTCAATCAATTCAATATTATTGGTGGCGTACTAGCTAGTGTAAAATACGGAGCATTATCGGTAGATCATTTAGAAGTAATGAATGATGCGGACATAAAAGCACTACAAGAAACGGACTGTATGCCTACCCTTTTACCATCTTGCTCCTTCTTTTTAGGCATACCTTATGGTCCTGCTAGAAAAATGATACAAGCCGGACTACCTGTCGCTTTAGCCACAGATTACAATCCAGGATCTACTCCTAGCGGAAACATGAACTTTGTAGCTTCTTTAGGGTGTATTCAACTCAAAATGACTCCTGAAGAAGTAATCAATGCCACTACTATCAACACCGCTTATGCTATGGGAGTAAGCGATGAATTAGGAAGTATTGCTATTGGCAAAAAAGCCAACTTATTCATCACCAAACGGATGCCTTCTTACGCCTACCTACCGTATGAGTTTGGGCACAATCAGATAGAAACAATAATCGTTAACGGAAAAATCCAAAATAAATAATGAGCAGACAACTCATCGAATGCGTACCGAATATTTCGGAAGGACGCGACCAAGAAAAAATCAACACCATTGCCAATATTGTAGAAACGGTAGAAGGTGTAAAACTACTGAATTTAGATCCAGGAAAAGCCACCAACAGAACGGTGATTACCTTTGTGGGAGAACCTCAACAAGTAATTGATGCAGCTTACCTTTTAATTCAAAAAGCACAAGAACTAATTGACATGAGTAAACACAGCGGAGAACACCCAAGAATGGGCGCTACCGATGTTTGTCCATTAGTACCTATTGCCAACATTAGTATGCAAGAAACATCTGAATGGGCGCACAAATTGGGCGCTCGTGTAGGTGCTGATTTAGGTATCCCTGTTTATCATTACGAAGCTGCAGCTAAAGAAGAAAAGAGAAAGAATTTAGCGAACTGTCGATCTGGAGAATACGAAGGTTTATCTAAAAAATTAGTAGACCCATCGTGGAAACCTGATTTTGGTCCTGCTGAGTTCAATGACTCTGTAGCTAAATCAGGAGCAACGGCTATTTCAGCGCGTGATTTCTTGGTGGCTTACAACATCAACCTCAACACTACTTCTACACGTAGAGCCAATGCCGTAGCCTTCGACATCCGTGAAGCTGGAAGATTAAAAAGAGAAGGCGGTAAAATCACAGGAAAACTATTAAAAGACAAGAATGGCGAGCCATTAAGAAAGCCCGGTTTATTCAAAGCTGTAAAAGGTATCGGCTGGTTTATTGAGGAATACGGAGTAGCGCAAATCTCTTATAACTTAACCGACATCAATATTTCTCCTTTGCATGAGGTTTTTGACAAAACCTGTGAAAGAGCTATTGCTAGAGGAATGCGTGTAACAGGTTCTGAATTGGTTGGACTCGTTCCCAAAAAAGTATTGATTGATGCCGGTAAGTACTTCCTCACCAAGCAAGAACGCTCATTAGGAATTGCTGAAAATGAAATTATCAAGATTGCAATTAAAACCTTGGGATTGGATGAGCTAGCGCCTTTCAACCCAGAAGAACGTATCATTGAGTACATGTTGGATAGCGATAACAACAATTGCCTAGTAGACATGGACTTGGTGGCTTTTGCCAACGAAACTGCTAGCGAGAGCCCTGCTCCAGGTGGAGGATCTATCTCGGCATACTGCGGTGCTATGGGCGCTGCCTTAGGTACTATGGTGGCTAACCTTTCGGCTCATAAGCGTGGTTGGGACGACCGTTGGGAAGAGTTCTCTCAATGGGCAGAAAAAGGATTAGCCTATCAGAACGAATTATTACGTTTGGTAGATGAAGACACCAATGCTTTTAATAAAATCATGGAGGCCTTTAGATTGCCAAAAGACAGCGAAGCAGATAAAGCCAATAGAGCGGAAGCAATACAATCAGCAACTAAGTTTGCTATTGAAACCCCTTTTAAAGTGATGGAAACAGCTTACAACTCTATGGAAGTGATGAAAACTATGGCAGAAATCGGAAACCCAAATTCAGTAACCGATGCCGGTGTGGGTGCGCTTTGTGGACGTACGTCAGTAATTGGTGCTTTCTTGAATGTTAAGATTAACTGTAACGAATGTGAGGATAAAGAGTTTGTAGCTAACATCCTTTCAAGAGGACAGGAACTAGTAGATAAGACTTGTGCCTTAGAAGTAGATATCTTAAAAATAATTAATAGCAAAATTGATGTTTCATGATTTCTTATATATTTGTAGCCTATTTTTAAATTAAATTATTATGAAAAAATTCAGTTTATTGTTGATTGCAGTCTTTAGCATAACAACAGCATTTAGTCAAAATCTTAGTGTAAACTTAGGTTATGGAATGTGGAATGGAGAAATGACCCACCACGCAGAAAGTTCAAGTTCTATTTTAATTGGAGCTAATTATAATCAAGAACTTTCAGAAAAATTAGATCTTCAAGGTTCTCTTTCATACGGAATTGGGTATAGTATTCTTCCTTTACAATCTAGCTTAATTTATAATTTTTCTGAAAAATTAAATTTAAAAGTTGGAATGGGATTATATATGATTTCTGATGAATCATATAAAGAACATGCTACTGGTGTTGATGGAAATGAAGCTTCAACTAATGAATTTGGTATGAATATGGGTTTAGGATATAGTATAAATGATGAAATTT
The DNA here is from genome assembly GCA_002715345.1 of Flavobacteriales bacterium. Classification (GTDB taxonomy): domain Bacteria; phylum Bacteroidota; class Bacteroidia; order Flavobacteriales; family UBA7312; genus UBA7312. Next base: position 13,296 of record PAYR01000002.1, on the reverse strand, counting down.
TGTTAGGCTTTGATTATAGCATGATTAAATCTGGAGATTATGATTTTAACGGCATGATGTTTGGTTTATCATATTCATTAGGCAAAAAATCAGAAAAATCTGACTCAGACAAAAAGAAAAAGAATAAAGTAAAATCTGACTCAGACAAAAAGAAAAAGAATAAAGTAAAATCTGACTCAGAAAAAAAGAAAAAGAATAAAGCAAAATCTGACTCAGAAAAAAAGAAAAAGTCATAAATTATTTCAGTAAATTAAAATTTACTTTTAAAAAAAGCCGGTATAATTAAACCGGTTTTTTTTATGTACATAGAATCTAAAATTCTATAAAAAATTATACTCAAAATAATTTCGTAAAAAATTGGCGTTTTAGATATTTATAAGCTAAAACCATGATTTACTAATTTTTAAATAAGCATAAAATAGCTTTTGCAGCTCTTCTTGAAGATCCTTTAGTTCCTAGTTTTTTAATTAGCTTTTCATATTCCACTAAAAGAATTTTTCTTTGCTTTTTGTTCAGCAACTTATCAATCTCTTGTATAAGGCGTTCTTTATTAAAATCGGCTTGTACCAATTCAGCCACTACTTTCTTGTTCAAAATCAAGTTAACCAAAGAGATAAAAGGGACTTTAATCACTTGCTTTCCAATCCAATAAGAAAGTCCAGAAGTTTGGTAACAAACCACCTGTGGCACCTGAAGAATAGCCGCTTCTAAAGTGGCTGTTCCAGAAGTAATAACAGCTGCTTTGGCTCCTTTCAGTACTTCGTATGTTTTATCTGTTGAAATAGGTAAATAAGAGTCTCCTGTTATGCTTCGATAAAAGGAAGAAGTAATGGATGGTGCCCCTGCTATAATGAATTGGTAATCGGTAAAATGATCGGCCAACTCCATCATTAAAGGCAGCATCTTTTTAATTTCTTGTTTTCTACTACCTGGCAAAAGTGCAATAACGGGCTTTTCTGTCTCTACCGATTTTCTATTACTATCGGTCAGTTCATCTAACAAAGGATGTCCTACAAAAGTAGACTCTACTCCAAGATTGGTAAAAAACTCATTTTCGAAAGGAAGAATTGGCAAGAGCAAATCCGTATCTCTTTTAAGTTGTTTTACACGCCCCTGCCTCCAAGCCCACACTTGCGGAGTGATGTAGTAAGCCACTTTTGTTCCTAGCTTTTTAGCGAACTTAGCAATGCGCATATTAAAGCCTGGATAGTCAATCAAAATCAATACATCTGGCTGAAATGATTGAATATCTTTTTTAGCTAAAGCAAGGTTTTTACGGATGGTGTTTAAGTTAGATATCACCTCCAAAAAACCCATAAAAGCCATTTCTGTGTAATGTTTTACAAGTTTTAACCCTTGTGCCTGCATTTTATCACCACCAAAACCCTGAAACTGCGCTTCTGCATCAAAGACACGCAATTCTTTCATCAGGTTAGCAGCATGCATATCACCCGATGCTTCTCCGGCAATCAGGTAATACTTCATAAAAGTTTATCTAAAGTAATAAACAGAGCAAATACAATGGTAGTCATTAAAATACCTTGTGCTGGTTTTTCCCTATTCGATTTAATGAATATAAAAAAAGGAATAGTGTTGACTAGCACACATAAGCTCATAACATGCGTATGAATATTCAAAGCATTTAACTCATAGTAAAGTGCTACAAAATCGCCATCCATGCGGACTAAAGAATAAATCATAAATGCTATTGACGGAATCAATAATCCTAGCACTGCACCTCTTATAAATAACTGATCTTTTATCATAACAACCAATTTTTAAGTAAAGGTATAACGTGATGAGCCGTTACATCGTATTGCACAGGAACTACCGACACATATCCATTCGCTAAGGCCCATTCATCAGTATCTTCTCCATTATCGTAATTTTGGAATGTTCCTGTAAGCCAATAATAAGTTCTTCCAGTAGGATCTTTACGCTCGTCAAATTCCTCTATCCAATTAGCATTTGCTTGTCGGCAAACACGAATTCCTTTTATATCTTTTGATGGCAACTTCGGGATGTTAACATTCAAGCAGCTACCCTCTGGCAAACCCTCTTTCAATACATGTGAAACTAACTTTCTTACCACTTCTTGAGAAACAGAAAAATCAGCATCATGTGCATAATCTAATAATGAAAAACCAATAGATGGAATCCCCTCTATGGCTCCTTCCAAAGCAGCAGACATAGTACCTGAATAAATAACATTGATGGATGAGTTTGAACCATGATTGATTCCTGAAATACATAAATCTGGCTTACGCTTCAAGATTTTATTAACTGCCAACTTCACACAATCTACAGGTGTACCACTACAAGAATACTCTTCTTGAGGGCCGTCATCAATATGAACTTTATCACAACGCAAAGCAGAATTTAATGTAATAGCATGTCCCATCCCAGACTGTGGTCCGTCTGGCGCTACCACAACCACTTTTCCAAATTCGTTCAATACCTTTATTAAAGCGCGTAATCCTGGTGCAGAAATACCATCATCATTAGCTACTAAAATGAGCGGTTTTTGTGTCATAAAGTTTATTTTTTACAAATGTAAGTTTAATATAATACAAAAAAAACCACTCAAATTGAGTGGTTTTAGTAGCGAGGGGGAGATTTGAACTCCCGACCTCTGGGTTATGAATCCAACGCTCTAACCAACTGAGCTACCTCGCCATTTCGGTCGGCAAATATAAATACTTTTCGTTGTCGAACAATACTGCTTTTTTAAAAAATTTAAGAGCGTCCTTCTTCCGCTAACAATCCTGTGTGATGCTTCAATGTTCTGAGCAACAAAGCCAAGAAAACCGCAGCTACTAATCCGAATAAAAAGCCATTGGAAATAAACCACTCTCCTACTGAAAAATACCCTCTTAAGACCTCTACAAAAACAAAACCAACAACGCTAGCCAATACCCCCGAATACTCTCTTCTTAAAACTGTTTTGAAAGAGAATGGAATTATTGAAGGTTTATACAATTTAAGATTAGGTAAAAACGCTGGCAATCCATTTGCCCATGTCACATATTCTTCTCGGAATTTACGCTCTAAAAACCGTTCTTCGGCATACATGATCCGTTCGTAATAAATCCAGTAAAACAAACTAACAATAACAATAAAATAAGGGTTGTAAGTAAACACTACAATCCCTATCCACATAAAATAGTTACCTAAATATAAAGGGTGTCGGACAGTAGAATAGATTCCTTTAGTATTCAACACAAACGCTTTTTGTTCTTTGGTATTACGCCCTGAAGTTCCTTTCGGAGTAGTCCCTACAGTAAAAGCACGAATACAAAAACCTAAAATACTTAAAATGACTGCAGAGTAAAAATAAATCTCTTTCGAATAATCACTTAAAGATGTAACATCTGTCCAATACAAAAAAGGAACTGCTAATAGAAATAACAAAACAGGGAATTGTCCTCTGTATCGGAACAAAAAATTTCCCTGTTTTTCAAATTCATTGACTAATGCCATTATTTTATTTCCAACAATTCTACATCAAATATAAGTGTAGCATTAGAAGGGATAATTCCTCCAGCTCCACGTTCTCCATAAGCTAAGTCTGAAGGGATAATTAATCGTGCTTTTGTTCCTACACTCAATAACTTAATTCCTTCATCCCATCCTGGGATTACCTGTCCTTTTCCAATATTAAATGCAAGTGGCTCCCCACGACCAACAGATGAATCAAAAATTGTTCCGTCTGTTAAATATCCTGTATAGTGCACAGAAACTACCTGCTCATGAACTGGTTTTACACCTTGTCCTTCCTCAACCATAATGTATTGCAATCCACTTTCTGTAGTAATGGTATCTAAACCCTTAACATTAAACGCTACAATAGGTGTTGGAGTTTTAAAGGAAAGGAGTTCAACCTCAAAAATTAAATCAGAATTAGGAGGAATAACATTACCTGCACCACGCTCTCCATAAGCTAATTCAGCAGGAATGGTTAAAGTTGCCTTATCTCCTACACTTAAAAGCGCAATACCTTCATCCCATCCTTTAATAACTTGTCCTTTACCTAATTGAAATGTAAAAGGTTGATCTCTATCCAAAGAGCTATCAAATTTTGTTTTAGCGCTATCAGTTAAAAAGCCTGAATAATGCACAGTTACTTTGTCTCCAGATTGAGGCTGTTCACCCGTTCCTTTTTCGGTAATTTCGTACTGCAAACCACTATCAGTTGTAATGGTATTATCTTGCTGACATGCAGCTAATAAAAAGGCTAAAGCCAATACGATAGTTTTCATTTTAATTATTTTTATTGATTAGTAATAATGATTGATTATCTGGTAAAATAGATTTGAATTTCTCAATAGCTTCTTCCACTTTTGTTCCATAAGCACCACCTGCCGCATTGATATGACCGCCTCCATTGAAATGATCTCTAGCCAATTGATTCACGGAAAAATCTCCTTTGGAACGGAAAGATATTTTAACAACCCCTTCACGCTCCACAAAAAAGGCTGCTACCGATATTCCTTCTATAGATAAGGCGTAATTGACTACTCCCTCTGTATCTCCTTTTTGATATTGAAAACGTTTTAATTCATCGGAAGTTAAACTGATAATAGCTGTTCCATACTCGGATAATACTTCTAACTTTTCGTTGAGGCAGTAACCCAAAAGTTTCAAACGATTAACCGAATTATTATCATGTACTAAATCGTATACCTTATCTTGTTGTGCACCTTTACTAATTAAAAATGCTACAATCTCATGTGTTTTTGCTGTTACTGATGAAAAACGGAAGTTTCCTGTATCTGTCATGATGCCAGCATACAAACACTCTGCAATATCTTGGTTAATAGCCTCAACATCTCCAAACATATCTAAAAACTCATAAATAAGCTGAGCTGTAGAGCAAGCTGATGTATCAGACAAAGTAAAATCAAACTCATCCGGCTGCTGATGGTGATCTATTAAAACCTTGAAAGCCTTTGCTTGTTCCACAACTGGAGCAAAGGTGTCAATCCTACTTAATGTATTGAAATCTAAGCAAAAGATGATTTCTGCCTCTAATGTTATGCGTTCTGCCGCTTCTGGCTCTTTTGTAAACTGAATTACATGATTATTCCCTTTCATCCAATGTAAAAAGGAAGGGTAATCATTTGGGGTAATTACCTGTACTTGATGCCCTTTTTGTATCAAGTAATTATACAAACCCAAAGAAGAACCCATAGCATCTCCATCTGGACCTCTATGTGTGGTAATGACAATCTTTTTGGGATCCGCTAAAAGCTCTTTCAGTTTATTTAATTCTTCAACACTCATAAACGGCAAAAATAAGAATAAAAGTCGGGGTGCAGAATGAATGTATTTTTTATAGCTTTGCAGCCGAATTCAAACAAGCTTAAAATCAAGAAGGTAATGGCTACAAACAGAACATTTACAATGATTAAGCCCGAAGCCGTAGCCAACGGACATATCGGTGCTATTTTAGAGCGTATCAATGCAGCAGGATTCCGCATTGTATCTATGAAAAAAACAGAATTATCTGCAGAATTAGCAGGCGCTTTTTATGCTGTACATAAAGAAAGACCTTTCTACGGAGAATTGGTTTCTTATATGTCTTCTGGCCCTATTGTTGCTGCTATTTTAGAAAAAGACAATGCAGTAGCTGATTTCCGTGCTTTAATTGGCGCAACTGATCCAGCTGAAGCAGCAGACGGAACAATTCGTAAAGAATTTGCAGAAAGTAAAGCAAAAAATGCTGTTCACGGGTCTGACTCAGACGAAAACGCTGAAATCGAAGGTGCATTCTTTTTCTCTAAGTTCGAGCGTTTCTAAGCAATATANNAATANTATAAAGAAAAGCCCTGCTCTTANANTGGGGCTTTTTTATTTGAGNATAACATCCGTAATTACTTCCTTNCCTACGGAGTCATTCAGTTGTTTAACGAGNTCTGATTTTTGATAGGAAAGNTCTTGTCTTAAAGTAGCCGATTTAAGTCGGATATGNANTTGCTTNTTNTTNATAAANANCTCATCAGTATACTTAGCCAAAGTAGGACCTAGCACTTTATCCCACTCGGTNATAATTTTGATTTCATCCAGTTTTTGCTGCCAACCACTTTCGCGCAAATAATCTTGGATAACATCATCTAGCGATTGTTCGTTACTCTTCCTTTTCAACAGCTCCTTCTTTGATATGAAACACTTTAAAATCCGCTTGGATTTTGTTGAATATATGCACACTCCTTTCTGGATGTGTATCGGTAATAAATATCTGTCCGAAATGATGTTGATCTACTAAAGTCATCACCTGCTCCACCCTATTTTCATCTAATTTGTCAAACACATCATCTAAAAGCAACATGGGTTTATAACCCAAAGCCGCTTTCATAAAATCAAATTGAGCAAGTTTAAGCGCCATCAAGAATGTTTTTTGCTGTCCTTGAGAACCTGTTTTCTTGATTGGAAAGCTATCTAATTGAAACAATAAATCATCCTTATGAACTCCTACCGAAGTGTATTGCAACAATCTGTCTCGCTCTCGGTTTGCTAGCATCAAATCAACAAGGTTAGCATCTAACAATTGTGATTTATACTCTATATTTACTTTCTCATTATTTCCTGAAATATTGCTATAGTATGCACGAAAAACAGGAATTAGCTCATCTAAAAAAGATTTTCTTTTCTCAAAGATTTGCTGCGCAATCGGAACAATTTGCTCATCATATAAGTCTAAGGTAGCATTATCAAAACGCCCTCCTTTTACCATTTCCTTAAGCACTACGTTTCGTTGTGCTATCAACTTTCCGTACTGAATTAGCTGTTCTAAATACACTCTGTCAAACTGAGAAACAACCGCATCCAAGTATTTTCTACGCGCCTCACTCCCCTCTAGTATAAGATTAGTGTCTGTTGGAGAAATCATAACCAAAGGAAACAAACCAATATGATCTGCTAATCGCTCGTAACTTTTTTTATTACGCTTCACCACTTTTTTGGCACCTCGTTTAATCCCGCAATGCACTACTTCTTCCTTACCCTCTTTGTTAAACTGTCCTTCAACAGCTAAAAAAGGCTGTTCGTGTTTTATATTCAAAACATCTTGATTATTGAAATAGCTTTTAGTGAAAGATAAATAGTGAATTGCATCTAGCAAATTCGTCTTTCCAGAACCATTATTTCCAACAAAACAATTGATGTTGTTCGAGAGCTCTATCGAGCTGTCTTCGTGATTCTTAAAATTTAATACGGAAAGTCGTGCTAAAAACATACTTCTTTAAAATTCGAATCTAAAGTATTATTTTTCAAGCAATCTTCCTTTGTTAAACAAGACTTTTTCAAACGGAAAAAAAGATTATTTTTGTGGCTCTAATATTTTATAATATGGCAAAAAAGACCAATAAAACAGAAGAGCAATTAGCTGCAGTAGAAGAAACACTTAGTAAAACAGAACAGTGGGTGGAAAACAACCAAAGCCAATTGCTTACATTTGTTTTTGCAATTGTAGGAATAATAGCAATCTATGTTGGTTATCAAAAATTCTATTTAGAACCATTAAATAACGAAGCGTTGGGAGAAATGTTTATGGCAGAAAAACATTTTGCAAATGATGCTTATGACATTGCTCTTAATGGAGACGGACAATACCTTGGATTTTTAGATATTATTGATAGTTACAAAAGTACAGAAGCTGGCAATTTAGCTCAATATTATACAGGAATCTGTTACCTTAAACAAGCAGATTATGAAAGCGCTATTGAGCACTTATCTAAATTTAAAGCTGAAGATGAAATGGTTTATTCAATTGCGTTAGGAAGTATTGGTGATGCTTATTGGGAGCTTGGTGATGTAAATAATGCTATTGACTTTTTTGAACAAGCAGGATACAATAGTAATAACGGTTACACTGGAGCAACTTACTTAATGAGAGCAGCCTTAGCACACGAAAGTCAAAACACATACGGTGAAGCTATCAATATTTATAACTTTATAAAAGATAATTATCCTGAAACACAAGAGGGGCAAGAGATTGAAAAGTATATTACAAAAGCATCCTTGATGCAATAAAAACAAAAAGCTCGCTAAGCGAGTTTTTTTTTGCAAATATTATGGCTACAAAAAAATTATCTGATCTTGACTACAGTAAAGTACCTTCTGCTAAAGATATGAAAATTGGTATTGTTGTGGCCGAATGGAACAATCAAATAACTGAAGGGCTGTACCAAGGCGCTATAGAAGCGCTAAATATTTTTGGGTGCAATCATATAATTAGAAAAGATGTTCCTGGCAGTTTTGAATTAGCATTAGGAGCACAATTTCTATTAGATTATACCGATGTAGATGCGGTTATTTGTTTAGGAAGTGTTATACAAGGGGAAACCAAACATTTCGATTTTGTTTGCGAAGCAACAGCTCTAGGTATTAAAGATGTTACTTTGAAGTATAATAAAGCTGTTATTTTTGGCGTACTTACCGATAACAATCTACAACAAGCAATTGATCGTTCTGGAGGAAAACACGGAAACAAAGGAACTGAAGCTGCTGTAACAGCTATTAAAATGGTGGCCTTGCAAAAAGAACTAAAGTAATAAAATACAATCATAAAAAAAGCCCAATTCATTGAATCGGGCTTTTTCTTGCGGAGAGAGAGGGATTCGAACCCCCGGTACCTCGCGGTACAATGGTTTTCAAGACCACCGCATTCGACCACTCTGCCATCTCTCCTGGGGATGGCAAATGTAAAATATTTTTATTTCCTACACCAAATAAGAAGTATACTTTTTCAGCGTTTTTATGCTTACTTTAGCTTATCAGTTTGCAAGTATGAAAAAATACATCTTCTCAATACTTATTTATTCTCTATTTTCTCACTATACATATGCACAACAATTAAGTGCAATGTTCAACTATTCAGTATTTTACGCTATAGATGAACCATTTCTTGAAACCTATATTTCTATTGATGCTAGAAGTATAGTATACAAAGAGATTAAAGAAAAATTACATCAAGGAGAGGTAGAAATTAAACTGCAATTAGAAAAAGAAGGAGCAATAACTTACTCCGATCGATATAGATTATTAAGTCCAGAACTTCATGACACTAGTTCTATAGCTTTCAAATTTATTGATCAACAACGAATTCCAATAAATAATGGCCAATACATACTAACTTTAAGTATTCATGATATACACAGCAAACAAGAAACTCTAGAACATCAGCAATTAATAGCTATTTATTCAAATAACGAAAATACCATTTCAGATATTGAATTAGTAAGTGAATTCAGTGCTAGTACAAAAAAATCAATTTTAACCAAAAGTGGATATGACTTAATACCATCTGTATCTCATTATTACCCTTCTGATATATCTAAGTTAAGTTATTATTTAGAACTATACAATTTGAAAGAAAAATGTGCAATTCAGACTACCCTTAAAAATAGTAACGGACAATTACTTACTGAGTTTACTAGAACAAAAGTATTAGAGAAAGCCAAGGTAACGCCTATTCTGGAAAGTATTAATATTGAAAACTTACCATCTGGAAACTACACACTCACATACTCACTAATAGATGAAAACCAAAATATTCTTAACTCTAAAGAAGTTGACATCATTAGACTTAACCAAAATTTATCTCCAGAAATCATAAACAAATATCAAGTTGAACACACCTTTGTACAACACATAACAAATAAAGACACACTAAAAAAGTATCTCAATTATCTATACCCTATACAAACCCCCCTGGAGGACCTTTTTATTAAAAATCAAATACAGTATGACGATATAAAGCTCATGCAGAAATTCTTTTATGGATTTTGGAAAAACAGAAATGCTCTAGATCCTGATTTAGCATGGAATAACTACAAAAAACTAGTAAGTGCTGTCAATAATAGTTTCAGCAATGGACAGTTTAAGGGATACCTAACAGATATGGGTCGGATTTATTTAAAATATGGCCCACCCAATACAAGAAACAAAGAACACTTTTCTAACACTCAAAAACCGTTTGAAGTTTGGCATTACCATTCAATAGGAAATCAACGAAATTGCACATTTGTTTTCACTAACAGAAATTTAGGTAATAATATGGATTTAGTTCTTTCCAATGTAGAAGGGGAAAATACAAATTTTGAGTGGTTAATGAGATTTAGTGATGAAATGAATGATCCACATTTTGACCTTAATTCACCGCTTGATTATTTTATGAATCCAAAGTAATGAACTTAATATTGTTACTTTTCACTAAAACATTAGCAACACTTCCTTACAGTGTACTTATCTTCTTTTCTAATATTGGAATGTTTATTTTACATATAACCTCCTATAGAAAATCCATTATTCAATCAAATTTAAACAATAGCTTTCCTAATAAATCAACACAAGAAAAAAGACGAATTACCAAGCAATTTTACAAGCACTTTGCTCAGTTTTTAATTGAGATGATAAAGATGTTTTGCATCTCTAAAAAATCCATTAGAAAACGTATTCAGTTTAAAAATAAAGAGCTTATTCAGCATTATTATAGCGAAAGAAAAGATGTGATTTTAGTGCTAGGGCATTATGGAAACTGGGAATGGGGTTTACTAGCCACCTCTTTAGTCAGCAATCACGAAATGGTGGGTGTTTACAAACCACTATCATCTTCCTTTTGGAATCAGCAAATGAAGAAACAAAGAAGTAAATTCGGTGCTACTTTGGTTAGTATGAAAGAGAGTGTTAGATACCTATTAAAAAAAGGTAACAAGCCTAGGCTAATTGGGGTGATTGGAGACCAAACCCCCACCAAAAATGAAGTTAATTACTGGACCACTTTTTTAAATCAAGAAACGGCTGTTTTTTCAGGGACGGAAAAACTAGCTAAAAAATTGAATTGCCCCGTGATGTTCGTTCATATTGATAAAATTAAGAATGGGTATTACGAAATGAGTTTTGAACTCATCACCGAAAACCCTCAAACACACCCTGAAGGAGAAATCACTAATTTGCACACTCAAAAATTAGAAGAAAAAATAAAGGAGAGGCCGGAATTTTGGTTATGGTCGCACAGAAGATGGAAACACAGCCGAACATAGCAGTCGTAATTCTGAACTACAATGGGCTACATTGGTTAGAGAAGTTTTTAGGAGATGTAGTCAATAAAAGTCCAGAAGCAGAAGTGTATGTAGCAGATAACGCTAGCACAGATTGTTCTGTTACCTATATACAAGAAAATCACCCTACTGTTAAGTTAATTAAAAACTTAAAAAATGATGGGTATACAGGAGGTTACAATCAAGCATTTCAAGTAATTTGCGCAGATTATTATGTCTTACTAAATTCCGATATTGAAGTTACAGAACATTGGTTAACAGCTGTTATCCAACGCATGGAAAGCGATCATAAAATTGTTGCTTGCCAACCTAAAATCAGAAGCTACCATAAGAAAGAAAAGTTCGAATATGCAGGAGCCTGTGGAGGCTTTGTAGATCAGTTAGGATACCCTTTTTGTAGAGGGCGTATTTTCGATACTATTGAAAAGGATGAACTGCAATACGAAAAAGCTATTCCAATATTTTGGGCAACAGGCGCTTGTCTTTTTGTCCGTGCAAATGCTTATCATGAGATAGGTGGATTAGATGATGATTTCTTTGCGCACATGGAAGAAATTGACCTTTGTTGGCGATTACAGAACAAAGGTTATGCTGTCTGGGTAGAACCAAAATCTATGGTTTATCATGTAGGAGGCGGTACATTACAAAGTGGTAGTTCTTTTAAAACCTACCTCAACTTCCGAAACAATCTTTTCATGTTGTATAAAAACCTAGAAAAGCCTTGGAGAACAATCTTTCAAAGACTTCTTTTAGATGGCCTGGCTGGGATTAAATTTTTAAGTGAAGGGAAAATTATTCACATCTGGGCGATAGTTAGAGCTCATTTTGCATTTTATGCATCCATCGCTAAGCTGGAAAAGAAAAGAGAGAAAACCTTTAAGGCAAAGCTCTATCCTGTAAATATCTTAACAGCTTATTACCTTCAAGGAAAAAAGCGATTTAGCGATTTAACTAAATAAAGATTTTAACTGACTGATAACATAATCAAGCTCCTCTTTGGTGTTGTATTTACTGAATGAAAAACGCAATGAAGGACGCATCATATCAGCCCCAATCCCTCTCAATACATGGGAACCCACATTGCTTCCAGAAGAACAAGCACTCCCTCCCGAACAGGCAATACCCATAATATCTAAATTATAAAGCAACATCTCTCCTATATCCGTTGGTGGAAACATCACATTTAATACTGTATAAAGCGACTGATCAACCTCTCCACTTAAACCATTAAACTCAACTCCTGGAATTTCATTTTGTAACTCTTTAATCATGTATGACTTCAACCCTTCAATGTGGTTACGATGCTCTTCTAAATTTCTGTAGGCTACATCCATTGCAGTAGAAAGCCCTACAATTCCATAAACATTTTCGGTTCCCGCACGCATGTTTCTCTCCTGAGACCCACCATGAATAAATGGGGTAATAGACACATCTACATTGATATATAAAAATCCATTTCCTTTTGGACCATGAAACTTATGTGCTGCACCTGTGATAAAATGCGCATGTAGATCTTGCAAATCGTATCTATAGTGTGCTATAGTCTGCACAGTGTCTGAATGAAAAATAGCATTGTGCTTTTTACAAATCTCTCCTACCTCTTTAAGCGGAAGTAGATTCCCTATTTCGTTATTGGCATGCATTAAAGAAACGAAAGAACGGTCGTTGCTAGCTAGTAATTCTTCTAGATGTGTTAAATCCACACTGCCGTTTTTATCAAGGTTTACATAACTTAATTTGATATAGCCTTTTTGAGCCATATCCTCTAATGTGTTTCCTACCGCATGATGTTCTAAAGTAGTAGTAATAGCATGATTGATACCTAAATCAGTCATACCACAGCGAATCGCCATATTGTCAGCCTCTGTTCCTCCTGAAGTAAAAAAGATTTCTCCTGGAGAGCAGTTTAAATGCTTAGCAACATTTTTTCTAGCACGTTCTACTCTTGACCTAGCTTCTCTTCCAAAAGCATGAATAGAGGAAGGGTTACCATATCCTTCTTCCATTACTGGAATCATAGCTGCTATCACTTCCTTATCTAAAGGTGTTGTTGCTGCATTATCTAAATATACTTTCATCTTAAATCATCGATTTAATTTCTACCATAAAGCGTTCCGCTAAAGCGTTTGCTTTGTCAGCAGTTGTACTTTCTGTATAAATTCTAATTATTGGCTCTGTATTTGATTTGCGCAAATGTATCCACTCTTCTGCGAAATCAATCTTCACACCATCAATA
>PAYR01000001.1 GCA_002715345.1 Flavobacteriales bacterium | reverse complement strand
ACCACTCGATTGGCTTCTAAAGGTGATGCGCTGGTTCATTAGAGAAGATACATCGTAGCGGTATTCATCTGCTAATCTTATTTTAATAGGATACTCGTCTTCTCCATCTTTAAATTTGGACACTTCTTTACCAAATAAGGCAGTGCGAATAGTTGAACCAACTTGAGCGGTAGAAATTCCCATTCGGCGAGCCATATCACGATCAATATTTACCAATAGCTCAGCTTTATTCATTTCTAAATCTACTTTCAAACCTTCTATTCCTGCAATCTTTTTCTGTTCAATAAGCTGCTGAATATCTTCAGAAATCAATAACAATTGATCGAAATTATCTCCCGTAATTTCCATATTAATAGGACGGCCCATAGGAGGCCCATCTCTATTTTTATCCACGCTAATATCTACACCTGGAATACCTACTAAAGAACCTGAAAGTTCTTTCATCACATCGCCCGTAATGACACCATCTCTGTGTTTAAATTCTAAAAAATTGATTGTTATTCTTGCCTTATTAGGAGTAATACCATTAGCTCCTCCCATTTCATTAGGGTCGGAAGTACCTGCCCCTACATTAGTTAATACCGAAGAAACTACATGCTGATAAGGCTCCAAAATAGTGATGACTTTTTCCTCAACAATACGAGCTAAAGAATCAGTTGCCACAACATCTGTCGCCTCAGGCATTTCTAAAAATACATTGATGTACTTAGGCTCGTTGACAGGGAAAAATTCTACATTAGGCTTCATTAAAGCAAAGAATACAATGGAAAAAATCAACAATCCAAATGTTCCAGCCAATAACTTTAAGGGTTGCCTTCCCCTAAGAGCCCAATTTAAAATTCTGGAATACCGTCTTTCCAATCGCACTAAAAATTTATCTTGAAAAGTATGTGATAAAGGCGTTAGGTACATGCCATTTACTAAGTTCAATAAAGCAAAAACTAGGGCTAAAGAACCCAACATTCTGAATCCTGTAAAATAAAACACTATTGCTAATACCACTGCGTAAATGGAGGTTTTTTTAAGCTTCTTTTGGTTCGGTGCAAAACGCTCATCTTTTTTTACGAACTGAGAAGCAAAGACTGGATTTATGACTAATGCCACAAATAAAGATGAACCTAAAACTATAATTAAAGTCATTGGGATATAACCCATAAACTCTCCCATCAAATCTTCCCAAAATAAAAGTGGGAAAAAGGCCGCTAGAGTAGTTAAAGTAGAAGATATAATAGCGACAGCTATTTCACCAACACCTTGTTTAGAGGCCTCTAATCTACTGAGTCCTTCTTGCCTGAAAAGTCGGTCTATATTTTCAATAACCACAATGGCGTTATCAACCAACATCCCTAAGGCCAAAATAAGGGCAAATAAAACCACCATATTCATAGTTGTACCCATACTACCTAGAACCACAAAACTGATAAACATAGATAATGGTATGGCTATACCAACAAATAAAGCGTTGCGTAATCCCAAGAAAAAGAGGAGTACTAAAACTACCAAAATCACACCAAAAATTATGCTATTTTCTAAGTTACTAAGCTGGTCTCTTGTTTGCTCAGACTGGTCGTTAGTAATAGAAATAGTTAAATTATCAGGTAGTATATTAGATTGTTTGGCAGTGGCTAATAAGGACATGATTTTGTTCGTAGCTTCCAGCAGGTTCTCACCACTTTTTTTAACCACATTTAAGGAAACTACCGGCTGAGTATTTAATCTAGCATAACTTTCTCTATCCTCGTAGCCATCAGTGACCAAAGCAATATCTTTCAAGTAAACAATATTACCCTTCTCATGTTTAACTATGATATTGGCTATTTCTTCGGCTGAAGTAAATTCTGCTGAAGTACGCACCATTCTTCTAGTATCTCCAATAAGCACATCTCCTCCTGCAATGGAGGTATTTTCAAAAGCAATAGCATCTTCTATATCTCTAAAGCTAACTTGACTCATTTCCATTCTATGCAAATCCACTTCAACTTTTATTTCTTTGTCTAATAAACCTGTTATTTCAACTTTAGAGATCTCAGAAAATGCCTCCATCTCATCTTGTAAATATTCAGCATAGATTTTTAACTCATCCAAACTAAAATCTCCTGAAAGATTGATGTTTAAAATAGGGAATTCAGAGAAGTCAATGTCCATAACTATCGGATCCATATCTAAGTCAGATGGTAAATCACTTTTAGATTTATCTACTGCATCCTTAACATCTTGTAAGGCAACTTTTAATTCTATATCGGTGTTAAATTCTACAATTACAGAAGAATTGTCTTGTACAGAGGTCGAGGTTAATTTTTTTAGACCTTTGACGGACTTAATCTCTTTCTCTAATGGTCGAGTAATGAGGTTTTCTATATCGGCAGGGGAATTACCGGGATATACGGTTTGTACCATTATCGTTGGCATAACGATATCTGGATACAAGGACTTGGGCATAGATTTGTATGAAAATATCCCAAATAGCGTCAAAAGTATAGTAAGAATAAAAATGGTGGTTTTATTCTTAAGCGATAGGTTTGTAATTTTAAAATATCTGTTGCTCATCAACATAATTATTTGATGTCTATTTTACTTCCATTTGCTACACCGTCATATCCAATAACTATCACTTCTTGACCAAAGTCTATGCCTGAGGTAATGTGTGTCATATCGTCTTGAGAAAGTCCAGTCTCTACATATTTTTTGATGGCTTTGTTGTTGTCAGCTACAAAGACAAAAGAACCGCGCATATCTTTTTTGATACATGCCGACGGCAAAACCATAGCACCCTCTTGACTAAAGTCTTGTAATTTTACAGAAGCCACCGCATTAGGCTTTATATCGTCTGAGGTGTTGTTGAGGTTTATCTTTACTTTGAATGTTCTGTTTTGTGGATTTATAACTTGTCCTACAAAGGATACTTTCTCTTGACTGTTTATTCCTAAAGCATTAAATGAAAGATTGACCAAGTCTCCTTTTTTAATAATTGCCGAATAGCGTTCTGCTACATCTACTTCGACTTGTAACTTCTTTGAATTGACAATACGAAAGGCTGGCATCGCTGGGGAGGCAAACTCACCCACATTGATGTAAATCTCATCCAATAGACCACTAATAGGTGCTGCCAACTCCAACTTATCGAGCTGAGCCTGCATAGCGGCTAACTTTTTCTGCAATGAAACATACTGGGTTTTGGCTTGTAAGTATTGCATCTCTGAACCAATACCTTGTTTCCATAAATTATCTTGACGCTCGTAAGTAGTCCTGGCTAATTCCATAGATTGTCTTAAATCTTCAACTTGATTGTATAAAATACTCGCATCAAGCTGTATGATAGCATCACCTTTATTGACCCACCGTCCTTCTTCTACCAAACGATTAACGACCATACCACCGATCTCAACACTAACCAATATATTCTGCTTGGAGCTGACAATACCCGGCTGACTGATGTAATGGGTAAATTTAGTACCTTCAACAACTTGTGTATGTACAACGACACCACCTTCAACAAGGGTGTCGGAAACTGCTATCTCTTTTTCTAGTGAAGAAATTTGAGATTTCAAAGCAACAATTTGCTGCCTAAGCTCTTTTAAGGTTTCTTTCTTTTGACTTAATTCATTGACCTCTTCGCCACAACTAAAAAGGATGGCAAGAGTTAATATTGAAAATAATTTAACTGTTTTCATTAATTTCCGACTGAACGATTATAATTAGTTTTTGTAATAAGTAGGTTATAGATGGCTTGGGCATTATCGGCTTGAGCCTGACTGTAATCNGCTCCCGACTGCGATAGCTCCATACTACTGACTAAACCCTCTCTATATTTAGCCATNGTTTTTAAATAGATTTTTTTACTCAGCTCCAAACTTTCAGATTTTTGCTTTTGAGTATGATAGGCTGTAAGGTAATTGGACAACGCTANCTTATGAGCCAGGNTNAANGATTCTGAAACTTGAGATTGATTATTCTTAGCTTTTTCGANCTCAAGTTTAGCTTGTTGTACTTTAGCTTTTCTAGAAAAACCATCGAATAAATTCATTGTTGCTTTGACGCCTACCACCTGTGTGGGGTACCAGCTTAAATCCTTATCGAAGAAGTTAAACTCATCACGAAAGGCATTTTTACTGTATGTACCAAATGCAGATATACTCGGTAAAAACTGAGATTGGTAACGTCTTAAATCTAACTTAGATAATTTTCTTTGTGTTTCAGCCAATTGAAACTCTAAGCGATTTTCAATATTGGGGTCTTGTATTTTTAGTGTTTGGTTTTGACTTAATAAAGTAGGTAAACTGTCCGTAAGTACTAATTCTTCTTCAAGTGGAATCCCTAATATTAATTTCAAATATAAATAAGCCAGTTCCGTCATTCTTTGCATATTTTCGGATTGAATTTCCATATTAGAAAGAGTGAGTGCCATTCTATCAACATCCAAATCCTCGACCATACCCAAGTCATAACGGGCTTGTACCTCATCTAAAATGCCTTGGTGTATCTCGGCAATTAACTTCAAGAAGTCTTTCCTTTCTTCTGTCACCAACACATTGTAGTATGCTGCCGCTATACTGTCTTGAATTTGCTGCTCGGTCAATTGCAAAGATTGTTGTGATAGACTCTTGTAAATAGTAGAGGCTTTAAGTCCAACGATGTAACTACCATCAAACAAAAGTTGTGAGGCCGTAATGGATGCCGTAGAATTATGCTCTGTACCAAATTGTAACTCGGCATATTCGCCCTCTGGTGCTGTTGGCACAAACATATTAGCAGGGACAACCGTGATTGGAATCTCTAAAAACTGTTGCCAATTCACTTCGCCATTTATCTTGGGCAAACCAATACCAATAGTTTCCAATACTTTTTTCTTGGCAAGGGAAACTTCTAGCTTAGCATTTTTGACCTTTACATTATTTTGTAACCCTAACCCTTGCGCCTCTTTAACAGATAAGCGTTGTTGAGCAGAAGAAGTAAACGCTATAAGAATAGCGATTATTAATAAATTATTCTTCATTGATTTTTTGTTCTAAATAGTTGATGCCTTTAAGAGTTGCAATTCCTCGAATGTGATAAATTCTAATTTCTGCCAGTAATTTTCTGAAATCGTAGTGCGTCAATGGAAAAACTTCTTCATTGATCAAAGCGTCTGTTCTACTAATCATGAGCTTGGCAATGATATCCACATCTATTTCCTTTCTGTAAATCTCTTGTTCAATACCTTTACTGAGGTTATTCTTGACAATATTAAACAGAACCTTTTGTTTTAACTGCTCTGTTAAAGCCCACGTATTAGGATAATATCGCTTTAATTCGCCCAACAAATAAGGGTTGATTTTTTTCATGACTAAAGAACAACTCTCATCAATTGCAAAAAGCTCATCAATTGCATTTTCAAATTTAGCTGCTGAAATATTTATCATTTCAGAGACTAAATCGTTGTGTTTCTGAAAACAATGGTGAACCAAGTCTTGTTTGTTGTCAAAATGAACGTACAAAGTCTTTTTGGAGATGCCTAAATTAGTAGCTACTTCGTCCATATTTACTTGCTTAACGCCCTTTTTCAAAAAAAGAGAAAGCGACTGCTGAATGATATGTTCTTTAACTTCCATAATGGGGTGCAAATATACATATTAAAAAACTAAAGAAACGTTTTGAATACTTTATTGTTTCCTACAATTATATCGCCTAGAGAACCCATTTAGTTTTATATCTTTGTCAAAACGAAATTCAAAGAATGAAACGCACAAAAATTAGCACGCTTTTACAGACGGATAAATTAGGCTGTGCAGTCAATGTAAAGGGATGGGTTCGTAATCGTAGAGGAAGCAAGCATGTATCATTTGTTGCGCTTAATGATGGCTCAACTATCAACAGTATACAAATAGTAGCCGAATCAGAAAATTTTGACGAATATCTATTGAAGCAAATCACTACAGGTGCATGTATATCTGTGGATGGAATCTTGGTAGAGTCGCAGGGTAGTGGACAAAAAGTAGAAATTACTGCCGAAAAAATTTATGTTCTAGGCGCTGCTGATGCTGACGAATATCCGCTTCAACCCAAAAAACATAGTTTAGAGTTTTTGCGCGAAAAAGCACACCTTCGTTTTAGAACCAACACTTTTAGTGCTGTTTTTAGAGTGCGCCATGCACTTGCTTTTGCCATACATCAATTCTTTAACAACAAAGGATTTGTGTATATGCACACCCCTATTATTACCGGTGCAGATGCAGAAGGAGCGGGCGAAATGTTTCAAGTAACAAGTCTTGATTTGGATAACCCTCCAAAAGGAGAAGATGGAAAGGTGGATCAAACACAAGATTTCTTTGGAAAGAAAACTAACTTAACTGTATCTGGGCAATTAGAAGCTGAATTAGGAGCTATGGCATTTGGAGAGGTATACACTTTCGGACCTACTTTCCGTGCTGAAAACTCCAACACTTCTCGCCATTTAGCAGAGTTCTGGATGATTGAACCAGAGGTTGCTTTTGCAGATTTAAAAGAAAATATTGATTTGGCTGAAAAAATGTTAAAATATTGTATTAATTATTGCTTAGAAAACAACAAACTAGATTTAGAATATCTAGATATGAGATTAAAAAATGAGGAATCACAACTTAAAAAAGAGCATAGATCAGAATCATCACTTTTAGAAAGACTAAAGCTTGTTGTTAATAATGAATTTGAAAGATTGAGCTACACTGAAGCTATAAAAATTTTACTAAACTCTAAAGCAAACAAAAAGAAGAAGTTTAGTTTTCAAATATCAGGCTTTGGTGATGATTTACAGTCAGAGCACGAAAGATATTTAGTAGAAAAGGAATTTAAAAGACCTGTAGTAATTACTGATTACCCAAAAGAAATAAAAGCGTTTTATATGCGTTTAAATGAGGACGGAAAAACAGTTAGGGCAATGGATATCTTATTTCCAGAGATAGGAGAAATAGTTGGTGGCTCTCAAAGGGAAGAGCGTTTAAACATCCTTCAAAAAAGAATGAAGGAAATGAATATTGATGAAAAACATCTGTGGTGGTATTTAGATACAAGAAAATTTGGTACATGTGAGCACAGTGGTTTTGGTCTAGGATTTGAACGTCTAGTTATGTTTGTAACTGGGATGAAAAATATACGAGATGTGATTCCCTTTCCAAGAACTCCAAAAAATGCTGAGTTTTAACAATGAATAAACAAAAGTTAGAGCAAAATCTTAGCCAAAATATAAGTGCTAAACAAATTCAGTTCTTAAATTTATTGCAAATACCAATTACCTTATTACAAGAAACAATACAGAAAGAATTAGAAGATAACCCAACTTTAGAAGAATCTGAGGAAAATGAAGAAGATATTGTTAACGAAAACAATATTGGGGCTCCAAGTATTTACAACACTAAAAGTGATTTTAATCCTGTTCAGATCGAAGACAAAAAAGAGACTTTGGCAAACTATTTAGGTGAACAGTTAGTCAATTTAGAATTAAACGAAAAAGATACCTTTTTAATAAATTATTTAATAAATAGCTTAGATGGATACGGCTTTCTCTCCTCTGATTTACATACAATTTCAAATGACTTGTTAACTCAGGAGAATATAGATGTAACTGAGAAAGAACTTAGCTTTTGCCTTAAAACACTTCAGTCTCTGGAACCCGTTGGGGTTGGTGCAACAAATTTGAATCATTGCTTATTACTGCAATTAGAAAAGATATTTCCTGAAGAAGAAATAGGTTTTAACATTCTAAATAATCACTACAAATACTTCGTAAACAAAAATTTTGATTTTTTAATTTCCGAATATAAAATTGACGAAAGAAGATTAAAAGCTGTTTACAAAATAATAGAGTCATTAAATCCAATCCCTAGTGCTGGTTTTTCTAAAAATCCAAACATGACAATAGAATACATAACCTCAGATTTCAATGTTAAAATTAAAAATGATGTTCCTGTAATTTCAGCCACAAAGCTAAAAGAAAACAGTATAAGAATAAGTAAATATTATATTGATTTGTTAAGCAATACAAAAGATAAACATACATCTGAATTTCTAACCGAAAAAATCGAAAGAGCAAAGTGGTTTAAAGACGCGCTGGT
This sequence comes from Flavobacteriales bacterium, assembly GCA_002715345.1. Taxonomy (GTDB): domain Bacteria; phylum Bacteroidota; class Bacteroidia; order Flavobacteriales; family UBA7312; genus UBA7312. The sequence goes on along the minus strand of PAYR01000001.1, from coordinate 8,434 downwards.
AAAAAGAGATAGTACCTTGTTAAAAATTGTAACATCAATAGTAGAATTTCAAAAAAATTATTTTATTTCTGGGCTTGAGAAAGATTTAAAACCAATGAAACTTTCAGATATAGCACAGATTGTCGGAGTAGATATTTCAACGATCTCTAGAGCTAGCAACTCTAAATACATAGAAACACATTTTGGAACGTTTAAAATTAAAGAGTTGTTTTCAGAAGCCTATAGAAAAGATAACGGCGAAATTATATCTACTAAAGAAATAAAAACAACACTTTTGGAGCTTATAAATAATGAAGACAAATCAAAGCCTTTTACTGATGATGAGCTAGCTAATCTTTTGGGGAAAGAAGATTATCACATTGCCCGAAGAACAACAGCAAAATATCGTGAATCATTAAAAATACCTGTTTCTAGGCTTAGAAAAAAATTGTGATGAGATTTTCTAAATTTATTTCATATGTTTTTCATCCAGTTTTTGTTCCTTTAATTATATTGTTTACCTTATTTAATTTTACTCCCATACTAGCAAATTCAACTTCCAATAATATTTGTGTAAATTCAATTTATACTCTGTTTATTCTTATCTACACTGTTTTACCAATTCTAACAGGCGTAGTTTTAGTTAAATTTGGGCTAATAGGATCATTTGAAATGCATGATAATAGAGAACGAATAATTCCATTAATAACAAATACAATATACATGCTTGTTGGAGGTATAATAAATAGTTCTTGTTTAAATATTTTTCCTTTTGTTAAGTTGATTTTTTTGGCCATTTTTATAATAACTATTTGCGCGCTAGTAATTTCGTTTTTCTGGAAAATTAGCATGCACATGTTAGCTGCTGGAAATATGTTGGCTGTTTTTGTATCAAGCAATTTTTTGATTGAGCCCAATCTATTTTTAGTTTTTATTTTTATTATTTTTGCCTTAATTATTGCTTTCTCAAGATATAATGAGAGCGCCCACACTATACCACAACTTATATTTGGTTTAGCAATTGGTTTTTGTACACAGATTTTTCTTATTTTAAATCAGTCATCAATTATTACATCAATAATTTGAATTTTTCTTTCTAACATTGCATCCAAACTATACACTGATAGTCTTTTGTTATTTGGATCTGCACTTGTTTTGCTAGATGACTTGCTCTCACCATATGGGATAATTACAAATTTTAATTTTTTATTATTAATATGTTGCTTAAATATACTTGATTTATATTGGTTTATATAATTAACTAGACTGCTAATTCTTCTAGAGGATAAATTTTTATTATAATCAGCATTGTGTAAAGGAGATGCATAGCCTTTAATGTGTAGTTCTATTTTGTTTCCATTTATTAAGTTTGAATAAATTTGATCTAAAACACTATTAAGTCTAGTATAATTACCCTTTATACTGTCCTGAAAAAATTTTATTATACTAGTATCATTTTTACTTTTTTCAATATATACATCTTCTTTCTGAAAATATGTAATATAAGTTTGTTCATATGTCTTTTTTGTTGTTTTTTTTGTTGTTCTTGGGTCTGGTTCATCGTTATGAAAATACAAGTTTAACGGTAAAAAATCTAATTTTATAAGGTCATCTATTTTTGTAGGTGGTTGTGAAGTATAAGTAAAAGAATAATTGTTCATACAACAAGAAGTGTCTCCTCTATTTGAAGAAAAATAACCTTTGTCTTTTTTAACAAAATATACATATAAATCATCTTCTTTTGAGCTTAGGTTTTCTTCTTTTACTGATTCTTTCCATTTATTTATTTTTCCGGAAGATTTATAGATATTAAATACTTTCTTCTCTTTATTCGTGGAAAAATATATTTCTTCAGTCCATTTATTATAGTATGGGGTTACTTCATCTGCAAATGAATTTATTTTTGAGCCTAAATTTAGCGGTGATCCAAAATTTCCATTTCTTCCCATAAAACTAACCCATATATCTAATCCTCCCTTCCCCCCAGATCGATTCGAAACGAAGTATAGTGCTTTTTGATTTTTGTGAATTGTAATATGTGGTTGTGTATTGCTAGAGTTTGGAGAATTTATTAACTCTCCTACATCAAAATAAACATTTTTATCATTTATATTATAATAAAATATTTTACAATTATTTAGTGAGTCGCATGCACTAAAATAACAACTAGTTGAATCGCAAGAAATATTTCCTACATTGTAAAAAGCATCTATATTAAAATATTTTCCTGCCTGCCAGTCTCCATCTATATATTTTGATTTATATATGGCTGTTCTAAATCGGTTGTTTTCAATTGATGATGATGAATAAAATGCATTAATATTATCGTTTGTTACAAAATTAAATTCTGAACCTAACTTAGTGTTTGTTTTTTCAGATAACATCTTTATGATTATTTCTTGAGACATAATGCTGTTAATTTGTACTACAAAAACTAATATGGTTATAAATATTTTGGACATTTTTTTTGTTTAATTTTAATTGTCTTCTTATATTTTTTTCTTTTATTCCACTCATATGAAATTAAAAACTCATATGCTCCATTATAGTTTGAGGCTGTTTTTAATGATGAAATGTTTACATCATAATTTAATATTACTTCAAAGCTACCTGTTTTAATATTAGCGTTATAATAAACCGCATCTTTATGTCGATAATTTGTGCCAAAACCAAAAAATATATTCTTGTCTTCATATAGCAAATATTGTAAGTCAGATCCGATTATAATCTCTTGGTTAACATTTTGTTTTGAAAAAAAAATATGTGGTATGATTTTCCAATTATCATAAAGAAAAATATATGCTTTGGTGTGTATATTAAGTCTGGGCAATAACAGTTCCTTATCGCTTTCTAAAAGAGACTGGTTCGGTCGATTTATATGAAAAAGTGAAATTCCACTATATAGATTAATCGAATTATTAATTATTTTTTTATTTGATATGCCAAAATTTATGTCGGGATAATAAAAACTTACATTATCAAAATTTTCTTGTTCTATAAAAACTAATTTATCAAACGAAATTTTTCTTTGGTAAAAACCCGCGCTTAAACCAATCGCAAAAAATGTTTTTGAATTTTGTTTTATAGATTTACTATAATTAATGATTGACCCTGTGGTTTGAAATCTTGCATCTCCAGCGATATCGTTCATGAAATGGATTCCAAAAGAGTTGTTGTTTACTATGTTTTTTGATTCCATTGACATTATAAATGTACTGAATGGATCTGCAACAACTTGCCACTGGTTTCGTTTTTGTAATAGAATAAGAAAATCAGAACCTTGAAAGCTAGTTAGCGATGGGTTTGTGAAAAAAGTTGAGTTTTTATATTGTGAAAAATGAATGTCTTGCGCTTTTACATTTAATATTGAGATTAGAAATATAATGACAACCTTTCGCATCATTTTATTAAAGTTATATTTCCTTTTTTAAACAACTTATTTTCTCCTAAACATGTAATTTCTAAATAAAAATCAAATATTTGAGGGGTAAGCTGATTTTCTTTGTAAGTACCGTTCCACTCTTCATTTTTATCAGTACTAGAAAAAACTTTTTGACCTAGTCTATTAAAAATTTCTAATTTGTATTTTGTAATTATATTACTCTTATCTAAAATATGATATGTTTCATTTTTACCATCTTGATTTGGGCTAAAAGCGGTTGGTATAGTTATGTATTCCTCATCACAAAAAAAATCCAAAACTTTTACACATATAGTGTCCTTAATAACACAATTATATTCATTAAACACTTCATAAACATAGCACGTACTAGTTTTGGGAAAATCTATTTGTTTCATTTCATTACTTCCAAAATAAGGCCAATATATCATGTCACTTGTTTCAATTTGCAACGTAACTTGTTGACCTAAAAATATAGAGTCTGTTTCAATGAAAATCGAATCTATCTTTGGATTATCATATACATTAATGTATATAGAATCTTTTAAAATACATTTAGCGGTGTTTAAAACCTCAACAACATACCATTTTGATACTACTGGTGTATCTATAATTGTCTCGATATTTGAGCTTGTATTATTCCAAGTATAACTTATGATTGGAACAGATGGATTTAAATTAGTTACTCCAATAAACGCAGTATCACCATAACAAATATCATTTCCAAAAAGCGATATATTTATATTCTTAGAAATAACTAAAACACTATCACTAGCACTACAAATACCGGTACTTGTTTTTACATAATAATAACCTAAACCTGTAACATAAATATCAGAATTTGTAGAAACTGTATCAGAAAAAATACTATTATTAGACCAAATAATATACATGCCATTATAATCTGATTCTAATAAAATTGAATCTTTGCAAAATTTAACTTCTTGTAGTACGTTTAATTCTAACTCCCCTATATTTACATTTACTTCTTCAATATCAAAACATGAATTAAGTTGAGATTTAACATAAAACACTCCTGTATCAGAAAGTAAAATAGATTCGCTCATGCTTAATGTGTCTGAAAAACTTAGATTAGAAGACCAAATAACTTGGGTTCCATTATGTTCAATTTTATATAAAATAGGGTTTTCACAAAAAACAGTGTCGTCTATAGAATTAATATCTACAAGAGTAGAATTAATTTTTTGAAATATTGTATCCTTACACGCTCCTTTTTCTATGATCATATAATACTGTCTTGAAATCTGAGAAGTGCAAATAGGATTAGGAGTATTTGATCCAATCAAATCAATATTTGGATACCATGAATATATTGAGTTTGGATCAGTATATGGCAATCCCATCTGAACAGACTCATTAGAACATTTTGTTATTGAGGGTAATGAATCTGATTGATTTGACAGAATTGTAATTTTTTTAGTAATTGAATCTATTAAATTACAACCCGATGAATCTATTACCGTTAATGTAATATCATACTCTCCTGGCTGCAAATAATTGTGTATAGGGTTTTTTAAATTTGAATAATTACCATCTCCAAAATCCCATAAAAATGTAGTGGTTGGAAATATTGAACTAGCATTATGGAAACTAATTGTGGTATTACAACTAACAAGAGGTGACGAAAAATTTGCAACAACTACGGGGAAATCAAAATCAAACTTGAAAACAGCGCTATTACATGCGCTTCCTATACCGTTATTTACTGTTGAGACAGCGCCTGGGTTTGGCTCAATAGGGAAGTCTGAATAGCCGCCACAACCAGCGCAAACAGCATGATAAATAGCTCCTTTTTTATCAAACCTTGATGTTCCGCCATCAACATGTTCTCTACTCTGATCACCTCCTAAATATGTTGCATAAACTAAACTATCTAAATCACTATCTATAACCATTAGGTATATGTCGTGACCTGTTGTTGTTGATTGAAAAGCATTATTTGTTATTGGCATATTAAATGTTGATAAAGCTGTCCATGGGTCGGGGTCGCTGGGTGATGGTCCTTGAACATCAGAACCCCATCCGGATATATAAATGTTACCGCAAATATCTACTAAAAAGGCGGTTGGAGAAATATCGGGAGTACCCCTCCCTGTTCCAAAAACTGTTGATTTTTTTACTGTGCTAAGATCTTTTGAGAAAGCTGTAATAAATTGACCTCCGTCCAAAACATAATAATTAGCGTTATAAATAAAACTGCTTCCTGGAGCTTTTGTTTGTCCATAAATATAAACTTGTTCTTCAGAGTCTAGCTCAATAAAATATGATTGGTCATGATAATTTGGTTCCCCATAAAAAGTTGAGCTAAGAATAGAGTTGCCATCATGACTTATGGTTGTAACAAAAGCGTCAGGTAAAATTGAGTCTGTTTTTGTATTCTTATATGCATTTAGTGTGGTTGGGAAGTCTGTCGAAATAGTTCCTCCTGTAACTAAAACATTATTGCCCTTATCAAAAGCTAATGAAAAAATACCGTCGTGTTTTGAACCTCCTAAAAAAGTGGACCAAACAATTGTACTAAGCTGATTATCCATTTTAAAAACACACCCTTCTTGATCACCATTTAAAAAAGATTGAAATGAATTTGTAACAGGAAAATCTGCAGATTTTGTACACGTTGCTATATAAATATTATTGTTTAAATCTATATCTATTTCTCCTCTTACTTCATCAGCATAGTTTTTATTAATTGGTACGTGTATATTTAATCCATCGTTTTCACTTCCTCCAATGTAAGTTGATGATAAAAGACTACCTCCATTTGCGCTTAGTTTAGACACAAAAATATCTGAACCGTTGTTAAAAGTAACACCCAACCCTCCAACACCATAATATGTACCCCCGTTAAAGTTGGTTTGGTATGCTCCATCTGAAGTTGGGAAGTTTAACGAACTAGTCGTACCAAAAATAAATAGTTCATTTGAAGAATTAACAACCATACTGTGCGGCAACTCATCAGCATCACCACCAAGATATGTTGAATATATCATTTGGGTTCCAGTTGTATCATACTTTGTAATTCCTATATCAACAGTGCCTGATGAAAAGCTTATTTGAAAAGCTCCAGTGGTAGTTGGGTAACCCGAGCCGAAAACAGTGCTACCACTATACAAAAAACCAAAATCATCATACGTTGCTGTATAGCCAAAATTGTTAGCAAATGAACCTGAAAAAGTTGAAAACTCAAGTGTGGGATCAATTATTAGTTTTTTTGATTTATCATATCCGTCAGGAAAAGCAAATGAAATAATATTGTTTTTTAATCTATACGAACATTTTACTTCATTTAACTTGCCGTCAATAATTTGATAAGAAAAAGGTTTGTGCTCTATGGTTGTGCTAAAAGCTGTATTACAAATTAAATCACCTTCTAATATATCAATACTCTCTAGGCCTTCATATTCTATTTTTATATTTTTTACATTTGCATGAGGTTGTAGGTGCAGCTCGTATTTTAATTTGTTTTCTATCGAAAACATGACTAAATCAACACCATCATATATTTCATTTTGAGTATATTTCTTATATGTCCTAACGTTATTTACCCAATCAGCCTTATTTCCAATGAAATAATTTTCATAATATTTGCTAGCGCTATCAAGAACAAACGGGGTATTTTTATTAGAATTAACAAAATGTGCTTTGTATGAATGCGCATCAATATAATCTCTTGAAAATGTAGAGTTGTGGCTTTCTTTAATTTGATTTTGATTGTAAAACACATATGTAAACTTTCCCTCCTCAATATAAAGTGCACCTGATGGTAAATGTGCTTTACATAAAACGTTTACAGGCATTTGGCCCTTATTTTCAATAAATGTGTTCTGAGAGTATGTTGAGTATGCCAAAAATAAAAATAAAACTATCGCGCTATTTTTCATTTCAAAATAAACTTTTATTGAGCTGATATGAACCTAAACAAACTGTCCTTAACAATCATAAAATCATTATAGTTTTCTTTTTTAATTGGATCGCCTGGAGGTAGTTTCTGTTTATACGGATCAACCTGTCTGCCGTTTTTCCAAAACCTATAACAAACATGTGGACCTGTAGCTAGTCCTGTACTACCAACATATCCTATTATTTGTCCTTGTTTCACTTTTACATTTCTTTTTATGCCATTTTTTATTTTAGACATGTGTAAATACTGTGTTGTATACGTATTATTATGTTTAATCTTTACATAGTTTCCATTATTTCTAGTATAAGAAGCCTTAACCACAACACCATCTGCCGTAGTCCAAATTGGTGTTCCCGTAGCTGCCGCATAATCCGTCCCAAAGTGGCCTTTCCATCTTCCTGTTACAGGATGCTTTCTGTTTTTACTATATCTTGAAGATATTCTTTTGTAATCAACAGGGGCCATTAAGAACGCTTTTCGAAGAGTTTGTCCTTTTTCATTAAAATAATCACCTCGACCATTTTTTTCTTTATAATAATACGCAAAGTAACTTTTATTGTTATGAATAAACTCGGAGGCAATAATTTTTCCTATACCAATATATTCGTTATCAACATATCTGTCTTCATAGTAAACTTTAAATTCATCCTCTTTTTGTATTTTAAAAAAATCTATAGTCCAGGCATAAATTGTAGATAGTTCATGTGCTAGTCTCGGGCTAAGACCTTTTTCTTCCATGCTAATCCACAAAGAGCTATTAATTTTACCTTTAGCTTTTTTTAATCTTACTTCAATATCTTTCTTGTCTAAAAACACCGACATATTTTCTGTCAAATCAAAAACAACAAAATTGACTGGATCTATTTCGTAAATAAAAAAATTTGCCTTATCTATTGAGTCTTTGGAACATAATACAGTATAGTTTTGACCAGCATTTATTTTTTTAACATCAAAAATATTTTTGGAAGCATTTACAATTTTGTTAATTTGTGGGTGATCAATATGATTAAAATATAGTATTTCTCCTAATGTTTGATTTGGCTTTACAATGTCCCTAACAACCTTAAAGGAATCAACTAAAATTCCATACTCATATTTTGGAACATGGACAGCCTTTATTTCTTTTTTTTCTT
>PAYR01000033.1 GCA_002715345.1 Flavobacteriales bacterium | reverse complement strand
TGTCGAACGTTCCTTTGGTCCACTGATAGGCACTGTAAGCGGTCTTGGATTATGGGCCTCATTCTTACTGAAATCTGCATTTGCTTTGATCGGTTTCTCTGCCTACATGTATGTGGTAACTAATTATTTTGATATTACATCAAATTCTACACTTCTAGAAATGGCTGCCCTGTTGTTGATTATTATTCTAAATATTCTAGGAATAAAGAAAGTCAAGGCTTTCCAAACTCCTATTCTAGCATTAACTACTGCCTTAATTGTTATTATTTGTATTATCCAACTATTTGATGGGAGTACAGATTTCTCACGACCTTTAGATGGAGCTTTTGAAACATCTAAGCAAAACCCAACTCTGGTTGCTGAGGCCGCAGCTCTTGTATTTGTTGCATATGCTGGTATTTACAAAGCAGGTGCTATTGGTGGTGAAATAAAGCGGCCAGAAAAGAATCTTCACAAAAGCATGCTAATTTCTCTGTTTCTAATTACAGCCTTGTATGTATTTGTCACATTCATTATGATGGCTTCAGTTGATGGCGAATGGTGGTTAAACAAATCCGATGGTACCCCAAGAGAAGACCCTATCTTTGCCTTTGTAGATGCGGTTGCCTCTTCCAAAATAGGGCTTGCATTAGCCATGTTAGCGGTTTTGACAATGATTTCAGGCGCATTATCTGGTTTGTTAGCAGCATCTAGGTTCCTCTTTGCTATGGCAAAAGACAGTTTACTACCAAATTCTTTGAGTGAGACCAACAAAAAATTCGAGACCCCCCACCTAGCGATTATACTTACTGGAATCACCATGGGTGTTTCAATTCTGACCTTACCAGTAAAAGATGTTGCTAAGTTAGCATCTGGCTTCCAAATCATGGTTATTGTAGCATTGAACATAAGTGTAATTTTATTACGACAAGATAAGCCAAAGTTCGATTGGTACAAACCGACTTTCAAATCTCCCTTGTTTCCGTGGATCCAAATTTTTGGGACCATTGCGGGAGCATATCTTGTTGTGATAATGGGGCAAAAAGCAATTATTGGTGCACTTGCAGCAGCGGTTATTGGATTAGCAACATACTACATTTACGGCAAAAAAATTATCAATCAGGCAACTCAAATCAGTCTGAATCTTCAATTTCTGAAGAGTAATCAGGAGACTCTTGTCCACTCGTCGCTTTCACTTACTAACCATGATGTTAGTTGTCCGTCTGAATCGATATACCAACCAGTTTTACCCTGTTCAGTTCCAGGTGCAGCTTGCATTACACCAGTCTGTTTTGCTTTTTCTGCCAACCTAGCTCGTAAGTCTTCAGTGTTCTCGCTAACTTCTGGCTTTGCATCTATTGTTTCAACACTATTTCGATCCGTCGAACTCTCTTCAACAACAACTTCATCCGACTGAATCTCATCATCTTCGTCCTCAAGTTCATCTTCCCAATTATATTCATCATCGCTGTAAGTCCTAATTCTACGAATTAAAACTATCATAATAGCAATGAAAAGGAAAATAATAAAAGAAACCAGAGACAAAGCTGTATTTGAATCACCTAATCCCCCACCGAATAACACAGCGTCAACATCGAAGAATTTCTGTGCTATTAGGTCGTTCCAAAATGCATTACACGATTGTGACTGGCCAGATAGTTCAATCGAAACTTCATATGTGTCGGCTGCTAGATGCTTGATATCTCCGGTTGTACATTTGATTGTGACTTCGTCAGGGGGTACCTCGATTCGATTACCAGCTTGGTCAATGGCGTGTATTCTGATTATCATTTTACCACCTTGCTCGGGGTTTTCATCCGGAATTTCAGCAATTAATCTGACAGGTTGACCAGGATTTACTAATACAGTAATATCTTTAGATGCAGAATCTGCAGACAACCTTAGGTTCCATTCCCCAACCTCTCCCCCTGTGACAATCCAGTGGCCATCACCTGTTGATGATGGAGAAATTATTCCCAATGGATCCTCAAATCCGAATTGTATTTCTGAAGCTAAAGCAATATTCCCATGAATATCCAAGGTTGAAATTATTATCTCTACTCCTTCTCCACTATTAACTTCGATTCCTTGTTCGTAGTTGGTAGAAATTTGTCTGGCAGAACCCGCAACAACTTCAACATCAGTAATCGCATAAACTCCCTGTGCGGTTGCTCTTATCTCATGCATTCCTAATTCAGATGGTGCCCATTTGTCCCCTGCCAATCTTATTTCCATAGTCGTATCTACGCCATCAACTACCCACATCACCATTACTTGATCTACGATGTTGCCATATTCGTCCTCGAATATTGGCATCAAATCTAATACCCCATCTGAGGGGACCTGCGTGCCACTTTCTGGTAGAATAATCCTAGCAAGTTCTCCATATTCAACGTTCAAAAAAGTCTCAAACTCGTGCACATTTTGGGTTTCATTATCAAACCAAGTTACTGATACTGAAAAATTACCAATCTCTCCAGGTCGCAATTCATACCAATCACCTTGGTCAACCGGATTCAATTCATCATCTATCAACCAAGCACCATCTACAGAGCGATGATTTCCGGCGTTGTCATATGCAGAAATAGAGGCAACGATAAGGTCTCCAGATTTGATAATCTCTTCGGATAGAATTAGCTCTATGCCAATAACTTCTCCTTGAATTACATTGATTTGGATAGTTGCAGAGAATCCTTGATCACTAACCCCTATTGTCCAATTTCCAATCATTGCAGGAACCCAAACCACAGTCCCATCTTCCATTGAAAGTGAGCCGGATGGGACACTCCAATTGGAAAGCGGAAGTGTCACTTCTGCTTCGTTTCCTAATACGTCACTCCTAATTGCTGAAAGGTTAACTGGCGATCCAGTTCGGGCCTGCTGCGTATCGATTTCAATATTCAATCCTGTGGCTTGTGCAGGTAACACTCTAATTATTCCAACACCAGATGCACCCGAAGTGCTATTCACGGTGATGTTCCAAATCCCTGGAGAATTTGCATAGTAAAGGCCGGTAGGTGAGATGGTTCCATTTTCTGCATTCCATGCTAATTGTCCAGCTTTGGATAACTCTACTTCGTTTCCTTGTGAATCTTTCGCAACTGGTATGACATGAAATGTAGTACCACTTTGTACAGTAATACCATATGGAATTTCAAGATAGTCTGGATTTCCAGAAACAACATTGAATGTGACTTGAGTTTCCAATTCGAAGTATATTATTCTCATTACAGCTGTACCAACTTTATCTGGTTTCCATGTTAAATTTGTATGATCGATTTCTCCATTTTGACAGCGCCAAATCAAGTCGCCTTGAACTTGATTCCCAGCACGGTCAATCAAGGTTGCAGTAAGATCAATTTCATCATCAATACTAACCTCCGTTTGATTAAACAGGGATTGTATGCCAACAGGCCATCCAGGTGATACCATTACTGATGTCGAGGAATTTATTGTACCAATAGATGCTGTAATTGTGGTAAGTCCTACTTCACCGGGGACAAATAGACCGTTTGCATCGATTGAACCAGAACTAGAGGTCCAGTTTATTTCTTCATTAATTTGATTTCCTGAAGAATCCTTTACGATTCCTGAAAAACGAATTACTTGATCAGTGGTTATAGTTTGAACATGTGGTTCGATTTCAATACTTGAAGGTGTATTTGCTAACACTGGAGTCGAGCATCGAACCAATACAAGAGCAAGCAGAACAGATACAACGAATCTTTTCACATACATCCCCTTTACTCTTAAAATTCAATGGTACTAATTGTTTAGGTTAATCATTCCCAAGGCTCCCATTCTGATCTATCATTGTCCCAGTAATACCATGTTCCATCATCAGACTCTGCCCAAGTGGTTCCATCATCATTATCAATTCTGTATTCTACTGCCCACTCCGGTCTTGGCGGAGTGTAGGTTTGAACTGGAGGACCACTTGGTCCTGGGCCGCTTGGTCCTGACGCAGTCCGTCTTGTAGATGATGAATCATCGTCTTCTTCATATTCATAATCATCGTCATCATCATCGTCATCATAATCAGATGATCCAGACCGGAATACCATAATTATCACAACTAATAATACAATTACAACGAGTATTGCTAGAATACCGCCAGCATAGTAAAGCATTCCACCTGCTTCAAAGAATCCCATGAAGGTGCCTTCAACTGTAACTTCTGCTGAAACATCCTTATTGTGTACAGATATCGTAACTTTCTGTTTTCCATCATCAAGTGTTGTAATAGTCCACTTACCATTTTCGGTTTCTTCGGCAGTCATCCTGCCTGTTAATTCTACCTTCGTATCAGGGGGCACTGGGATTTGATTCTCCCACGCGTCGAACATTTTTACCTCGATATCGAATGTCTCTAATTGTGTAACAGTGTCTTGCGAGATGTTCAATTCAATCCGATTTACAGTTTGGTGTGCAGAAACTATTACAGTCCATTCTCCTTGTGCGGCTTGTGCTCCACCTGGTGCCTTGAAGGTGAAATTATGTTGTCCAGCCTTTGTTGCACTCCAAGTGTAATACCCCTTAGTACCATTGAATTCTTTAGCCGCTGAAACACCGTCCTTAAACCACATAACAGTTTGTGGGAAATCGTTTCCGTCGCTATCTGTTCCGGTGATGATTATTGGGTATTCATCTCCAGCCTTTGCTGTATTAGCTACAACATCTATGTCTACAGATACTGCAACGCCTTCTGTCACTGTGACAACAACGTCTTCATGGATTGGATAATTAGCATCATTAATCGCAGATGCTCTTATGACATATACTCCAACAGTGTCAGCTTCCCAAATACCTCCATTATTCGTGATATTCTCGGTTATATTTACTCCTTGGCCTCCTTGGAAGGAATATGTTCCATCGTCTGAATCTGTGATATTCAACAGTGTATAAACAACAATAGATGGGTCGATTTCATTGAAGTTTGTTTTGTCAAACAATCTAAGTTGGAATAGCAGGTTTTCATCAGCAGTAAGACTCTCTACAGATCTTGGTGAATCAAATGTGATATTCAGTAAATCACCATGCGTAACAGAAATCTCGATTGTGGCGTATAGTGTTAAATTCTCGTCAGAGAATGTAGATCGAAGTGTATACATGTTTTCAGAGGCAAAGAACGGAACAAATCTTGTGGTTGAACCATAAGTAAGTTCTTGGAGGACACTTTGATCATCATATGTATCGTGCTCTATGCTCCAGGCTACGGATTCCGTCCACTTGTTTCCGTCACTATCAGTAGCCTTGACTTTTACAGTTACCTCGTCATCAGCAGTCATGTTGTACATAGCGTTTTCTGGTTGCTCAACAGAGTCTATAACTAGAATCAGTCCAGTAATCACTCCTTCGGTAACTGTGACAAGAACGCTGTTGTTCATTCCAGCATAACTAGCAGTAATAGACTTTGATCCACGGCGTTGTGCTTCCCAAACCGCAGGTTGTCCAGCAGTTATCTCTCCATCACTTATTGTCCAATTTTCTTGTGGTATTACCACAGAAAGGCGGTTACCCATGATATCAATNCTCGTGGTATTGAGCCAAACTCGATCATCNGCAGTTACGAAATNAGAGGATGCATTAATTTCTAATGAAGCCATCTCTCCATGGTCNATTTGTATAGGAATTTCATANTATAGTCCCAATGTAGATGTCATGTTGATNACATAANTTCCNACTGTNATTGCGTAGAANTCTCCGNTTGACTCNGTAAATTCTCCTCCNCCNACTGTCCATGTTATACCTCCCCCGTCANTTATATCCAGTATGTTGTCAAATTGGTCGTACAGGGTCCAGTTTAACACACAGGTCGTACCGGCTTTGATGATCTCCTCACAACCCGTAGTGTCATAGTATACAGGAGCTCCACCGATTACAGTGACAGTGACATCGATTGTTTGGGAATTCCATCCCACAGTTATCGTTTGCACACCTGTAGCGTAAGGATTGAATGTTTCTCCAGACATAGTTCCGTTAGTAGTTGTATATGAGATTGTAATCCCAGGTACAGTGTTTCCATGCTGATCCTCAACATGTGCTGAGATTGTAAATGAATCATCTGCAGTTATTGTTTCTTCAATATCATCAACCACTAAAGTAAGAGGTAAGCCCGGTGTTACAATTATTGATTGAGTTGAACAGATAACCCCAAAGCATGCAGTTACATCATGAGTTCCTACTAATTGGGGTGTGAATAATCCAGTAGAGTCTATTATCCCGTTAGTTACTGACCAATCTACATCTTCTGCAATCATTCCTCCGGATAAATCGGTTAAGATGTGAGAAAATTGAACTTGCGTATCTGCATCTGTAGAGGACCCTGATGGGGAGATTGACACAGTATGAACATCAGTGTAATTTATCAAAATTTTCGGGCGATATTCAAGACCACTTTCGCTGGAATAGAACTCAACCCATGCTGGTGATGTAGGTGCGGTTGAAGCGATAACAATCCAACCATGGTCTCCATTCATTTGCATGCCATCGTACCCAATATCCAGCCATACGCCTGTTGTGCTAGAACTGATACTAGCAGATGAAATCGGGCTGGCTTCGTACTCCACACCTGCAGCCATTCCTCCGGTGCTCCATGCTGCTCCAGATTGAGAATTGTTCCACGAGGACCCAGACTGGGTCCAAGCAGAAGTTAACAATCTGTGTACGCTCAATGTAATAGGACCATTTGCTGGGACATCTACCAGTAAATGTACAGAAGCAGAGTGAATCTTAGCAGTATTTGGCAATGGGATTTGGCTATTATCTAGGGCGAAAATCATTCTACATTCTGTGCCAATTCCCTCGCAGTCAGTACCCACCATCATTGAATCGGACCCGTGATTCTGGTTAGGGAAACCGCTTCCAATGTATGAATCTCTTACATTTGTGTGTCCAAAGTCTGACACTTCATTTCCAGTTTGGAATGTGTATGTCCATGTATGATCGCCGTTATCAGTATGATTTACAGGGGAGCCGATAGCGAACGCTCTCCGGCTAGAAGATGGTCCTGGAATTGATCCGTTAATCGCTTGAACCCACCAAGTGTAAACTTCGCCTTCAGTTAGGTTCTGGCTGAATGTGAATGTTGTACCACTTATTTCCCCATCAAGCCATGATTTGTATTTCTGCTCTCCGTCAGTATCTGCTATAGTTACGATATATCCTGTAGCATTGGTTACGCTGTTCCATGAAAGTTGTGGCTTGTCCAAAGGACTTAGTTCCCAAGTGCTTGTATTGTACAGGACTTCTCCATCACTGGGATATATCAGCACAGGTTGTGCGGGGGGTATTATCCCGTCTACATTGTCCACATAATCTAGCACAAGTTTAGGTCTGTATTCGCTATGAGTGTTGTCGAAGAATGTTTGTCCCGAACTAGGAGTTCCTACCGACTGCAGCATTATTGACATTGTCTTATTCCCGTTAGCGACATTAGATTGTGCTAGAGAAGTGATATCCCAAATTTGCCATCCATTGGTTGGAGATACTAGCAAAGTTGAGCGAGTAATTTCACTGGTTGAGCAGCTTGGATTATTATTCCATGTAACACTGTTTTCATCGAATGTGTCACAAGCATGTGCGCTTACTGTTAGAGAAGATGTACCGGTAACATTGTGTCTGTATAGACTCAACAACGCTCCAGTTGGAGTCATAGCATTTGGGAACGGTAGTTCAGACAGATCAAAAGTGAGTATAATCTTTGATTCGCCTGAGCCACTAGGCGAGATACCTAGGTCTAGATTTCCTTCCTCTCCTAGATTTGTATTTGGTCGACTGGAATCGATTGTTGCATCTGGAACATTTGGCAAAGCACCAGTGTCCTCAAACACAGAACCATCATACAATGTTACAGTATTGTTTCCTGCACCATCGTCAAATCCAACCTCATCAGGAACTCTGAAAGAGTGAACATCAGACCATTTTCCTAGTCTGTGATCTTGTTCAGCTCTTACTCTCCAATATAGCCAATAGTCGCCAGAAATATCGTTTTCTATCTTGTAGGTCAATGTGGATAGGTTCCATGTTCCATTGAAGGATGTATTGTCTGTAAAATCGAATGTAGATGTCCAAGTCTCGTTGGTGAAACTCGGTTCGTTTGAGAATTCCATAATCCAGCGGGTTTCATTGGTATCACCAGAGGTCCAATTGATCACAGTTTCTTCAGCACCTATTGGTCTAGATGCACTTTGGTTCCAGATTGTAGACCCATCTGCAGGGTGTAATCCGCTCGGTTGTGATGGTAACCATTGATTTCCGGTTCTCCAACTCAATGTAAGTTCGGGCCTCTTTGACTCATCGATGGTATAATCACTACTTGCAAATCTCCAATCATCAGATGTCGTCTTTTCATCTATGACGTAGAATCCTAAATTGACTTTGTCAGCGCCTCGAGCATGTGCGTGCTGTACGGCATAAGTTATGTCAAAATCAACCGAAGAATCCTGATAATCTAGGCTGGTTATCGAAAATTGTGTATCACATCCATCATTAGTATATGATGCACTTGTTCCATTAGGGCTGTTCCATGTCGCACTTTGATTCCACTCATCAAATACTTCGCACACTCCGACCCTGATTGATTCTTGTAGAGTTTCTCCACCACTCAATCGATTGAGTGTTAATGTAGCATTGACAAATTCGTGTGAATCAGGTATAGGCATACTAGACCAATTGACCATCAAAAGGGAAGCAGTTTGGAAATTTGTCGATGTTGAGACACCAGATCTTCCTATTAGTAACTCAGTAGAACTCTCATACGCAGTATTTTGAGAACCAGAATCAATGTATGTGTCCATGAAAATTGCAGGATAATTCAATGCTGAGACAATTTGTCCTTCCTGTATAGAGATGTTTGCATCTGTTGAATTTATGATGCTACCCGTACTAGTTGGAATGTGGAATATTGTGTTTGGACCTTTAGCACCAATAATGTCATCAGTAATAGGCTGAACAAACCAAACATAAGAATCTCCAGCGGAGAAACTATCTTGTGCGGTCCAAGCAAGATTTGCTATATCCCATCCTGCGGATGAAACTCGGCTATCGTACATGGTCCAACCTGCTCTTTGGTCAGCGTAGTCATTCCAAATGTATATTCTCCAATCGTCTACATTGGATGGATTAGAATGGTTCCATCTGAAAGTTGGTTCGGTTCCAGGCAAAAGTGCATGAGTCGAAGTGTCCCACAAGATTTCATTATTCGTTGGATTTACATTGCTGCCTGCAACCTCAGGTGTAGATGCATTTCCTTTAGACCATGTAAGATTGACCCAGGGTCTTTCGTTAGATGAACCACTTGTAGATGTGAAAATAGTCTGACCTTTGCCGATAGAACCAACAATCATCAGAGAAACATGAGTCTCACTGTTTGCAAACGCATCTTGAACTAATTCTGTAATGTCGAACGACATCCAGTTAGCGGATACTCCTTGTTGTATGTCTGACATTCTTCCTCTGTCGCTTGAATTCATTGCTCCAGGGCTTGACCAGTTGTTAATTCCATTATATGTCGTACCGTTCGCGCTTGTGTTCCATGCTACTAATGCAGGGTGTACCGAAATTGCGTTTTTCGTATTGGAATTAATTTGGGAAAATAGATTTAATTCAGCATGAGCGATGTGTGCATTTTGTGGATTAGGTAATTCTGTAATTGGAATCTTCAACAATCCTGTTGCATTCTCTCCAGTCGAGCTTGTTCCAGCCCTTATCGTTGATGATGATGATTGATCTGCAGTTGCTCCTACACCCGAATCTGCGACCCATGTGTCTATGAAATTTGGAATATTTAGCGAAGGCATCGCTTCTCTATGATGCAATTCTACTGCTGTAGAATTTGAGTCAATACTCCATGTGGTAATATCTGGAAGCAAGAAGTGGAAAGAGTCAGACCAGTTGCCTATCTGATTGGTAGTACTTGTCGCTCTAACTCTCCAGTACCATGTTTTTCCAGTATCTAATTGAGTGGATAAATTGAATGTCTGGTTGGTTACATCGAATCCTGTATCTGTCCAACTTGTTGCCATTATCAACTCTGTTGAATCAAATGAATCTGTAGTGTCTAGTTCAACAGACCACCCTCCTACAGATGCGGCAGTAGATGACATGCTCCATGTCAGTTGAGGTGTGCGTTCTGGGGCAGGATTAATCCCGCTTTCTATCGACCAAGATCCGTTCAATGGTGTTTGTGGAACAGGTTGAGATGGTAATGCATCTGAACCCGGAACATAGACAAAGGAGATTTCAGGCTTATTGGCGCTGTTAGCGGAATTAGGGTAGAATAGAGCATCGCGATTATTTCCTGATCCTATTCCAAGAACTCCTAAGATTAGGTCTACGGACCTATCTTCACGCATTGCATTCTGAACTGCTAAAGTGATATCCCACTCAACCCAATCTCCTGCCGAGTATGAGTTTCCTAGGGTTTCAGAGTCCAATAAACCAGACTTTTCCCAACCCTTTGCACCGCTTGTACCCCAATTATTTGTCCCATCATAGGTCGACCATGTTGCTCTATCTTCTGACCAATTATGTTGCATGCTTTCCCAAGCTGCTATCGTTGGGCTTCCAGATGGGTTGGATGCCAATTTCATCTTAAGAGTTGCAGTTTTTACTGCATATCCACTCGGGAGTAGATGGCTTGTCATATCACAACCAACCAGAATAGTAGTTTCTGCTGGAAATGGGTTCCAAGAAACTTGCATTTCGTCTTCGCCATTGTAATTGTTTGTTGGGGTCCCGCTGTCGATGTATGTGTCTTCACAACTCGGAGCATCACCAGCAGTAGTAGCGTTACCATCTGAGAGCCTTAGTCTGTGCTCATTGTTCTGTATGTGTTCCGATTCTAGCCCAGAGACAAGGAAAGCGGATGTAGACCACCAAGAGTGATGTTTGGTGTTGGAATCAATTTGAGCGAGTCTCCAGTGATACATTACTCCATCATCTAGAGCATCATCTCCAGATATCGACCAGTTTCCATCGGTTTTAGAAAATTCTGATGTTGTTGCTGTATTGAAGGTGTGGATTATATTTCTGTATTCAGGGTCGGTTGACAACTGAAGTAACATATCTCCACTCCATGTAATTGTACCATCCCATGATAATGTTGGTGTGGTATTTCCTGAAAGATTGTGTCCGGTTAGGTTCCACACTGCATGTCCGTCAAGCGGAGATTGATGTGTTGGTGTAGTTGGCGGTCCGCTACTATCCCAGTCGTATGTAATTTCAAGCGTGGGTTGGTCACAGCCTGATGCATCAGTACTGCAAAGGCTGACAAATTTGCTCGAACTTTCCTCTATGCCCCAAGTAGATGCGACTAGCATTAAATCGAGGGATTTTGATGGCGTAGATCCGGATTGAACGGCAGCATTGTTGTCATCAATCCACTTTTGGATTGCAACTGTCAAATTGACATCTACAGTGGAGGATGATTGATTTCCGTTAAACCCTCCTACAGACATTGTCGGGCTTCTACCTCCGTCTTTCCAATTGTAGGTTCCATCGTACTTTCTCCAAGTTGAACCATACTCTGTCCAATCTTCTCCATCCATTATATGGAAACTAACATTTGCTTCCCCACTGAAGCTATTTCTTACAAATGAAAGGTTAGCCGAGATTATTGAAGAGTTGGAATGTAGTCCAACATCATCTAGATTTAATCTAATCAGTCCGTATTGATCTGCAGAGGATGAACTGCCTACTGTGATATTTCCATCGCTTCCCATGTTCATGTTTTTGCTAGCTGTGTTTGAATCTATGAATGTGTCTTCTATTGTTTTGGTGATTAATCCAAGATCATTGTGACCGAATGATACGAGTCCATAGCCTCCTGAAATCGAGGCAGAGTGGCCAGGAAGGTGGAAAAATCCGGTTTCCCATTGACCATATGTGTCATTTGAATCGATGGCCCTCATTCTGTAATACATAGAGGTGCCATTATTGAGTTCATTACCGCTAGGAACAGTCATAGATCCATTGCCCGAGTTTATTGTGAAAAGAGATGAATTGTCGACACTGTTGTAATACCAGAAGTCGTCGATATCTGACTTGAATTCAGGGTCATTGGATATTTGGACCTGTGCGGTATTTCCATTCATACTTTCCCAAGTCAATTCGGGATTTCTTGCTGCCTTAAGTAAAAATTCATCATCATCCATAAGTGCAGCACCGTCTTCCACGAAGTTAGGGGATAGGCTACCTCCATTTGTGTGGGTTCCATTTTGATGTGTAATAGAGAGGTATGGTCTGCTGTTAACATCAGTTGATTCAGACATATTGCAATCGTAAGAACTTCCAGTTCCTGCAAGTAATAGGTCAATACTGCTGCGTGAATTAATCACAGCATCTTGTACTATCGCTGTGACATTGATTTGGAATGTATTGTTTGAATATCCATAAAATGGGGGTTCCCAAATGCCACGATCGTTTTCATCATCAGCACCTCCAGTTCCCCAACTTGTGCCAGAATCTCTTTGGTTCCATGTTACATTCGCCTCATCCCATGTTCTTTTGACTCTGGTCGCATATATGTTGATGTAGTCCAAATCTTCTGCAGGAATTCCGCAAGTTAGGAATAGTGTGGCTCCGTTAACCATCTGGCCGCTGGGAACAGAATTATTGAAAGTTAAAAGAATCCGAGATTCACCATTATCGTCTTCGCCTAATTTTGCGTTTGTGTCACTTCCATAATTTGATTCAGGGTTTGAATTTTCCATCCCTGCATCTTTGGATACATTGAACGAAGAGGTTATCCTAAGAACCTCATTATGCTCTTTAAGTTCATCGTTTGTCCAACTTGGAACTGCTTGTGGCAGTGCTAAATCTGCGAATAAGAACATCAAAACCAATAGCAATGAAGTCGTAATTTTGCGGCGGTCGCGGTTGTTCGAAGACATGGGGCTCGGTTCCCCAATAGAGGAGGGGGTATAGTTTCCTTTCGGCTGGCCACCCGTAGGGTGGCCGTCAGAAAAACCAAGGTTTTTCATAAAAGCGAAGGTTCAAGTCCGTCCTATTCTGACATCCCACAGTATGAGTGAACTATGGGTCGAGAGACATCGTCCTCGCACAGTTGGTGACATAAGAGGGCAAGCCTCAGTCGTCCAAAGGCTGGCCTCATATGCCAACCTTGCAGACTTTCCGCATTTGTTATTCGCAGGCCCGCCAGGTACTGGCAAAACCACTGCCGCAATGGCTTTGACAAGGGATGTTTTTGGCATAGATTTTAGAAATAATTTGTTGGAGATGAATGCGAGTGATGAAAGAAAACTCGAAAGCATTCGTACCAAGGTAAAACAATTCGCTAGGACCTCTCCTTATGGCGATGCCAAATTCAAAATTATATTCCTCGATGAAGCCGACGCTCTTACTCATGACGCTCAGGGCGCGTTAAGAAGAATTATGGAGCAATACGCTCAGACTTGTAGGTTCATATTGTCGTGCAATTATTCTAGTAAAATCATCGAGCCAATACAAAGCCGTTGTGCGGTTTTTAGATTCAGACCTTTGGCGGATATAGATGTTTTAAATCAGGTTAAATCGGTTGCAAAATCTGAAAAAGTGGGCCTTGATGATGACGCCGCAGAAGCATTGGTTAGGATTTCACAGGGCGATCTAAGAAAGGCAATAACAGCCTTACAGGTTGCAGCAGCCCTTGACAACAATGTCTCTAGATCTTTGATTTATGAAACTAGTGCTACAGCCCCACCTGAATCACTTCATCAATATTTGATGGCTTGTAGGCAAGATGGATTTCACGCAGCTCGTAGAAGGCTTCGAGAATTGTTGGATAAATATGGCTTAGCAGGGACTGATTTTGTCAATCAACTGCATAGAGAATTATACGGGGCCGATTTTTTATCTGAATTACAAAAATTAGAACTGACTGAATTAATGGCAGAGATTGATTTCAGATTGGTTGAAGGTGGAGGAGAAGCGATCCAATTAGATGCTTTAACCGCACGCTTATCCAAGTTACTCGGATGATTCTGGCTCAGGGGCCTCGATTACTAGTGTCATTGTGATAGTTCGGGTATTTTCCCAAGGGTCGCCATCCTCTGTCACTTTGACCTTCAATTCATATTCACCCACGGGCAATTCTGTCGGTATTTTAATAGCAACAGGATAATCGATATCTTTGTGTTGTCGTACAGAATCAAGGGCAGAATCGTCTTCAGATTCAACATCAGCCCATGAGTTATCTACAGATTCTCCGCCTTCCCATGTCGCTGAAATAGAATACTTTGAGTCTGCGGCATCGTTGTTATCACTGAATGCCATAACGATGTAATGAGTCCCTTCATATCCTTGAATAAGCGTAACTTCTCCACCTGAGGAACCTGTGAATTCATAACCGTCCTCTTCCGATGATATTATGCCCCAACCATCATCAACTTGAGGTGCAACTATGTCTGCAAAAGGTGCATTAGTAAGTAAAAATGTCAGTGCTAACCATGTAAATATATGGAGGAAAGATGCCTTGAACCATGTCCCTCGTGTGTA
The DNA here is from genome assembly GCA_002715345.1 of Flavobacteriales bacterium. GTDB lineage: Bacteria > Bacteroidota > Bacteroidia > Flavobacteriales > UBA7312 > UBA7312. The sequence goes on along the minus strand of PAYR01000033.1, from coordinate 183 downwards.
ATGTTCGACAAACTTTTCGGGAAGCAAAGCTCTGTGAATTGATGGGAGTAGGAAAATGGCTGTCATTGGAATAAACCAAAGCAGATCAGAATTACTTTCCGACCCTGGCATAGCAACATATCGCATGACTAATGACATGGACAAAGCGAAGGTTATTACAAGCCACATAGAGACAGTATCTGC
>PAYR01000032.1 GCA_002715345.1 Flavobacteriales bacterium | reverse complement strand
TTAGCACAACCAACAATAACTTGAGCAGAAGAACCGTCATCAGCAATACCGTCAAGCGTGTAAGTGTCAGCGCCTACAGTTAAAACATTACCGTTCCAGCCGTCTCCCCAAGAGTCAGTCATGTTTAAAACAAAACCAGCTGATAAATCAATATCAGAACACTCAGAGTAAGGAGCGCCACCTGCCAACATTACTTCGCCAGTAATACAGTCATTGATTGTCCAAGAAACTTCGCCTTGGAATGAACCACCATCACAAGAAACAGTAGTACCCAATCCTAAATACTCACAAGAGTATTCACAAGAACCGTCATCGTTAGTTGCATCTGCATTGTAGTTAGTAGCGTCAGCATCCATACAGCCGTCAATACCTGCTTCAAAAGTAATCGTAAACTGGAATTGATCCTCATCATTAGATGAATCCATTAAAATGAAAACCGTGCTCCCTTCAGCAATATCAACATCAATCGTATAGCCTTCTGAGCCACTGTTATTTCCTAAATCTGCATTAAACGTAAATTCTCCTAATTCACATGAAGAAAAAACACCAGTCTGAGTGAAAAGACCCGGACTTGCTGAAATTGTAGCTGTTCCACTAGCCGTAGCCGTGTAGAAATACCACATTGGAGTACCATTAACGGCATTAGCGCCGTCAAACGCTTCAATAGCTAAGTCACATGACTCGCCAAAATAAACACAAGACCCGTCGTTCAATGTTGCATCTGCGTTGTAGTTTGCCGCTACTTCATCATCACAACCTAAAACTTGAACCTCAGTGTGTGCAGTTACTGTTACGTCATCAATCCACCAGCTTTGTGCATCACTACCTGCGTAGTGAAAACCAACATACACCTGGAAACCTACAAACAGACTCAAGTCTGCAGTAATTTGGTTCCATTCGAGGTCTTCTACATAACCGTTATGGATAGATACCCAGTTTTCGCCATCTAAAGAGACAGCAACCTCCTGGTATCCGTACCAGCTTGCTGTGTACTGGTTGTACTCCATCCACGAAACAGTAGCACTAGCATAACTAGGGTCTGTTAAGTCGATAAGTGGAGAAATAGCCCAGTCATCATTTACAGCAGCGGTTGGCAACCATCCGTGGAAAAGAGATCCACTAGATTCGTATCCCGTAGGAGATACTTCGTAACCAGCGCCACCTTGAGCAGGACCATCGCCATCAGGATCTTCAGAAACTGTGAACGTCCAGTTGTCCGTTCCAGATTCAAAGTCCTCAGAGAAAACGACAGTCTGTGCAGCTACATTGATAGATGCAGTGCACCAGATAAGAGTCAATAAAGCTCCTACCCATTTTGTAAACTTGTTACTCATAACACTTGTTTTTGGTTAATAAAAAATTAAATAAATTCTAAAAAAGACAACTTAGATTGGAGCGAAAAAAAGAGATTGTCCAGATGGCAAATACCTGAATATCAACACATTTTTCATAGTACCAACGCTCAGTTGAGCATTTTAGAGCAGATAAATCTAGTATTATTTTTTAACAATTGCAAAAAATAATTTGATTTTCCATGTGGAGACGGCTGTGTTAATTTCTTTTTACCTTTGTGTTTATGAGAAATGTCTTTATTGCTGCTTTTAGCTGTCTTTTTTTGTGTCAATGCGCTAATATTGTCCCACCAAAAGGTGGTGTAAAAGACAGTTCTTCACCTATACTCCTAAGTATTGAAGAAGAAGAGCGTTCTGTTCGACTCATTTTTGACGAAAATATTCAACTGAAAAATCAAACTAACTTTTATTGCTCTCCGCCTCTACGTACCACACCTCAACTGAAAACACAAAGAAACCAATTGTTGATTGAAGGGGATTGGCAAGAAGGCACAAGCTATTCTTTAAACTTCCCTTCTGTGATTGCAGACTACAACGAAGGGAACTTGATCGAAAAACTACACATCCATTTTCCAAGCAGCACAGCTGACACACTAAGCTTAAGTGGTTACATCATAAATCCTTTTCAAAATGAAACTTCAAAAAATGTTTGGGCGGCCCTGTATTCATATAATGCGACAAACTGTGATTCTGCACTGCTTTTAAACACACCAAATTATATTGCAAAAACAGATGAAAACGGATACTTTTCTTTTCGTAATTTAACCGATACCACTTATTGGTTGTTTGCTTTGAGTGATGAGGATAGAAATTTAAAATACAACTTACCTGAGGAAAATGTCGGCTTTTTTCCACAAGCTATTAAGCCTTACGAATCAGGTGTCGAAATAACCCTTTTCAATGAGAATACCATTTTAGACAGTTTGACTCTTCAGAAAATTGACAGCACATCAATCTTTGGTAAACTTACCATAGATTCCTTACCTACAAATCACATAGTTGAATTACTGCAAAATGAAAAGGTTGTAAAACGAAGCATGAACAAAGCGCCTTTGGTTATCGACTCACTTCTTGTAGGGATTTACGACATTCGCATAATACATGATGAAAACGGCAATGGCATTTGGGATACTGGGAATTTGCTTAATCGCGAGCAAGCAGAAACCATCTCTTACTACCCTGAGAAAATTCAACTTAGAGAAGATTGGGATTTAGAAGTTAACTGGAAAGAATAAACCTATCTCTATCCTTCAAGAAGGGTAATCGCTCTCTAGTTTCTAAAAGCGCTTCCTTGTCAAGAGTGACGAACTCCACTTTTTCTTTCTTTCCTAAAAAAGCAAGTGTTTCTCCAAAAGCATCATAAGCAGCGCTATGGCCCGGAAAAGAAATATTATTTACATCTTCGCCCACCCTATTCACTCCAACAACATATGATTGATTTTCGATTGCTCGAGCTTGTAGTAATTTATCCCAAGCTACAATTCTCCGAAGTGGCCAATTGGCAATATACAAAAGCAAGTCATAACCCAAATCATTCCTACTAAAAACAGGAAATCGTATGTCATAACAGATTTGTGGACAGATTTTCCAGTCTTTATAATGAATAAGCTTACGCTCTGCACCTTCCTCAAACTGTTGTCCCTCTCCCATTAAAGAAAATAAATGTCTCTTATTGTAATACTCAATCTCACCATTTGGTGTAACCCAGACAAATCGATTGTATTGTTGATTGTCTTCTCGAATAATCAGCGATCCACATACAGCAGTATTCAGCGATTTTGCTTTTTGCAACATCCATTGTACAGTTGCTCCATTCATAGTTTCTGCGCTACCCTCCATGCAGAAAGCTGTGGTGAACATTTCTGGTAATACAATTATATCTGCACCCTTTACACTTGTCAATAAACCATCAAAATGATTTTTATTAGCAAGAGGATTGTTCCAAAACAAATCAGTTTGAACTAAAGCAATACATAATTTATTACTCATTAATATATAGTATGGATTTAAAAATGAAACTTCTCAATAAGCAAAAATTGAAAAGAAATGGAAGGTTTCAACAACTTATTTAATTACTTAGCTCTTTGACTTAATACTTGCAGCAATATGCTCTCTATTCATTCTTGCAATATTTTCTAATGAAATTTCTTTAGGACACTCAACTTCACAAGCGCCAGTATTGGTGCAGTTTCCAAAACCCTCAGCGTCCATTTGTTTAACCATATTTAAAACCCTTCTTTCTCTTTCGACTTGACCTTGAGGCAAAAGAGAGAGTTGAGATATTTTTGCTGAGGTAAATAGCATAGCAGAAGAGTTTTTACAAGTGGCAACGCAAGCTCCGCATCCTATACATGTTGCTGCATCGAATGCTTCGTCAGCATCAACTTTTGGCACAGGTACTGCGTTTGCGTCAATTGTGTTACCAGATGTGTTCACTGAAACATAACCTCCTGCTTGTATGATTCTATCAAATGCAGATCTGTCTACGACTAAGTCTTTTACAACAGGAAAAGCCTTTGCTCTCCACGGCTCGATATATATCGTGTCTCCGTTACTAAATTCTCTCATGTGAAGTTGACATGTAGTTACTGCACGACTAGGGCCATGTGCTTCTCCATTAATATATAACGAGCACATGCCACAAATACCCTCTCTACAATCATGATCAAACGCAATGGGCTCCTCACCTTTATTGTTAAGAGACTCATTAAGGACATCAAGCATTTCAAGAAAAGACATGTCCTTACTGATTTCACTTACATTATAATCAACCATTTTACCCTTTGATTTAGGGTTTTTTTGACGCCATATTTTAAGCTTTAACTTCATGCTTACTTATAACTTCTTTGTTTAACCTCAATATTATCAAAAATCAATTCCTCTTTGTGTAGTTTAGCTTTTGATGGTGTGCCAGTATATTCGTATGCAGAAACGAAATTAAAATTCTCATCATCTCNCAAGGCCTCACCTTCNTTAGTTTGAGATTCTTCTCTAAAATGNCCNCCACAAGACTCTGTTCTNTCCAGTGCNTCCTTACACATTAACTCGCCAAGCTCCAGAAANTCTGCGACACGACCTGCCTTNTCTAATTCAGGATTTAACTCATCNAGGTCTCCNGGAACCCTAACGTTAAGCCAAAAATCNTTTCTTAANTCAGTAATCTCTTCTATAGCTTTTTTTAATCCTACTTCATTTCTGGCCATTCCACAATTTTCCCACATAATTTTACCAAGTTTTCTGTGATAATAATCTACAGATTTTGAGCCTTTATTATTTATAAAGAATGAAAGTTTTTCTAAAACTTGATTCTCAGCCTTATCAAACTCAGGTAAATCTGTCGGGATTGGTCCTGTACGTATATCATCAGCTAAAAAATCACCTATAGTGAATGGTAACACAAAATACCCGTCAGCTAATCCCTGCATTAACGCTGAAGCTCCTAATCTGTTGGCTCCGTGGTCTGAAAAGTTTGCTTCACCACAAGCATATAAACCAGGAACAGTTGTCATCAAATTATAATCTACCCAAATGCCACCCATGGTGTAATGAACAGCTGGGTATATTTTCATGGGCGTTTCATATGGGTTGTCATCTGTGATTTTCTCATACATCTGAAATAAATTACCATATTTTTTAGCAATTATTTCTTTCCCCAACTTTAGTATTTTATCTGTATCTGAAGTATTGTCTCCATTGATTATTGCCTGTTCCTTGCCATATCTTTCAATAGCCGAAGCAAAATCTAAATAAACCGCTTCTCCTGTGTTATTGACTCCGTAACCAGCGTCACATCTTTCCTTGGCTGCTCTACTGGCAACGTCTCTAGGAACTAAATTTCCAAAAGCAGGATATCTTCTTTCTAAATAATAATCTCGATTTTCTTCAGAAATCTCGGTTGGTTTTAATGAGCCATTTCTAATGGATTCTACGTCTTTTTTATTTTTTGGCACCCATATTCTACCGTCATTCCTCAAAGACTCAGACATTAAGGTTAGTTTTGATTGATGGTCGCCAGAAACAGGAATGCATGTTGGGTGTATTTGTGTGAAAGATGGGTTCCCAAAAAAAGCTCCTTTCTTGTGGGCTTTCCAAGAAGCTGTAACATTAGACCCCATGGCGTTAGTAGACAGATAAAAAACATTACCATAACCGCCTGAGCATATTACAACTGCATGTGCGGAGTGACGTTCAATTTCACCAGTTATTAAATTTCTAGCGATAATACCTCTTGCCTTACCGTCAACAATAACGACATCTAGCATCTCGTGACGACTAAACATCTCAATTTTTCCTTTATTGATCTGCCTTGACATGGCTGAATAAGCCCCTAACAGTAATTGTTGTCCGGTTTGACCTTTTGCATAGAACGTTCTTGATACAAGAACACCGCCAAAGGAACGATTGTCTAATAAGCCACCATAGTCACGAGCAAAAGGAACTCCTTGGGCAACACACTGGTCTATAATATTTGCAGAAACCTCTGCTAATCTGTGAACGTTTGCCTCGCGCGACCTGTAATCTCCACCTTTTACCGTGTCATAAAATAATCTATAAGTAGAGTCGCCATCGTTTTGATAGTTCTTAGCAGCATTTATTCCTCCTTGAGCAGCGATAGAATGGGCTCTTCTTGGTGTATCTTGAAAACAAAAAGCCTTAACATTATAACCCATTTCAGCTAGTGATGCAGAGGCAGAGGCCCCAGCCAGTCCTGTACCTATCACTATGACATCGATTAAACGCTTATTAGCCGGATTTACTAAATTAATGTTGTTTTTGTGTGTTGTCCATTTTTGATCAATTGGTCCATTAGGAATTTTAGAAATGAGTCGATCACTATAAATGGATTTTTCTTTAATAGATTTAATGTTTTTTACGATGCGTATCCCCTCTAATTCTTTTGGTACTGAACCATTTGATGACTTTGAACCATTCGTTGATTTTATTGTGCCATTTATTTTGGGAGATTTGTCATTAGTTTTTATGCTTTGAAGCTCAACGTTAAGAGGTCGGAGTAGATTAGAAGAAAAGGCACTCTGCATTGCTGCTTTTAGTAAGCTCTTAGCTTTGTCCTTAAGAAGTTTGTTTTTTCTTTTGTGATCTGGATCCGTCTCTAAGATTGGTAGACGATCGGCTTTATTGTGCCAGTCTGCATCCCAATCTTTAAGCCTACATTTGACACCAGTGCTAATTTTCTTAACTTTAGTCTTGCCTTCAGATTTATAATAATATCGAAGACATACAATTAACTCATCATCTTCACCATAAGACTTCTTTGGTTTTCTGTAATTGAGGGAGTATGTTACCTTTTTCATGTGTTACAAAAATAATAACAAAATTGTTAATAATATGATATAAATAAAAAAAAAATGCATAAATAATTTATGTAACACAAAAATCAGAGAAAAAAATATAATAATTGTAACACAAACAAAGGTTGTAATTGGACTTATTTAGAACAATTATAAATAATTTTTTTGTGTTAAACAGAACTTTACAATATTGATCTTATATATATTGTGATCGGTATTGAAATAAAAAGAATTGGTACGACTAAAGAGAATGAGACGGCAAAGATCTTTAATGCAGTATTATATTTTGGATTACTTAGCCCAATCGATTTAAACGCGCTACTCAATCCGTGAAATAAATGAAGTGATATAGCAGCTAAACTAATTACATAAAATAAAACATAAAAAATATTCTCGAATGCTTTAGAGGTAATGGTATAAAGATCTTTAGGGGCTTCTTCTAAAGCCTTTTCTGTACTCAAGCCCTTAGACAATAATTCACTAAATGCCTGTTTATCAATGGGCACATTGCCAAAATGCATTTCGTACCAAAAAGACTTCATGTGTATTACAAGAAAAAAAAGTAAAATAAATCCTAGTAGCGCCATATTTCTAGATGCCCAAGATGAATTTGCTGAAGGCTTATTGTAGGCGTATTTCACTGGTCGTGCTTTTCTATTTTGTATTGTTAATAAAATGCCATCAACGGCATGAAATAGTATGCTAAAATAAGTTAGGTATGACAACAATTTAACTAACGGAAAGGTAGTCATGAATTTAGCGTACTCATTAAAAGATAATTGAGCCTTTTCAGCCGGAAGAAGAAGCTGAAGATTTCCCAAAAGATGTCCAATCAAAAACAAGCATAAAAAAAGCCCAGTTATTGACATCCAATACTTTTTAACTAATGAAGATTTAAGTATAACAGATTTTGACATATCAACAAAAGTAATATACTTTAGCAATAAATTTGCAATATTAAAGCAAAAAAATAAAATGCGATATAGTAAAATTAAAAACGCTCTTTTTATCAGAAACAGAGATTTATTCACCGCTAAAATGAAGCCAAAATCATTGGCTGTTTTTTGCTCTAACGACATTATGCCAACTAGTGCCGATGGCACCATGCCTTTTAGACAAGATAGCGATATGTTTTGGATGAGTGGTGTTGATCAGGAAGAAAGCAGGCTGATTGTTTTCCCGGACGCATCAGCGGCAGAACATAAAGAAATTCTATTCTTGAAAGAAACCAGTGAATTGATTGCTATTTGGGAAGGCGCAAAACTTACTAAAGAAGAGGCTTTAGAAGTGTCGGGAATAATAACGGTTTATTGGATTGACCAGTTTGAAACCATTTTTGAACAACTCATGCAAGACGCTAACACTGTTTATCTTAATAGTAACGAACACGCTAGAGCTACCATCAATGTAGAAACAAGAACTGCCCGTTTTAATAAATGGTGTCAAGAAAAATACAATTCGCATCAATACGAAAAAGCGGCTCCCTTTATGCATTCACTAAGAGCACTAAAACATCCTATAGAAATTAACTTGATACAACATGCCTGCAACATTACCGAAAAAGGATTTAGGCGTGTATTAGATTTCGTAAAACCTGGTGTTATGGAATATGAAATTGAAGCTGAATACATACATGAGTTTTTAAGAAACCGTTCGAAAGGATTTGCTTACGAACCTATTATTGCTTCTGGACTCAATGCTTGTGTTTTACATTATATCGATAACAATAGAGAGTGTAAGTCGGGTGATGTGATTTTGATGGATGTAGGAGCAGAATATGCCAACTATACTTCTGATATGACGCGTTGCATTCCGGTGAGTGGTCGATTTACAGACAGACAAAAAGATGTTTACAATTCAGTACTAAGAGTAATGAGAGCTGCTACTGAAATGCTTAGACCAGGCACAATGTTGGCAGAGTATCACAAACAAGTAGGGTTAATTATGCAATCAGAATTAATCGGTCTTGGGCTTATTAGCCAGCATGATATTGACAAACAAGATTCAAAGAATCCTGCTTATAAAAAATATTTTATGCATGGCACAAGCCATTTCTTAGGTCTGGATGTGCATGATGTAGGACTTTGGGATAAACCAATAGAAAAGGGAATGGTTTTCACTTGCGAGCCGGGCATCTATATTCGTGAAGAGAATCTTGGAATTCGATTGGAAAATGACATTTTAGTTACAAACAATAATCCATTTGATTTGATGCAAAACATTCCGCTAGAAGCAGAAGAAATAGAGAGTTTAATGAACTGATTTTCTTACGCACTAAAACAAAAAAGGCCGGAGCAATTTGCTCCGGCCTTTTTACATATTAACCATTTTACTCAACCATTACTTTACGGCTTTGTGAATAGCCGTCAGCGAAGTTTACCTGCAATATATATATTCCACTACTGATGCTTTTTGTAGCGATATTTAATCCATTTTCATTAAACACTATTCTTCCGTTCAAATCAAACATCACAACTTGTAATACATTTTCAATAGTCTGTACATTTATTAGATTATCTCTTGTGATTATTTCAAAATCCAAATCATCAAACGATACAATGCTATTAGGGTCATTAACATACAAATCATTGTAAATACTTTCGGACGTTTGAGTTTCAGCAATATCAATTACGGGCCAAATAACCACAATATTATCTCCAGGGCCATAATTATAAATTGCCGTTGCCTGATCATAAATATCATCTGGGTTTGGAGGTATAAAAATCTCTCCTGGCTCTAGGTCTATATTTGAAAAACCAACAATCCAATGCTCTGGATTCAAACCCTCTACCTCATCATATGTTGCTAAGAAAACATTGATTGAGCTTGTAATCGTTTGCGTTCCCTTATTTTCAAGTTCAAAGTCAATGTTATAAACCTGATTCATATTAACTGTATCAGGCATTTCAATCCCATTATCAGAAAACCCAACATGGTACATTTCTTGTCCAAAAGCGATTCCGCAACTGGCCGCACTTAGAAACAAAATTAGCAAGTACCTTTTCATCAAAAACTAATTAACTTTTTTAATCAACCAAATATACGCCAGAGTATTTAGAAAAGTTTAATCGAATATTTTGTATCTTACGCGCTCAAACTGATTTAATATGAATGTGCTTTTTGATGTTATCAGCTCTTTAAATAAAGAAGAAAGACGTTTCTTCAAGCTTTTTGCTGGTAGGACAAACAGCAGTGATAATCGAAAAGACTTGTATCTTTTTGATTACTTCATGAAGCAAAACGATCCTGAAGAGGACAAAATTTCCAGTCAATTATACGGGGAAAATAAAAATGCTTTTTACCGTTTAAAAAACAGGCTTCTAAGCGACATCAATAAAAGCCTCTTGTTGCAGCACATAGGGAACGAAACGGATCTTTCAACACTACAACATCTACTTTTATCAAGAGTCTTTAAGCAAAAAAGAAAAACACAAGTTGCTGTATACTACCTAAAAAATGCAGAAAAAAAAGCAACAAAAACAGAATCTTTCGAGCTATTAAACATTATCTACAATGAACTGATAAAGCTATCACATGAAATGATTTCAATTGATGTGGAAGAGTATATAGAAAAAAGAAAAAAAAACAACACTAAGCTGCAACAGCTACACGAAATTGATGATGTCCTTGCTGCTGTTATGTATAGAGTAAGGTCTGCTCAAAATTTCTCTGGCAAAAGTGCCCCAATCATTGAAATGCTTCAAAACACTGTCAACGATTTCACAGAAAATAACGATATTAAAACAAGCAGTAAGCTTAGAATAAAAATTTATCAAGCTGTGAGTAGGATTCTACTTCAAAAGCATGATTACACTGCCCTTGAAGAATATTTAAAACATACAATCGCTGAGTTTAAAAAAGATGGGCTATATAAGAAGGAAACGCATGACATAAAACTTCAAATGCTAACCTATCTTATTAACAGTTTATTTAAAAACAAAAAATACACTCAATCTTTAAAACATACGCAAGAATTAGAAAAAGAAATGGAAGCGTTTGGAGGCTTTCTTAAAGATTCCTTCCTGTTCTATTTGTACAACTCTCTAGTCATAAATTATTCCGTTATTGACAAGGAAAAGGCTATTAAAATTCTTGAAGAAGCCAAAAACAACACCTTCATTAAACAATTGCCAACTTACACCGTGTTTATTTATCTAAACATGGCGCTTATTCTTTTTGACCTTAAACGATATAAGCCGGCTATTAAACACCTTTCTAGGCTATATCTACATGAAGATTTTACAAAAATTGCAAGATCATTTCAAATTAAGATTTTAGCCGCAGGCCTTATTATGAGGTATGAAATTGGTGATTTTGATTATCTAGAATTACAGATCAAACATTGGAAGAAAGAATTTGAGGACTTATTGTCTAAAAAAGAGTTTGAACGCGAGGTGCTACTAGTAGATGTTCTTTCCGATTTAGTCTACAATGACAGCATTAAAAACACCCCTTCTCTTCTACAAAAATCCGAACTGCTAATCAGTAAGTTAAGCGATGATGAAGCAGAAGATGCTGATGTTATAAACTACAACCATTGGATTAAAAGTAAACTATAAAAAAGGAGTGGGCAAATATTCTCGTAAAAAAGAAAACATTAATGAAAGTCAACGAATTAGTCATGCGCTCATGCTATGAAATAGCACTCCAACCTTGAGCAACAAGTTCTTGGACAGTACCGTCTTTAGCTACAAAATTAGCGCCCGAACTTTTGTCTGTGATGTGTCCGATTACTGTAAAATCAGGATCGTCTTTTAGTTTGTCGTAATCGGATTGCCTGATAGTAAACAAAAGCTCGTAATCCTCTCCTCCATTTAGAGCGCATGTAGCCGCAGAAAGATTGAGTTCGTCCGCAGTAGAAATAGCTGTAAAATCAATTGGAAGTTTGTCTTCGTAAACAGCGCTCCCAACACCCGAGTTTTTGCATAAATGCAATACTTCAGATGATAACCCGTCCGAAATATCAATCATAGAAGTAGGCTTGATATTATGCTCTTTTAGAATATTAACAACATCTCTTCTAGCCTCAGGTTTTAATTGTCTTTCTAATATATAATCCTTCCCCTCTAAATCAGGCTGCATGTTTGGATTTGCATCAAAAACTTGCTTTTCTCTAGAAAGTACTTGTAGCCCTAAGTAGGCGCTGCCTAAATCTCCAGAAACAACCAACAGATCGTGCTCTTCTGCTCCTTTTCTATACACCACATCTTCTTTTTCCACCTCTCCTAAAACAGAAACACTGATTACAAGTCCAGATTGCGAAGAAGTTGTGTCTCCTCCAACTAGATCTATCTGGTATTTAGTACATGCTAAATGTATTCCTTTATAAAGCTCTTCTACAGCCTCAACAGTGAAACGATTAGAAACAGCTATAGAGATTGTTATTTGTTTTGCCTCTCCATTCATAGCGCAGATATCAGAAACATTAACCGCAACCGCCTTGTATCCTAAATGCTTCAAGGGAGTATAGGTTAGGTCAAAATGGATTCCTTCTACAAGCATATCAGTAGAAACGAGCTGATATTTTTCACCAACATCGATTACTGCGGCATCGTCTCCTACACCATAAATAGTACTGTTGTTTTTCGATTCAAAATTGGCTGTTAAGTGCTCGATTAAAACAAACTCTCCTAATTCAGATAGAGGTGTTCTTTTCGGTTGTTTATCTTCTAAGATACTCATACCGCAAAAATACAGCATTTCAAAGACATATTAAGCACTGACTTTTAGAGAAGAAAACGGTAAATATTTCTTATTTTTGTAAGCCATAGTAAATTGATTCAAAATAAAGAGATGATTCAAGTAAGCGAAGAAGCGAAAAAAAAATTGCTTTCTCTCATGAAAGAGGAGGGGCATCAGGACACTACTTTTGTGCGCGTAGGCGTAACAAGTGGAGGGTGTTCTGGCTTATCGTACGATCTAGGATTTGATACGGAAGAAAGAGAAGATGATAAGTTATTTGAAGACAATGACATAAAAATTCTTGTCAACAAAAAAAGCTTCCTATACTTGATTGGAACTACTTTGGAATATTCAGGAGGTCTTAACGGAAAGGGGTTTGTGTTCAACAACCCAAACGCATCGCGTACCTGCGGATGTGGAGAAAGTTTTGCAGTATAATTTTGAGATTAAACAGTGACGGAAGAAGATAAAATATTAGAAGAAGTAACAGCTGCGGAATATAAATACGGTTTTACTACCGATATTGAAAGTGATAAAATTCCGAAGGGGCTTAATGAAGATGTGATTCGCATCATTTCTCAGAAGAAGAACGAGCCGGAATGGTTATTGGAATATCGTTTAAAAGCTTTTCGTTCATGGGAAAAGATGGAGGAGCCAGATTGGGCCAACATCAATTACGAAAAACCCAACTATCAGGACATCATCTATTATGCTGCTCCAAAGCAGAAGAAAAAATTGGAAAGCTTGGATGATTTAGACCCTGAAATGAAAAAGACTTTTGACAAGCTCGGCATTTCTTTAGACGAACAAAAAAGACTAGCAGGAGTAGCGGTAGATTTTGTGATGGATAGTGTTTCTGTAGCTACAAGTTTTAAGGACAATTTGGCTGATTTAGGAATCATCTTTTGCTCTATTAGCGAAGCTGTTCAAGAACATCCAGAGTTAGTAAAGAAATATATTGGTACCGTTGTTCCTACCTCGGACAATTTCTTTTCTGCACTTAATTCAGCAGTCTTTACGGACGGTTCTTTTTGCTACATACCAAAAGGAGTAAAGTGCCCCATGGAACTTTCAACATACTTCCGTATAAATGAAGCGGGAACGGGACAGTTTGAACGCACGCTGCTTATCGCTGACAAAGGAAGTTATGTGAGTTATTTAGAAGGATGTACTGCGCCCATGCGTGATGAAAACCAACTACACGCAGCTGTAGTTGAGCTTATTGCCATGGATGATGCTGAAATCAAATATTCTACTGTACAAAATTGGTATCCTGGAGATGCTGAAGGAAAAGGAGGAGTCTTCAACTTTGTAACGAAAAGAGGAATCTGCCATGATCGTGCTAAAATTTCTTGGACTCAGGTAGAAACAGGGTCGGCAGTTACTTGGAAGTACCCTTCTTGTATCTTAAAAGGCGATGATTCTATTGGAGAGTTTTATTCTGTAGCTGTCACTAACAACTACCAACAAGCCGACACAGGAACTAAAATGATTCACTTGGGGAAAAACTCTAAAAGTACCATAATATCAAAGGGTATTTGTGCTGGAAAAAGTGAGGGTAGTTACAGAGGCCTAGTAAAAATCATGAAGGGGGCAGAAAATGCAAGAAACTTCTCTCAATGTGATTCATTGCTTATGGGTGATAAATGTGGATCGCACACCTTCCCGTATATCGAAGTGAAGAACAAGTCTGCCAAGGTAGAGCACGAAGCAACTACTTCTAAAATTGGAGAAGATCAAATTTTTTATTGCAACCAAAGAGGAATTGGAACGGAAGAAGCAATTGCACTAATTGTTAACGGATATTGTAAAGATGTCCTTAATCAATTACCTATGGAGTTCGCAGTAGAGGCACAAAAATTATTAGCTATCAGCTTAGAAGGTAGCGTAGGTTAAACGACTAACTATACATTAACGAATGTTAAGCATAAAAGATTTAAAAGCAGGAGTTGAAGAAAGCCAAATTTTGAAAGGTATTAACCTAGAAGTAAAGCCTGGAGAAGTACACGCCATTATGGGGCCTAACGGATCTGGGAAAAGCACACTTTCGTCAGTTATTGCAGGAAGAGAAGATTACGAAGTAAAAGGAGGAAGTATTAGTTTTGAAGGAGATGACATCCTAGAACTTGACCCAGAAGAGAGGGCACATAAAGGAATCTTCTTATCTTTTCAATATCCTATTGAAATTCCTGGAGTTTCAGTATCTAACTTCATCAAAACATCTTTGAATGAATCACGCAAAGCACAAGGGTTAGAGCCTATGCCTGCAGGAGATTTGTTGAAAATGATGCGCGAAAAGATGGAGTTGTTCGAGATTAAAAAAGGTTATTTGAGCCGTTCCTTAAATCAGGGCTTTTCCGGAGGAGAAAAAAAGCGTAATGAAATATTTCAAATGGCTATGTTGGAGCCAAAACTCGCTATTTTAGATGAAACAGACTCTGGTTTAGATATTGATGCGCTGCGCATTGTTGCCAATGGCGTTAATAAGTTAAGAAGTGACGACAATGCTACCATTGTTATTACACACTATCAACGCTTATTAGACTACATTATTCCTGATTTTGTGCATGTTTTGTATGACGGAAGAATTGTGAAGTCTGGCACCAAAGAATTAGCCCATGAGCTAGAAGAAAAAGGTTACGATTGGATTATCAAAGAGGCGGACCAGTGTTAAAAGAACAACTCATACAAGTGTTTAAAGATTCGGCAAAAAATGGTTTGCCTTTCAAAGCTGTGCGCGAAAAATACATCCAACAATTTGATACGGACGGCTTTCCAACTGTAAAGGATGAGGAGTGGAAATACACCAACCTTTTACCTCTTACTAAAAAAGATTATGCTTTTGAAAATACGGATGGGATCATTAACAAAGAGCAATTAGAAGAATTTATTTTAAACGATACCGATTCTTATTATTTAGTGTTTGTTAATGGCGTTTTATCCAAAGAGCTTTCAACCATAACAGAGGGAGCTTTTGTTGTGGGATCACTCAAGCACAACAACCGTCAAGATATCCTAGAAAAGTATTGGAACAGCTGCTTGCCACAAAAAACAGATACTTTAGTAGCCATCAACAACGCATTGGCTCAAGAAGGCGCTTTTGTTTATGTGTCTAAAAATGTAGTTGTAGACAAGCCTGTACAAGTCATTTACGCATCGAGTAATGTGCAACAAGATTTATTCTTGCAAACGCGTGCGTTAATTGTTTTGGAAGAAAATGCACAAGTGCAAATAACAGAGCGCCATCAAAATTTTGATGATAGTTTTGTGTTTACCAATGCGGTTACAGAAATCGTAGCAGATGCAAACGCTATTGTAGACTTCTATAAAATTCAAAACAACACGCTTAATTGCAGCCTGATTGACAATACTTGGGTTAAGCAAGCAAAGACGAGCAATTGCACCATCGATACATTTAGTTTTGGTGGAAAGTTTACTAGAAACAATTTGAACTTCTGTTTAACAGGAGAGCATGCTGAAAGTAATATGAATGGTATTACGCTTATTGGAAAAGACCAATTGGTAGATCACCATACTTTTGTTGATCATGCCGTGCCAAATTGCAACAGTAACGAACTGTATAAGGGCATCTTTGATGCAAATGCAAAAGGTATTTTTAACGGAAAAGTTATGGTCCGTCCTGATGCGCAAAAAACCAATGCATTTCAAGCAAACAATAATTTATTAATGACGGACAATGCGTCCATTGACACAAAGCCACAGTTAGAAATCTACGCAGATGATGTAGCGTGTAGTCACGGTTGTACTATCGGGCAATTGGATGAAAATGCACTCTTTTACTTAAGATCTAGAGGAATTGCTAAAAAGGAAGCGCAAGCTATGTTAATGTATGCTTTTGCAAATGATGTGTTGGAAAACATCAAAATCCCTGAGCTTAAGAATAAACTTAACCGCATCATTGCTAAAAAGCTAGGTGTTCAATTAGATATCGAACTGTAATGCTGAACATAGCAAAAATACGCGCACAGTTCCCTGCGCTTCATCAAGAGGTCCATGGACACCCCTTAGTGTATCTTGATAATGGCGCTACTACCCAAAAGCCACAGGCAGTTATTGATGCTATACAACAATACTACGCTGAGCAGAACAGTAATATTCATAGAGGAGTTCATTATTTAAGCCAACTAGCTACCGATGCTTATGAAGCGTCTAGGACTTGTATTCAAAAGCACCTCAATGCTCAGCATTCGCACGAAATTATTTTCACAAGAGGAATAACTGAAGCTATCAATTTGGTTGCTCATGGCTTTCGTTCTGTGCTTAAAATAGGAGATGAGATTATTGTATCTACTATTGAGCATCATTCCAACATTGTACCATGGCAAATGGCTTGTGACGCAACAGGGGCCAAGCTACAAATCATCCCTATGGATGAAAACGGAGCTTTGAAAATGGATGCGTTTCATGCATTGCTTTCAGAAAAAACAAAGTTAGTAGCAGTCAACCATATTTCTAATGCTTTAGGAACAATAAACCCTATAAAAGAAATGATTGATGCAGCGCACCAAGTAGGCGCTGCTATTTTGATTGATGGAGCGCAAGCCGCACCACATTTAAGCATTGATGTGCAGGAATTAGATGCTGATTTCTATTGTATCTCTGGGCATAAAATGTATGCCCCAACAGGTATTGGGGCCTTATATGGTAAGGAAAAGTGGTTGAATAAAATACCACCATACCAAGGAGGAGGAGAAATGATTGCAACAGTGAGTTTCGAAGAAACCACTTATGCGGATTTGCCTCATAAATTTGAAGCCGGAACACCTAATATTGCAGGAGGAGTTGCTTTCAAAACAGCTATTGACTGGCTGAATGAAATAGGCCTAGAAAACATCGCTCAATACGAAAGTAAACTGTTACAGTATGCTTCCGAAAGGCTAAGCGAGATAGATGGTTTTAGGCTGATTGGAAATGCCCCACAAAAAGCGGGAGTCATTTCTTTCATGATTAACGACCTCCACCCTTACGATATAGGAATGATTCTAGATAAGCTTGGCATTGCTGTTCGAACTGGGCACCACTGCGCTCAACCAGTTATGGATGCGTTCTGCATTCCTGGAACTGTTCGTGCCTCACTTGCTATTTACAATACAAAAGACGATGTTGACAGACTAGTAGAAGGAGTGAAAAAAGCAAAATCAATGTTGAGTTAATGGCAAGTATTCAAGACATACAAAATGACATCATTGAAGAATTCGACATGTTCGAAGAGTGGATGGAAAAGTACGAGCATATTATTGAGCTAGGAAAAACCCTGCCATTGATTGATGCACAATACAAAAAAGAAGAACACATCATCAAAGGATGTCAATCACAAGTATGGCTACATGCTGAATTTCAAAATGGAAATGTGATTTACACTGCCGATAGCGATGCCATCATGACAAAAGGAATAATCGCTTTGTTAGTGCGTACATTTTCCAATCAACAACCCAGCAAAATTGTCAATGCTAATACCGATTTTATAGATCAAATAGGATTGAAAGAACAGCTTTCTCCTACTCGCGCCAATGGGTTGTTGAGTATGGTAAAACAAATGAAGTTATACGCTTTGGCATTTCAATCTAAAAATACAAACGCATGTTAACAGAAAGGCAAATGCAAGAAGTAGGCGAAAAGGCGGTTGAGAAAATCTGCCAAATTTACGACCCAGAGGTGCCTGTAAACATTTATGAGCTTGGGCTTATTTATGATATTCAAGTAAGTGATGAAGGCGATGTAGAGATTGAAATGACGTTAACCTCTCCAAACTGCCCAGTGGCCGAAACGCTTCCTGTTGAGGTGGAAGAAAAAGTAAAAATTGTTGAAGAAGTT
Organism: Flavobacteriales bacterium; assembly: GCA_002715345.1. Taxonomy (GTDB): domain Bacteria; phylum Bacteroidota; class Bacteroidia; order Flavobacteriales; family UBA7312; genus UBA7312. The sequence goes on along the minus strand of PAYR01000032.1, from coordinate 20,403 downwards.
CGTAATGTAAAAGTAAACATCACTTTTGACCCACCCTGGACTAAAGACATGATGAGTGAAGAGGCAAAACTAGAATTAGGAATGCTGTAATGAGTGATGAAATCATCAATAAAGTAGCCAATAGTGGCTTGATTACGCTTAACCTAGAGGATTACTACCAAGAAGGTGAGCGATGCTTTTTTGATATGAAAAAGCATCTTTTTGAAGAACTCATGTTAAAAGAAAAAGATTTTAGAGCATTTATCAAAACGCACGATTGGTCTCAATACCAAAACCAATATGTAGCGATTGGTTGTACGGCTGATGCTATCATCCCCATTTGGGCATATATGCTTGTTTGTAATGCGCTTGCTCCATTTGCCGCCAAGGTAGTTCAAGGAGATTTATCACAACTAGAAAGCATTTTGTTTGAAGAAGCTATTGCTGAGCTAAATGTGCATGAATTTGAAGACGAGCGCGTCATTATTAAAGGATGTAGCAGCAAACCTGTTCCCGAACATGCTTACATTTGCTTAACCCAAAAACTTAGTGGGGTTGCGAAAAGCATTATGTTTGGCGAAGCCTGTTCTACCGTTCCAATTTACAAGAAGAAATGAACCCACACATTCAAAACATAAAAGACTCCATTGCTCCTTACAGGAAGCTACTACTTCAGCATCCCGTATATCAACAATTGCGCCATATCGATGACTTAAAAGTATTAATGGAGCAACATGTTTTTGCGGTTTGGGATTTCATGGCTTTGCTCAAAGCCCTTCAGTTTGGGTTAACAAGCACTAATGCTCCTTGGATGCCTATCGGAAGTCCAAAAACAAGGCGTCTTATCAATGAAATTGTGCTGGAAGAAGAAAGCGATATGAATATGCAAGGAGAACCGGCAAGTCACTACGAAATGTACTTAGATGCCATGGAACAGTGCGGTGCCGATACAACTCAAGTGAAACGACTTATTGCTCGTTTATTAGCGGGCTACTCTCATAAAGAGCTTATTGCTTTTAATGTGGAACAACTAGAAGACTATACTTTGGAATTTGTAAAATCTACTTTCGAGATTATTCACCGAGGAGCCCTTCATGAAATTGCTGCTGCTTTTACTTTTGGCCGAGAGGATTTGATCCCAGACATGTTCAGAGCTATTATAGCTGATTTAGATAAAAACTTCCCCGGAAAGCTTGACTCCTTTCACTATTACTTAGACCGCCATGTGCATTTAGATGAGGAAACACACTCGCCTATGGCTATGCAAATGATAGAAGAATTATGCGGTGAAAACGAAAAAAAGTGGGAGGACGCAAAGCAAGTGGCTATCAATTCTTTAAAAGCCAGAATTGCGCTTTGGGACGGCATTGAACAAGGAATTAAAAATCGTCAATTAGCTGCGGCTATTCGTTGATTTTTTCTTTCTTTGCAAAGAATAGATTTCAATCTAAGATTTCACATTATGTTTAAAAAGTTTAGCGCTGTTGCTTTAGTAATAGTTTTAGGATTTTTCACAGCTAAAGCTGATGAAGGAATGTGGCTTCCGTTGTTGCTTTCGGACAATGAAGCTGAAATGAAAGAATTAGGGCTGCAACTAACTGCGGAGGATATTTACAGCATCAACAACTCTTCTTTAAAAGATGCAGTGGTTTCTTTGGGTGGTTTTTGTACTGCAGAAATTATTTCTGACCAAGGTTTAGTTTTAACAAATCACCACTGTGCTTTTGGGCAAATCCAGTCGCACAGCACGGTTACCAATGATTACTTAACAGATGGTTTTTGGGCCATGGACAAAAGCGAAGAACTGCCCAACGAAGGGCTTTCTGTTTCTTTCTTGGTAAGGATGGAAGACATGACGACAAGAATAAATGCTGCTTTAGATACGGCAAGTGAACAGGAAAGAAATGGCGTTATCCGCAAGCTTTCTACAGAAATAGTTGCCGAAGCAACAGCAGACACACACTACAACGCTCGTTTAAAATCTTTCTTTGGAGGAAATGACTTTTATTTGATGGTTTACGAAACATTTACTGATGTTCGTTTGGTTGGCGCTCCTCCTTCATCTATTGGAAAATATGGTGGTGACACAGACAATTGGATGTGGCCAAGACATACAGGAGACTTCGCGCTTTTGCGTGTTTACACTGCTCCTGACGGAACACCAGCAGAGTACAGCGAAGAAAACATTCCATTAAAACCTAAGCATCATTTCCCGGTTTCTTTGGATGGTGTACAAGAGGGTGATTACGCCATGATTATGGGGTTCCCTGGATCTACTGATAGATATTTAACTTCTTACGGCATACAGGAAGCCATTGACCAAAAGAACCCAACAATCGTTGACATTAGAGATAAAAAGCTATCGATTATGCGCGAGCACATGGATGCTTCTGATAAAGTTCGTATTCAGTATGCGTCTAAGTATGCTTCTACTGCTAACTACTGGAAATACTTTATTGGGCAAACAAAAGGCTTGAAAAGAATGAAGGTTTATGATAAAAAGAAATCAGTTGAAGATTCTTTCACAAATTGGGTTAACGAAGATGAAGCCAGAGTAGAAAAGTATGGCGAAGCACTAAATTTAATTGCTGATGCATATTATGACAACCACAAGTACAATGTAAATAGAATCTTCTTAAACGAAGCTGTTTTTCAGGGAGCTGATGTGTTTTACTTTACGTACCAAGTTCAAAACGCAATAAAAAACCTTCCAGAAGATGTTAAAGAAAGAAGGTTAGCCATCAATGAATTGAAAGATTTAGCTAGATCTCATTTTAAAGATTACAACAAAGATTTAGACCAAGATTTGTTTGCAGGATTACTTGAGCTGTACTCCAACACTGTTCCGAAAAGCCAACAAAGCCCTGGATTCGAGAAAGTGAAAACACATTGGTACACAAAAGGAGATTGGAATAAGTTTGCTGCTTATGTCTATAAAACTTCTCCTTTAGTGGATAGAGCTAAGTTTTTTGATTTCTTAGAAAACCCTACAGAGGAAAAGCTAAACAAGGACTATGCGGTGAAAATGTTCAACGATATTTTTGAGTATTATATTCAAAACATTAGCCCAAAAAGATCTGCTATACGAGCAGATTTAGCACAGGGCGAAAGATTGTTTAGCGCTGGTTTAAGAGAGATGATGCCAAATAAGAAATTTTACCCGAACGCAAACTCTACTATGCGATTAACATATGGTACCGTAGAAGATTATACGCCTGGCGATGCTATGCATTATGATTATGTTACTACCATTGATGGTTTGATGGCAAAAGAAGATCCTGCAGATCCAGAATTTATTGTTCCAGCAAGATTATCGGAATTGTTTGAACAAAGAAACTTTGGTAGATATGCTGATGAAAATGGCGACCTAATTATAAACTTCATAAGTTCCAATGATATTACTGGTGGTAACTCAGGAAGCCCTGTGCTAAATGCTTATGGCGATTTAATTGGAACTGCTTTTGATGGAAACTGGGAAGCAATGAGTGGTGATATTGCTTTTGAAAACGAGGTTCAAAGAACTATTTCTGTAGACATCCGTTACACATTATTTGTAATTGACAAATTTGCCGGCGCAAGACACCTTGTAGATGAAATGACAATTGCTCCGAAGCGACCAAATAAAATGACGGAAGAGGAAAAAGCAGCAACAGAATTAGCAGCGGCTATAGAGAATCCTTTAACCATTGTAACTGAATTGGAAACAATCAACTACCTTGGAGAAGATATTCCTGTGTTAGACATGCACTCTTTTGGCTCTGCTTTCGATACTGCAGTAGCACAATTTGGAAGTAGCGCAGATACCAAGTTTTACTGGAGAGGAACTGTTTATACTACCGAAAAGCGATAAACAAAAACCAACACAAAATTAAAAAGCCCTAAAATTGTGGGGCTTTTCACCATCTTCGGCATTATCAATTTAAAAATGTTACAGCACCCTTGGTATGTGGATAAAAGTAGTGTTTTATGTAGCTGCGGCTTATCTAGAGTTTCAAAGTATTAAGCGAAAAAAACTTAATTAGTACGCTCTCTCATTTTTGCCTTCCATATAATTGATAAAGGCTTTATTAACTACTTTGTTTCCTCCTGGTGTAGGGTAGTTTCCGGTAAAATACCAATCTCCTTGATGGTTTGGACAAGAAGCATGTAAGTTTTCTATCGACTGATAAATGATGTCAACCTCAGCTTGCATATCTTGAGGTGTAAGCAATTCTGCAATCTTTTTAGAAATTTGGTCGGCCGTAAACGGCTTGTAAACTTCTTGTACATAATTTACAACCTCCTCCTTGGGTAAGGATTCTTGCGCCTTACATTTGGCATATACCTCATCTAATAAGCTTTCTTTTTTATTGTCTTTCAGCAATGAAACGGCCGCCTGAAAAGCAATGAAATCGCCCATCTTAGCCATGTCAATACCGTAACAATCTGGGTATCGTATTTGTGGAGCGGAAGAAACTATGATGATTTTTTTAGGTCCTAACCGATCTAAAATTTTCAAGATACTTTGGCGCAAAGTAGTTCCTCTAACAATGCTGTCATCTATCATCACTAGGTTGTCCATAGGCGTAACCGTTCCATAAGTGACATCATAAACATGAGCTACTAAATCATCTCTGCTATCATCCTGAGTAATGAAGGTTCTAAGCTTCGCATCCTTAATAGCAATCTTTTCAGCGCGCGTTCGCATCGAAATAATTTCTTGAACCTGTTCTGGTGTTGCCTTTCCTTCAAAGGCGGCTATTTTTTTAGCTTTCACTTCATCCAAATAGTCCTCTACCCCCTTTACCATTCCGTAAAACGAAACTTCTGCTGTGTTGGGAATAAAAGAGAATACCGTATTCTTTATATCATGATTGATGCTTTCCAAAATAGAAGGACACATACACTTTCCTAAAGCAATACGCTCTTTATAAATATCTTGATCGTTGCCTCTTGAAAAATAAATACGCTCAAACGAACAGGCTTTTCTTTCTAGTTGTGGTGTAACGGGCAACATAGCTGTAGTCCCATCTTTTTTAATGATGAAAGCGTGTCCTCTTTCAATTTCTTGAATAGATTCTGCTGGCACATTAAAGGCAGTTTGTATAACCGGTCTTTCAGAAGCTACCACTACCACCTCATCATCTTGATAATAATAAGCAGGTCGGATCGCTGCTGGATCTCTCAAAGCAAAAGCATCTCCATGCCCTAACATACCGCACATTACATAACCCCCATCCCAACGCTTAGCTGATTTGACTAATACATCCTGCACATTCAATTCTTCAGCAATCTTCTCTGAGATTTCTTGCTGAGATACTTTGCCTTTATAGTCGTAATAGATTCGGTCATTTTCTTCATCTAAGAAGTGCCCTATTTTTTCTAAAATAGTAACCGTATCTGCTTTTTCTTTAGGGTGCTGACCAAGTTCTACCAAATGGTTAAACAGTTCATCAACATTGGTCATATTGAAGTTTCCTGCCAACACTAAACTTCTAGTACGCCAATTGCTTTGGCGCAAGAAGGGGTGGCAGTGCTCAATGCTATTTCCTCCATAAGTTCCATATCGTAAATGACCCAACATCAAATCTCCTGTAAAAGCTACATGTTCTTGCAACCAAGCTGCGTCTTTTAATTTTTCAGGATTGTTTTCTTGTAAATCAACAAAGCGTTGATTGATGTATGAGAAAAGGTCTTGAATCGGTTTTGCCGCATTAGATCTGTGGCGGCTGATGTACCTCTTTCCTGGAAGAACATCNATTTTAATACTCGCCAATCCTGCGCCATCTTGCCCTCTATTGTGTTGTTTCTCCATAAGGAGATACATCTTGTTTAAGCCGTACAAAGCTGTGCCATACTTTTTGACATAAAAATCAAGGGGTTTTCTCAAACGAAGCATTGCTACTCCGCATTCGTGCTTGATGGCATCACTCATGAACTTGTTGTGCTTAAAATGAGTTGCAAAACTAGTGTTTTAATTAGANAAAGTCGGATTTTTTCATCCCTAACCAATTTAAAACATTTGTATGCCATATTTCTTTTCCTTCGGCTTGTGTTATCATGCCTATTTCTATAGCATAATCTAATGCTCTTCCAGGGTATGAAGTGCCTACTCCTTCAATTTCACCTAATGGAAAGGGATCGTCTAAACCCATAATTATTTGACTAAGGCCAACTCTTTTCTTTAAAAGATCTAATGTATGACTATCATGAACTAAGGTGTCAAAATATAAATTTTTATGCCCTAATGTCTTTCTAGGATTTTCAAGCTCTTCAAAAATATCAGGGCGGCCATCAAACCCTTGAATTCTTCTTCCATAATTAGCAATCCCAAGCATACCTCCATGAGCAAAGCTTGTTCTCATATTAGAATATTTGTTTGGTAGGTCTCTAAGTGTAAAAAGATGCAAAGTATCTGCACATTGGGCCATCATCCAAACCAGATGAAACCTCCAGTATTGATTTTTTAACGCTACCATTTTTTCTCCATCATATGGATGAATTTGAACAGCTAATTTATGTTTNTTAGCTAACTCATATATTGGATCTAGGTCTGGCTCAGCTGTAGAAAGCCATTCGTTCTTTTTATTTANAAAATGGGTGGGCAAGCATAAAACTTTTAGNCCTAATTCATTTANACAGCGATCAATCTCCTTAAGTGCGTGACACATGTACANTGGTTGAACTACAAACCCACAGGTGAACCTATCAGGGTAATCATTTTGAATAGATGCGTTAAAATCATTTTGAAATGTAATTGCATCTATGCAATCTTGCTCTTTCCAGCCATTACAATACAGTTGTGATAAGCAAAGCATAACAGCATGATCAATATTGTATTTATTCATCCACTCGACCTTCTCATTTACAAATCCCCCTGAGAAATTAATTGGTCTAGACCAATTTCCTTGCCTCATGAATCTTTTATCTTTGTCAATCCAAAACAGTTTTTTTTNCCTCATAAAATCAGGAATCTGATGAGGCTCTGGAAGTATATGGCCGTGGGCGTTTATTCTCATNTNNTANACACTTAATTAACTNNTNTATTTTTTNTCANCCTNCATAACCTCTCCNGTNATCGGACATGTTCTCAAATTTTCATCAGANTAAAACTTCTTGAANANAGGCAAAAAGTCCTTCTCTANATTTGTTAAATGAAANTATTCNTCATANANNAAATGATTAGCNGANTCTGAAAACCATAACAAACCATCTTTATGNTNTTTTTCTCTTTTTCTTTCAATNACTANNCCTANTGANCCNTCNGTTCTAATNGGTGAATGTGGNATTTTTGCAGGAAGTAAAAACATNTCNCCTTCATTGATTTTATACTCTACTAACTTTCCGTTTTGCTGAGTTTTTAAACTNATNNTTCCNTTAATCTGAAAAAAAAGCTCTTCTGTTTCATTATAATGATAATCCTTTCTAGCATTNGGNCCNCCAACAATCATTACAATATAATCTCCTGANTCAACATATAGGTTTTTNTTNCCTACTGGAGGTTTTAATAANTCTTGGTTTTCNTCAATCCATTGATGAAGNTTAAAAGGTTTTTTTATANTCATGTTTAGTNGTTTNGGCAAAGCAGCAAGTTACACAAATTTGGCTATTTTTGNAGCTATGAATTTAGACCTTTCGAACANAAATGCCTTGGTGTGNGGAAGTACNCAAGGAATAGGAAAAGCGACTGCGNTANCGCTTGCTAAAATGGGCGCAAATGTNANGCTTATGGCTCGTAACGAANAAAAACTGCAAGCTGTTTTGTCAGAACTTGANACTTCGCAAGGGCAATCTCACANCTATGCTTGTGCTGATTTTTCNAATGTAGAAAATGTAAAATCCGCTGNNCAATCAATTACAGCANATAAAAACATCCACATCCTAATTAACAATACAGGNGGGCCTGCCGGTGGTTCTATCANTGATGCTTCTACCNATGCTTTTGAATCTGCNTTTCAAATGCATGTTGTGTGTAACCAAATTTTAGCNCAAGCAGTAACNCCTGGNATGAAAACCGATGGGTTCGGAAGAGTAGTGAATATTATTTCTACTTCAGTAAAAATTCCAATTGNAGGATTGGGTGTNTCCAATACTATTAGAGGAGCTGTGGCATCATGGGCTAAAACNATGNCCAANGAATTAGGTCAGTTCGGNATTACTGTNAATAATGTATTGCCNGGATTTACAGACACNAATAGGCTGAAAAGTTTAATCACCAAAAAAGCAGAAAATCAAGGGGTTTCGNAAGAACAAATAGCCAATGNAATGAAGNNTCAAATACCTNCTGCTCGCTTTGCNCANGCAGAAGAAGTAGCTAATGCAGNAGCCTTTTTATGNTCTCCTGCAGCGGCCTATATCAACGGAATCAATGTGCCTGTAGATGGCGGAAGAACAGGGGCTTTGTAATGAAGAAAATTTACAACTNTATAAACGGAGAACTTCTTGCTCCANACAGCGGAAATTACTTAGATAATGTAAGNCCTGTAAACGGACAAGNTTACTCCTATGTTCCTGACAGTGATGCTCANGATGTAGANGNAGCTNTTCAAGCAGCAAAAGANGCNTTCCCTTCTTGGAGNGGNTTAAGNAAACAAGACCGATANGANCATTTAATGCGCCTTTCNGAAGGGATTAAAANCCGTTTTGAAGAGTTGGTGGCTGCCGAAAGCTATGATAACGGAAAGCCGGAATGGCTAGCTCGATTGGTAGATATCCCACGAGCCTCTACTAACATAGAATTCTTTGCTACTGCTTCTTTACATTACGCTTCCGAATTNCATGATATGGATGGAAANGCACTTAANTACACCTTNCGCAAGCCAGTTGGTGTAGTAGGNTGTATCTCTCCTTGGAACTTACCNATCTANCTGTTAACTTGGAAAATTGCACCNGCCTTNGCTGCAGGTAATACGGTGGTGGCTAAGCCATCCGAAGTAACACCAATGACGGCACACATATTAGGAGAAATATGTCAGGAAGTAGGTTTCCCCAAAGGTGTATTGAATATTATTCACGGATTAGGACACAAAGTNGGTGATGCAATTACGCGCCACCCTGACACACCTATCATATCTTTCACCGGAGGNACANTAACGGGCGCTAAGATTGCTGAAGTGGCTGCNCCAATGTTCAAGAAATTATCTTTGGAACTGGGTGGTAAAAATCCAAACATNNTTTTTGCTGATGCTGACTTTGACCTTGCTCTTGAGATGGCNGTGAAAGCNTCTTTTTCCAATCAAGGNCAAATTTGNCTATGTGGCTCACGCTTATTTGTAGAAANNCCNATTTATGNCAAATTTAAAGCTGCCTTTGTAGAAAAAACAAAAGCATTAAAAGTGGGTAANCCTAAANANGCAGACAGCAACTTNGGCGCTGTGGTTTCGGAGTCGCATATGAANAATATTTTAAACCGAATTGAACANGCTAAGCAAGAGGGCGGTACTGTTTTATGTGGTGGAGNAAGAGTGATNCTTGAAGGNGATTTAGANACAGGTTTTTATNTTGCTCCAACAATTATTGAGGGNTTGGATTATATGTGTCAAACNAATCAAGAAGAAATTTTTGGGCCNGTNGTTACCATCACTCCTTTCGACTCTGAGCAAGAGGTTTTNGAAATGGCTAACAGTACTAANTATGGNTTAGCNGGAAGTGTGTTTACCCAAGATATTNGCAAAGGACATAGNGTAGCAGGCGCNATTGACTCTGGAGTAGTATGGATCAATACATGGTTGCTACGGGATTTACGCATCCCTTTTGGAGGAATGAANAATTCAGGTGTNGGAAGAGAGGGCGGCTTTAAATCNCTTCAGTTNTTTACGGAAGAGAANAATGTTTGCTTGAAACTTTAATTANTCTACAACTAATTCATCTACAAAAAGCCAAGTAGTCCCTCCNGCGCCTAAGTGCCAATCAGGNCAAATGCCATAATTTTGCGCTTTTACCCGAATATATCGGATNTTTTGACNGCCTATGTTTGTTTTGTAATCTTGTGTAAAAGAACCGTNTTNGTTGTCTGGAAAAGTGTTTGTAACGCTTTCTGCTAAGNTGAAATTATCTCCATCTTCNGAAATCCAAAACTCTACNACTGGAGGGTAAAAAATCCATGATTTCACATCCTGNAAACANCCTAAAGANANNGNNTTTACTGTTTGTGTTTTNCCTAAATCAATCGTTGCNTGTAAGTCTTCTCTATATCCCTGCCAACGACCTGTTNGGTAACTATCTGTTCCTCTTAAATAATCNATTAANGTTTTATCTCCTGCAGCTGCNTATTGATTNGCATACTCGCNNTCCAGTANAATGCTTCTTNCNCCATCAATCTGATAATATTCAGAAGTAACTGTTTGGCTTGACTTTCCTTCTTTTATTAAAACTGCTTTCAACACCGCATCTTTCTCAATACGAATAGGCCTGTTGTAAACAGGTGAATTNCTTGTAGGGATACTTCCATCCTCAGTATAGTGAATACTACCTGATTTTACTGATGCGATTTCAANAATCAAACTATCTGTAAATGTTTGGCTTTGAGAAATAAAATAAGGAACCGGCACAAGTTCGTTTTGAGNAATAGAAGAAGGTGGCTTGCTTTCCGTTCCCCACACACCAATATTANANCCCATTTCAAAAANAAGTTCTCCTCCATTGATAATATCCGCATGCTGAAGATATGTTTTGTTATAGGGNTGTCCATTTAACTTAACTGATTGAATGTATTTGTTGAAAGGAGACAATTTATTCGCTTTAATAATAAATTTATTTCCATTTTCTAAGTTAATTGTAGCCTCATCAAACAAAGGTGTTCCGATGGTGTAATAATCCAAACCTGGTGTTACAGAATAAAACCCCATGGCGCTTAACACATACCAAGAAGACATTTGTCCACAGTCTTCATTTCCTGAAAGCCCATCAGGTAAGTGGGTGTATTGTTCCTCTAAAATTTGTTGCACACGCGCTTGTGTNTTCCAGGGCTTTCCTACATAATTGTATAAATAAGCCATGTGATGACTCGGNTCATTTCCGTGCGCATACTGACCAATTAAACCCGTAATATCGGCTTGTTGTCTTCCGCTAGTTTCGCTAGATGCTTCAAATAAATCATCCAGGTATTTTTCATACACAGACTCTCCTCCCATCAACTCAATATGTCCCTCAATATCTTGAGGAACAAATAAAGAATATTGCCAAGAATTTGCTTCTGTGTAATTATAGTTCACTTCTTCTGGCCTAAATGGTCCCTGCCAGTTATTATTCATTTTGGAACGCATAAACCCCGTGTTCGGATCGTAAATATTTTGGTAGAACTGCCCTCTTTCGTAAAAACGATTTGCTGAGGCATGATTTAAGGAATCGGCCATCATGGCAATACACCAGTCGTCATAGGCATANTCTAATGTTTTAGAAACAGATTCCGGCTCATCACTAGCGGCTATAAATCCGTTTTTTCTATAATTATACAAACCCAACTCCGATTGATTAGCCGAATGTAACATTGCTGCTAATGCTTTATCAACATCATAATCGCGAATATTCTTAGCGTATGCATCTGCAATAACTGGAATAGCATGATAACCAATCATACAGCCTGTGTAGTTGGCAGCTAGCTCCCAAATAGGCAAAATACCTCCTTGCTCATACATGCGTAATAAAGTGCGGATAAATTGATTGGTGCGCTCTTGTTCAATCAGTGTGAATAATGGGTGTGTTGCTCGAAAAGTATCCCATAAAGAAAAAATCGTATAGTGCTTATCGGAAGTGTCTTGTTGTATTTCTAAGTCCACACCTCTGTAGCGACCATCCACATCAATGTATAAATTCGGATTAAGCATACTGTGATACATAGCCGTATAGAAAATAGTTTTCTTGTTTTCCGACCTGCCTTCTACCACAATTTTATCTAATACTTTTCGCCAAGCGTTTTGGGTGTTTGTTTTGGTTTGTTCAAAATCCCAATGCGAGATTTCAGTATCTACATTTTGTTGTGCCCCCAACTCATCAACTGCTGAAATACCTACTTTAATTTGCAACGGATCTTGCAACTGTCCAAATGAGAGTCCTACCACTAAACTATCATCTGTAAAAGTGATGTTTTTAATTGGTGAGGAAAGTCGCATGAAAAAATGCAAGCGCTGATCTGTAGCCCAAGCGTTAGAGTAGCGATGTCCTTGTATTGTTACGCTGTCTACAATTTCTATTTGAGCAGTTAACACTTGGTCTCTGTGTCTTAAATCTAGTACCACTTGGGCGTCCTCTCCTTGTGGGAATGTGTATTGATGAAAACCTGATCTTTCACTCACTGTTAGTTGCACATCTACTCCGTAATCCTCTAAAAATACTTGATAAAATCCTGCTTCTGCCTTTTCTTTTTCGTGAGAAAAAACGGAACAATAACCATTCGAACCATCAGCACCATTATTTAAATACAAATCACCTGTTGTTGGCATCAGCAATACATCGGCATAGTCTGAAACACCTGTCCCGCTCAAATGAGTATGTGAAAAACCATATAAAATACTGTCTGAATAGTGGTAGCCACCACAGCCATCCCAGCCTTCTAATCTTGAGTCGGGGCTTAGCTGCATCATCCCAAAAGGATGTGCTGCACCAGGATAGGTATGACCATGCCCTCCTGTCCCAATAAAGGGGTCTACATACTCTATTGAATCTTTTACTGATTGTTGGCATGCCGCCAAGCTCATTAAAAAAATAATTGTTAAGTATCTCATAATTGTGTTTTCCAAATCAATGCACTAGCACCCAGTACAGCTGCATCCGACTGCGGTAATGCGGAAGCGATAAGCGGTATTTTGTCTTGGTAATTGTGTAGTAAGTTTTCTTCCATGTATTTTTTAGTAGGAATAAAAAGTATGTCTCCCGCCTGGGCTAGCCCTCCAAACAAAACAATGGCCTCTGGTCGAGTAATTGCTACGGAATTAGCCAATGCTAATCCTAGTTTTTGTGCTGTAAAATCAAATGCTTCAAAGGCCCATTGCTCTCCTCTTTCAACTGCTTCAGCTACAGATTTCGAGGTGTGTTTTTTTCCACTCATTTCTAAAGCTGTTTGTGCCATTCCAGTCGCAGAAGCATAGGTTTCTAAGCAACCTTTTCTACCACAACCGCAAAGGCGACCGTTAGGTTCAATAATCGTATGCCCAAGTTCACCTGCAAAACCATCGTGTCCGTAAATCAATTCGCCATTCGCTACAAATCCACTCCCTAATCCTGTGCCTAAAGTAACCATCATGAAATCTTTCATTCCTTTGGCTACACCATACACTTGTTCTCCTATTGCGGCTGCATTTGCATCATTGGTGACTATTGTTAGTAGCTGCATTTCCTCTTCAAAATATTGTTGAAGTGGAACAACATCTCCCCAATTGAGGTTTGGCGCATGCTCAATACATCCTGTATAAAAATTCGTGCTTGGAGCTCCCACTCCTAAACCGACTGCCTCTCCCAGCATATTGGATTTTAATTGATTACAAACTTCTGAAACCAATGCTTTGGCAGTAGTAAATGCAGTAGTGGAAATACTATTACTCCATAGAATCTCTCCTGAATCACTTACCCATGCAAAAACGGTATTAGTACCGCCTATATCTATGCCTGCTGCTACTTTTTTCATAGAAACGAAACTATTGAATTAAGACCTCATCCATATATATCCAAGAAGGAGATCCTGTTGCAGGGTGCCAATTAGGGAGTGTGCCGTAATTTTGTGATTTTACCCTGATGTTACGAGTTGTTGAATGATTCAAAACAAACATTCCTTCTTGAACTTCTAAAGATTGAGGTTTAGGAGTCACATTAACCTTCATTGGTTGTGGCTGGCTGCATGCCGCCAACAACAAATATATTCCAATGATGTATCGCATTATTTTTGAATGTAAAATGGTGAATCGATCAATTCGCTGGAACCCCCTTGGTGTAAAGCGTAATTGAACCAAGGATGCACTGAATAAGCACCATGCTCTCCCTGTTTATTTATGGCTAAATAGCCGATTTGCATATCCCTGTAATTTTGATTTTTTACGATACGAGCAATTCCTTCTTCGCAAGCTTCTTGTGGGCTAGCTCCTTGGCGCATCAGCTCTACAATTAAAAAAGATCCAAGGGTTTTCATTACAGCCTCGCCAACACCTGTTGCACAACAGCCACCCACCTCATTATCTACAAACATACCGGCACCAATAATAGGCGAGTCACCTACGCGCCCGTGCATTTTATAGGATAGTCCGGAGGTAGTGCAGGCTCCTGAAATATCTCCGTTTTGATCCAAAGCTAATAGTCCAATGGTATCATGATTTTCTACATTGATAATAGGTTTGTATTGAGAATCTTTCAACCACTCTTCCCAACGCTTACGCGCTTTATCAGTCAATAAATCTTCTTTGGGAAAACCATTATCTAGCGCAAACTTCAATGCTCCTGCTCCAGAAAGCATCACATGAGGGGTCTTTTCCATTACCTTACGCGCTACAGAAATCGGATGTTTGATGTGCTGCAAAAAACTTACCGAACCACAATTGCCTGTATGATCCATAATGCAGGCGTCTAATGTTACATGTCCGTCTCTATCGGGTAATCCGCCATAACCTACCGACATCGATTCTGGATCTGCCTCCGGAACACGCACACCTGCCTCTACTGCATCGATGGCTGATCCTCCTTTTAAAAGTACTTTCATGGCTGCCTCATTAGCTGGTATTCCATGGCTCCAAGTAGAAATAACCATGGGAAAACCATTAGTAGAGTGTGGATTTTTTTTTCCTTCAGACAAGGCGATTTTTGGAAAAATAGCTGCTCCAACAGCACCCAAAATTCCACCTTTTATAAACTTTCTTCTATTTGACATGATTTCTATTTTATCTGTTATTAAACATTATTTTTTTCGATATTTAAAACAATCTTACAATATGAAAGCCAAAATAAACATCAAAAAGCCCCGCAAAAAGCGAGGCTTCAATACATTCTGTAAAAAATTAATAATCTCCTTCTACACCACCACCTTGCATCAAATCATCATTTGAAATATTGGTTTTGTTTTTGATGGCTTTGAACTTAATCTCTCCAAATGTGTATTTGAAGCTAATGCCGATAGAGCGGAATAATGTTTCATTATTAGAGTATTTGTAAAACCCGTCTCCATTAATTTCTGTTTCAAAAGATTTATATTGCTTAAATGGTTGTATGACGCGAAGACCTATTGATCCCTTTTTATTTTTAAACTCTTTTTTTGCGCCAATACTAAACATTGAGAAGGACGGAATAGATCCTTGCGAAGTAGCAGTAGGAGAGCGGAA
The DNA here is from genome assembly GCA_002715345.1 of Flavobacteriales bacterium. GTDB lineage: Bacteria > Bacteroidota > Bacteroidia > Flavobacteriales > UBA7312 > UBA7312. Next base: position 5,146 of record PAYR01000032.1, on the reverse strand, counting down.
AAACCCCCAGGTTTCCATCTTATATCCTTTCCCTACATCATACCCTCCTCCCATGTTCCAATTATACAAGATACGCCCAAGACTTTCTTTTGTTGTTTGAAACGTGTATAAATTAAACCCTGCCCTTAAATCTAAATCATTAAACGAAACAGAGCCATAGTAATTAATTCCAACCGAATTGTTCTGTCTTAGATTAGCATACCTTGTGGTAGTAACAACACCTTCAACTGTTTCGATTGGTTCAATTAAATTTGTAGAATGTTTAGCAAACAAGTAATAACTACCTTTGTATTTTCCTGAAAAGTTGTTATATCCTACTTCTAAATTGTGTGAATAAGACGGTTTTAAATAAGGATTCCCAATTTCAATATTAAAAGGGTCATTAGAAACAGAGTTTGTATTTATATAATAAATTCCTGGTCTTGACAAACGCTTACTGTAGCTGAATTTTATAGACTGCATCATATCAATTTTATATGATAGTATAAGGTTTGGTAAAATTGTTAAATAATTGTTTTGAAAAGTGTCCTTTTCATTTTGAACCCATTCTCCATTTAATTGCTTATTCCACTGTCCAGATACCTGGGTTTGTTCTGCTCTTAAGCCAGCCACCATTCCCCATTTTTTATTAAGCTCCCATTTAGTAGAGAGATATGTAGCTATTACTTTTTGATTATAATCAAACTCCTCATAGGGTTGTGTGAAAATCCCTTCATCCCATGTTGAGTACTGCGAAATCATGTCTCGATCAATGTATTTTGCTCCAATTTCAATTGTGTGCTTATCTTCAATAGGGTGAGTATAATCTAACTGTATAACCTTTGTTAATGGATTCGCGTCATTTCTATTCCAAACTGTGTCATTACATTGATTAGTTAAAACATATGTGTCGTCGTCACGAATATCAAGCCCCAACTGAAAAGCTATACTAAGTTCTCTATCTTCATGGTCTGAAAATTTCTTAACATAATCTGTAGTCCACTCATATGAGTTTTTAAAATTCTCTGAATCTGTATATCTATTTGTTTCAATCATACCGGAACCTCTTAATGAATCAATAAATACTGTGATTTCATCTTTTCCCTCCAAATCAAAATCAACATTATAAAGACTATCCTGGGACCAGTTTTCTCGTGTTTGTTTGTTTCCTTTATAGCTTATATTGGATACAATGCTGCTGTATGGGTTGATGTCATAATAAACTTCAGTATTTCCTCCAAAACCTATCCATTGACCTTTAGTAGAATTTATTTGTATAAGTGTAGTTTGGTCGTTATAATCATCTCTGAAGCTAAAGCCTTGTCCGGGCAGCTTCCATCCATATCTAATCATTGCTCGAGAAGATATTCCAAACTTTCCTTTTCCAATATTTAAGTTAAACGATTGGCGATTAACACGTGTTCCTAATGATCCGTTTAGGGTAGCGTTAAAACCTACTATCTGCTTTTTTTTAGTGATTATGTTGATAATTCCTGCATCTCCTTCTCCCTCATATTTTGCAGTAGGAGAAGTAATCACTTCTACGCTTTTAATTTCATCTGCCGGAATCATTTTAAGTGCATCAGATACAGACCCGCTGAAAAAAGTAGACTCCTTTCCGTTCACTAAAAACTTCACATTTTGAGAACCTCTCAAACTCACTTTACCATCCATGTCTACAGAAAGTAGCGGCGTTTTACGCAGTACATCCGTAGCGTCATCTAAAGATTCGTTAAGGTCGTTTTCTGCATTATAAACGATTTTCTCCATCTTGGCTTCATATATCGGTTTTTCTTCATCAATTGAAACTTCCTGCAAGTTAACTGCTGAACGAACTACCTTTATTTTACCTAAGTATTCTACTTTCTTGTTTTTGTTCAAACTAACATCCACACGGGTTTCCTCATAACCCATATAGTTGATGAGCAGATAGCCGTTTGCTAAAGCTAGTTTACTAAATTCAAAATTTCCTCCCTCATCGGTAATGGTGCCTTCTAACAAAATATCGTTGAATCGAAACAAACGAACATTCGCAAAAGAAAGAGAAGAGCCGTCTTCAGTATCTACTAATTTTCCAGAAATAACACCAATGTGTTGTGAGGCATTTCCCATTCTAAAATCTCCACCACCCATATTAGGTCTTTGAGCAGACAAACAAATAGGAAGGGCAATAAATATCCAAACAATAATATTCTTCATGCGTGCAAAAATAGGGTTTTAACCCTTTAGATTGGTTTTAAATTCAAGATTAGACTCAGTTGAAAGCTGTTAAAAAAGTCCTGTCTTTGATTTATACAATGGTGGTAGTGTTCAAAAAAGAGTTATTATCAAGTAGTGCTCGTTCGGTATTACAGCAAATTATCTCTTATCCATTGCTTATCTAGTAATCAATCCTTACTTTTGCCCTCTTAATATCAAGGGGTTATGAGTAGTAAAAAGATTGAATCGAGCAAAGCGCCTGAGCCAGTAGGGCTTTACCCACATGCACGCCAAGTAGGAAATCTGTTATTTTTATCTGGAGTGGGACCAAGAGAAAGAGGAACCAAAAAGATTCCTGGAGTAGAATTAGATGATCAAGGAAATATTCTTTCTTACGATATAGCAGAGCAGTGTCATTCAGTTTTTAATAATGTACGCACAATTATAGAAGAATCAGGGTCATCTTGGGATAAGGTTGTTGATGTAACTGTTTTCCTAACCAACATGAAAGACGATTTCAAGACTTATAATCGTATCTATGCTGAATATTTTGCAGAAAATCAGCCTTGTAGAACTACGTTAGAAATTAAAAGCTTACCCACCCCTATTGCTATCGAACTTAAAGTTATCGCTACCATTTAATGAGCAAATATCCAGAATACAAACAGCTTAACTTGGCTCAAATTGGTCAAGAAATATTGGAAGATTGGAAATCTAAAAGGACTTTTGAAAAGAGTCTGTCCACAAGAGAAGGAAAGCCGTCTTTTAACTTTTATGAAGGGCCTCCTTCAGCAAATGGTATGCCAGGCATTCACCATGTTATGGGGCGTACCATCAAAGATATATTTTGTCGCTTCAAAACCTTACAAGGATTCCAAGTACATCGAAAGGCGGGTTGGGACACACACGGGCTACCTGTAGAGCTAGGTGTTGAGAAAGAACTAGGTATCACCAAAGAAGATATTGGTAAAAACATTTCTATTGCTGAGTACAATCAGAAGTGTCGTGAAAGTGTCATGAAATTCAAAGGCGTTTGGGAAAACTTAACGGACCAAATGGGGTACTGGGTAGATATGAACGACCCCTATGTTACCTACGATAACAAATACATTGAAAGCGTTTGGTGGTTGCTCAGTCAAATGAAAGAAAAAGGCATGCTCTACAAGGGGCATACCATCCAACCATACTCACCAAAAGCAGGGACAGGATTAAGTTCTCACGAGCTGAACCAGCCTGGTTGTTACCGAGATGTAAAAGATTTAACTGCTGTAGCTCAATTCAAAGTGGTAAAGAATGAGAAGTCTGATGTTCTTTTCGAAAATCTTCATGGAGATTTATTCTTCCTTGCTTGGACCACCACGCCTTGGACACTGCCTTCAAACACTGCTTTGGCGGTTGGAAAAAAAATAGTATATGTGAAAGTTAAAACCTTTAACCAATATACGCATCAACCGATTACAGTCGTTTTAGCAAAAGATTTGTTTGCTAAGTTTTTCCCTGAAAAAAATGCTGATTTAACATTAGCTGACTATGTGGCTGGAGATAAAAATATCCCATTTGAAGTTATTGGAAGCTTCAAAGGAAGTGAGCTAGAAGGAGTTTGCTACGAACAGCTGCTACCATATGCAAAACCTGAAGATGGTGATGCTTTCCGTGTGTTAATTGGTGACTTTGTTACCACTGAAGACGGAACAGGTATTGTACATTTAGCTCCAAGTTTTGGTGCAGACGACAACAGGGTAGCTAAGCAGAACGGAATTGGCTCTTTGACTTTAGTAGACACACAGGGAAGATTTGTAGATGCTGTTAGCGATTTTGCTGGCATGTATGTGAAAGATGAATACTATACAGAAGGAGATGAAAAGCCAGAACTGCCTGTAGATGTACAAATCGTTATTAAGCTGAAAAAAAGCAACCTTTGTTTCAAAGCAGAGAAATACGAACACTCTTACCCACATTGCTGGAGAACTGATAAACCCATTCTTTACTACCCATTAGAAAGTTGGTTTGTAAAGACTACCGCGGCAAAAGAGCACATGGTAGAGTTGAATAAAACAATCAATTGGAAGCCGGCTTCTACTGGAGAGGGGCGTTTTGGAAATTGGCTAGAAAACTTGGTGGACTGGAACCTTTCCCGTTCTCGTTTTTGGGGCATACCGCTTCCTATTTGGGCTACAGAAGACTACAATGAGCAAATCTGTATAGGTTCTGTAGAGCAGTTGAAAAATGAGATTGACAAAGCAGTTTCTGCAGGACTGATGAGTAGCAGTCCGTTATCTGATTTTGTGCCGGGAGATATGACTGCTGAAAATTATAACACATTCGATTTGCATCGCCCGTATGTGGATGATATCGTGTTGGTTTCTGATTCAGGAAAGGCTATGAAGCGCGAAAGCGACTTAATCGATGTATGGTTTGATTCAGGCTCTATGCCTTACGCACAACTGCATTATCCGTTCGAAAACAAAGAGTTATTTGAAACTTGTTATCCAGCCGATTTTATAGCGGAAGGAGTAGATCAAACAAGAGGGTGGTTTTTTACACTACATGCTATCGCTTCCATATTATTTGATAGTGTTGCCTTTAAAAATGTTGTCTCAAACGGACTAGTGTTAGACAAGAATGGTAACAAAATGTCGAAACGATTAGGAAACGCTATTGACCCGTTCACCACCTTAGATAAATACGGACCGGACGCTATGCGTTGGTACATGATTTCTAATGCACAGCCATGGGATAATCTCAAGTTCGATTTAGAAGGAATTGATGAGGTGCGTAAAAAATTCTTTGGCACGCTTTACAACACCTACGCATTTTTTGCACTATATGCGAATATCGATGGGTTTGCTTATGAAGAAGAAGATATCCCACTGAACCAAAGGCCAGAAATTGATCGTTGGATTCTTTCTGAGTTAAACAGTTTAATTGAAGTGGTGACAAATTCTTTAAGCGACTACGAACCAACAAA
>PAYR01000031.1 GCA_002715345.1 Flavobacteriales bacterium | reverse complement strand
TAAGCGCGATAAATAATCGCAAAAGCATCTATTAAAAAGAGTTTCTTGATGTTCGACATGAAATGATGATTTCTGTGCAAGATACAAGATATATGGCTATTTTTGAGGCATGCGATTAGGCTTTTTCATAGCGTTTATATCCTTTTGTTTTGCAGCAAAAGGACAAACACAATTAGACACTTTAGAAGGGTGGTGGACTATGCAAGACGGACAACACTATTTTGAAGGCCAAACCATGACTAAAGTTAAGTTTGTTGGAGAAGATGTGTGGGGGATGGAAGATTATTATGCTGCTCTGGTGCCGCAAATAGGCTTACCGTTGCAAGTTATAATCACTGCTGCCAAAAAAGAAGATTGTTTTGAAGTATATACACTGATTCTTTCGCCAGAGGGTTGTGATGATTAATCCTCATTCATTTTTTCTGACATTTTGTATCTAGAGCTTTAAAAATTTAATGTTTTTCGTTCCAATTTTTAGAATATAAATATCACTTGGTAGTGTAGAGGTGTTTATAGTTTCGTCTTCTGAAATTGTTCCGGCTAAAAGCTTTTTGCCTAATATAGAGTATATACTATATGTTTGATGGTTTGAGATTTCAGATTTAATAGTTAAAAAGTTTGTTACAGGATTCGGAAATACACGAAGGTTAGCGTCGGTTTCTTTTACATCAGTATTGTGGCAATCAATCAACCCATTTGAGTTGTATTTGGAAACAAAATTCCAAATCTCTGTAGTAGCATCGATATCCATATTTCCAAAAGAACCCGGCCAATCATGATCGCCTCCAATAACCTTTAGTTCTTGAATAGAGGTGCAATTATCTCCATTTGACCATCTTTTTCTTTCTACTGTACTTCCATCATTAGGAGAGATATTTTCAACAATAGTTGTAATAGGTTCTAAGTCAGTGCTATTGTAGTTTGACCAAAAGGTGGTTATTTCTTCAACAGACATGTAAAGAGGTATATCACCATAAGACAGACCTTCATAGGTAGAATGTGGATTTTCGTCAATAGTACCAGGAATAAGCATCATAGCAGTTGGATGGATTGGTTCGCACGTGCCCCAGTCATAAATATCATTTCTATAATAGTCATCCAACATACTTCCTGAAACTGCAGCAAAAGCAGCAATTTTACTATTTAATCGACATCCTAACTCATAAGAAAGAATTGCACCTTCTGAATAGCCACAGGCATATATTCTATCACTATCTATTAAATATTGAGTGCTAAGCGTATCAATAATTGCTTCAATAAAAAATATATCATCATGATCTGTTGGTGCTTTATGTATCCATGAAGTAGTACCACCTTCAGGATCTATAGCCCCTTGCGGATACACTGCAATAAAATTTGCGGTATCTGCAATTGGTCTCATGTCATTTGTTTGAATAAAATCATTTGCATAACCACTGCCACCATGAAAGTTAAATAACAAAGGGCAAGCTTCATTTCCATTACAACCCTGTGGGATGTATACAATATATTCTCTCTGATCATCATCAAAAATCATTGTTTTAGAAATTTGTTGTTGAGCCAACACATTGCCAATAAAAAAGTAAAATCCAACAGAAAATAAAAAGCATCGCATATATAACATGCTAAATCAGTAATTAGAGTGCAATTTCGGAAAAAAATGATAAAATTAACTCTTCAGCGCTACTTGGTTCAGCTTAATAATACCAATCCAATCAAACAATCGAATAATTGGATAGATAGGGTCAATTTCATACCATTTCTCAGCAAAATTAGCTCTTCCTCCATGAGCGTGATGATTATTGTGATAACCTTCTCCTAGCATGAAAGGGTCAAATGGCATTAAGTTTTTAGAAGTGTTATCTAAATCATGATTGGTATACCCAATTTTGTGCGCAAACCAGTTAACAATAGTGCCGTGTACTGGCCCCATCAAAATATGAACTGGGATTAGTAAGAACATCCACCATGCAGTAGCGAATTTAACGTAGAAAAGTATATATGCAAAGGCCCACAATAGTTTAACTATGAATGAGCCTGCCATATTGTCAAACCATTTCCAATCAGGAAGATTTTTATAAAATGCGTCTTTTAATTCGATTGTTTTGTTTTGTACACCTCTAAACTGATGGTATGTTTTTACCATTAGTTTAATGACATTATTGGAGTATTTAGGTGAGTGCGGATCTTTTTCTGTATCTGCATGTGCATGATGCATTCTATGCATTGCCCCATATACTTTTGGACTCATATATGAAGAACCTTGAACAATAAAAGAAAAAACAAAAAATATTTTTTCAGTGAATTTATTCATCGTAAACATTTGGTGTGCTGAATATCTATGGTGAAAAAAAGACTGAGCAAACAGGGATAAATACCAGTGTGCAATAAAAAAAATTAAAATCTCCATAATTCTAATATGTATAATTTATTAACAACAAAGTTATACAAAATATTTTTAAACTTATTCATGTTCTAATTGAATTACTATTCATTATATACAACTTCTAAAATAGTCTGTCCTACAGCTTGAAGCGTTTCTTTACTAATATTATCCATGTTGTCTCCATGGGTGTGCCAATGTTTATTAAATCCGCTTAAAGTTTGATTATCATGTTCTATGATATCGATGGTTGGGATGTGAGCCAGGTTATTGATGTAATAGTGGTCGTCAATAATTTGTGGTGTTAGTTGGTATTGAAAAAATTGTCCATAGCCCAAATTGTTGGCAATTCCCCAAACCTTTTTCAGGATGTTTGGAGCAAAATGTTTGGATACAGCATCATGTTTAAAAACTGCGTTTGGACCTCCAACCATATCTAGTAAAATTCCGTATCTAGCATAATAGTTTAGCTTGTGTGGATTATTGCCCCAATACTGTGATCCAATACACCAAGTGTGTTGTTGAGGAGCACTTAGTGAACTTTCTGGTTGCCCATAATCTTCGGCATCAAAAAGTATTATATCTACACCAATATTGCTGTTTTGTAAAGCTAACTGACGCGCTACTTCTAAAAGAACTCCTACTCCACTACCGCCATCATTTGCTCCCAAAATAGGCTTATCGGTATTTACGGTATCGTGGTCTGCTACATGGCGTGTATCCCAATGTGCACACAGTAAAATTCGATTATTCTTTTCTGGGCTAAACTCAGCAATAATGTTTCTTAGCTGATGATTTTTTCCATCATAAGTAGTAAAGGATGTGTTTTGTTCTTGCACATAAGGAGTATGCTTTTTAAGCTCATTAAAAAGGTAATCTCCACATGATTCCCATCCCTTACTACTGATGTAGCGTGGGCCAAAATCTACTTGAGTTTGAATGTAATGATAAGCGCTGTCGGAATTAAAAGTAGGGACTTCTACTTTTGGTTTCTCTGCTTGTTTTTGTTGTTTAGGATTTTCACTAAAACATGCTACAAGAAAAGCAATAATAAGTATGTAAAAATATTTTTTCATATGTTTAATTTTTCAATTGCCAAGAAGAGCCTTCTTTACCATCTTTTACTTGTATATTGAGTTTGTTCAGTTCCTCACGAATCAAATCGGCAGAATCCCAATCTTTATTTTCTTTGGCCTTGGAGCGTAGCTGTAAAACAATATCCATCAATTCATTAGTAAGGTCGTTTCCAGCTTCTTCTTTATTTGGTTTTAATCCCAAAATATCTATTACAAATGTTTGGAATAATTGTTTCAAATCATCAAGATCATTTGCGCTTAACTGCTCAGTGCCATCTTTAACAGAGTTTATGATGCGCACACCATCAAACAAATGCGATATTAAAATTGGTGTATTGAAGTCATCATTCATTGCTGCATAGCATTTGTCTTTCAACTCAGCTAAATCATATGTAGAGCTATCACTTACAGTTATTCCTTCAAGTGTTTCATACGCATTCATCAGTTTCGCCATGCCTTTTTCTGCTGCCTGTAAGGCCTCATTTGAGAAATCGACCGTGCTTCTATAGTGAGCCTGTAAGATGAAAAAACGAATAGTCATAGGGGCAAATGCGCGCTCTAATAAGTCGTGATTACCTGTGAAAAATTGCTCTAGGTTTACAGCGTTTCCTAAAGACTTACCCATCTTTTTTCCGTTGATGGTAATCATGTTATTATGCATCCAAAATTTAGCGGGATCGCAATCATTACATGCATTCGATTGAGCAATTTCTGCCTCATGATGAGGAAACACTAAGTCCATTCCGCCTCCATGGATGTCAAAAGTGTCCCCTAGGTACTTGCTACTCATAGCAGAACACTCTAAGTGCCATCCAGGAAAACCTTCTCCCCATGGAGATGGCCAACGCATGATGTGCTCGGGAGCTGCTTTTTTCCAAATAGCAAAATCAACAGGACTTTTCTTCTCGTCTTGTCCATCTAGGGAGCGAGTGTTTTCTAATGTATCCTCTAAATTCCTTCCAGAAAGTTTCCCGTAAGGGTATTTTTCATTGTACTTATTTACATCTAAATACACAGAACCATTTGTTTCATACGCTAATTCGTTTTCAAGGATTTGTTTTACCATCTCAATTTGTTCAATGATGTGGCCAGTAGCTCTCGGCTCAATGTTTGGAGAAAGGCAATTCAATGCTTCAATGGCTTGATGATAACGTAGCGTGTAATACTGCACTACTTCCATCGGTTCTAACTGCTCTAAGCGCGCCTTTTTAGCAATTTTATCTTCGCCTACTTCAGCATCATTTTCTAGGTGTCCAGCATCTGTGATGTTGCGCACATATCGCACTTTAAAACCAAGGTGTTGTAAATATCTAAAAACGATGTCGAAAGTAATGGCAGGACGAGCATGTCCTAAATGAGGGTCTCCGTAAACGGTGGGACCGCAAACATACATTCCAACATGTGTTGGGTGTAAAGGTTTAAACACTTCTTTCTTTCTGCTTAATGTATTGTAAATCTGTAAGCTCATCTTATTTTGCGGTTATCTAGTATTTTTCTTTCAAATTACTAATCATATCATCTGTCATTTTTGACAAATCATACTCAGCTTTCCACCCCCAATGTTCTTGAGCATTAGAATCGTCAATGCTTTTTGGCCAACTATTGGCAATGGCTTGTCGATAATCTTCTTGGTAGCTCATTTCAAAAGCTGGAAGATGTCTTTGAATTTCTGCAGCTATTTCTTCTGGTTTAAAACTCACGCCACTCACATTGTAAGAAGAACGAATTTTCACTTGTTCTGCAGGAGCTTCCATCAATTCTATAGTAGCGCGAATAGCGTCTGGCATATACATCATGGGAAGAGTAGTATTAGCGTTTAAAAAACTTTCATACTTTCCATGTTTCAGCGCCTCGTGAAAAATGTGCACTGCGTAATCAGTTGTTCCTCCTCCGGGAGAAGCCTTCCAGCCGACCAATCCAGGATAACGAATGCTACGCACATCTACACCAAATTTATTGAAGTAGTATTCGCACCAACGCTCACCAGCTTGTTTGCTAATTCCGTACACCGTGTTAGGCTCCATAATGGTGTATTGCGGAGTCATAAGCTGTGGAGTAGTAGGGCCAAACACTGCGATAGAGCTTGGCCAGTAGATTTTTTTAATTATCTTTTCTCGACCTAAATCGAGTATATGTGATAAAGAGCGCATGTTTAAATTCCAGCCCAATTCAATATTTTTTTCTGCAGTGGCAGAAAGCAGAGCAGCTAAAAGATACACTTGGGTGACATTGTGTTTTTTCACGATTTCGTGAAGGCGCGCCTCATTCATGATGTCTAGCTCTTCAAATGGTCCGCTTTGCATCACTTCCAATGAAGAAGGGCGAATGTCAGATGCTACTAAATGATTGTTTCCATACATCTCGCGCAGTTTCATTACCAATTCGGTGCCAATTTGTCCCGAAGACCCTATCACTAAAATCGTATCCTTCATTTTCCAATAATATCGAACAAATATAACATTTCAGCAGGATAAAAGGGTAGCAATTTTCTTCAAGAAAACACATTCATTTTTGTAACTTTGTAATCCCAAATTTATCTTTCGATGGATCCAAATGCAAGTAAGAAACATTTGCTGAATATGTTGAGCAAGGAAGATGCTTTGAAACGATTGTATGCTGAAGATTTTAAGCGTGTTACCGTTTCCTTTTATCGTTATGTGATGATAGAAGATCCTTCTGATTTGCGTGATGTGCTTTTTCAAGAGTGGAAAAAATTGCAGGTTTTTGGTAGAATTTATGTGGCACATGAGGGAATTAATGCGCAGCTGAGTGTTCCAGAACATTTGTTGGAAAAGTTTACAGCGAAGGTTCATAGCCGAAAAGAGTTTGCAAATATTCCTTTCAAAATTGCCATAGAAGATGATGGAAAATCATTTTTCAAGCTTACGATAAAAGTACGAGAGCAGATTGTAGCAGATGGGCTTCCGATTAATGAATACGATGTAACCAATGTAGGAAAACACCTGTCAGCAGAAGAATGGAATAAAGCAATGGAGGAAGGCGCTGTTATTGTGGATATGCGTAACCATTACGAAAGTGAAATTGGTCATTTTGAGGGAGCTATTTGTCCGCAGTCTGAAACTTTTAAGGATGAATTGCCAGAGGTAAAAGAGATGCTAGAAGGCAAAGAAGGAGAAAAAGTATTGCTGTACTGTACCGGAGGAATCCGTTGCGAAAAAACTTCAGCTTATTTAAAGCATCACGGCTTTGAAGATGTAAATCAATTACATGGAGGCATTATCGACTACGCTAGGCAATTAGAGGATAATAAACAGTTGACGAATAAGTTCAAAGGTAAAAACTTTGTGTTTGACGAGCGATTGGCAGAACGCATTTCTACTGAAGTTATCAGTGCTTGTCATCAATGTGGAGCATTATCCGATACACATGTAAATTGTAAAAATGTAAATTGCAACTTACTATTTATTCAGTGTGAAGCATGTCAAGAAGCACATCAAAGATGCTGCACCCCTGAGTGCTTAGAGGTGATAAAACTTCCAGAAGAAGAACAAAAAAAGTTGCGTCAAGGAATAGAAAATAAAAAGCGTTTTCACAGTCACCAAAAGGTAGATTTGCGCAATGCTTTTAAAGATACAGACAATTCGTAGATTTGTAAAAAACTAAACTATGCCGTTTTATCATCAATTAGGAAACATACCGCGCAAACGCCATACGGTTTTTAAGAAACCAGATGGAAGTTATTACTATGAAGAGTTATTCGGAACAATCGGTTTTGATGGGATGTCCTCTTTGTTATACCATTGTCATCGACCAACACAGGTAAAAGAAGTGTTAAATTCGATTGATTTAACACCTGAAGTTGCGGTAGAAAAAAACATGAAAGCATATGCTTTAAATGGGTTTAAATTACCCCCTAAAGATGACTTTTTAGAAAGTAGAGTAACGGTGCTTATGAATAACGATTGCCACATTGTTTTGGCAGCGCCAAAAAAATCCCTTACCGAGTATTTTTATAAAAATACCGATTGTGATGAATTGATTTTTGTTCATAAGGGCTCAGGCAAGTTACGTACTCTTTTAGGAAATATCGAATTTGGATATGGCGATTACTTAATGATTCCAAGAGGAATGATCTATCAGATAGAATTCAATGATGAAAACAATAGATTATTTATTGTAGAGTCAAGCTCGCCAATGTATACCCCTAAGCGTTATCGTAATTGGTTTGGACAACTTTTAGAGCATTCTCCATTTTGCGAACGCGATTTAAGAAGGCCAACAAACTTAGAAACACATAACGAAACAGGTGATTTCTTAATCAAGGTGAAGAAAGAAGGAATGTTGCATCAGTATATTTATGGAGCACATCCTTTTGGAGTAGTAGGTTGGGATGGATACAATTATCCATACGCTTTTTCTATACATGATTTTGAGCCAATTACAGGTCGTGTACATCAACCGCCTCCAGTACATCAAACATTTGAAGCGGCAGGTTTTGTGGTTTGTTCTTTCTGCCCTCGATTATACGATTATCATCCTGAAGCAATACCGGCACCATACAATCATTCTAACATAGATTCGGATGAGGTATTGTATTATGTAGATGGCGACTTCATGAGTCGAAACCATATTGAGCAAGGGATGATTACTTTACATCCAGCAGGGATTCCGCATGGACCACATCCGGGAGCCATGGAGCGCAGTATAGGCGAAAAGGTGACAGAGGAATTGGCTGTAATGGTAGATACATTTAAGCCATTGAAGTTAACGAAAGAAGCATTAGCGATTGACGCAGGAGGGTATCACACTTCTTGGGTAGAATAAATAAATAATGGGAGCAGAAATAAAAAACTTAAAAGACCTACAAAATACAGAGTATAGCTTGAGGAAGTTGTTTGATGAGGCAGAAGATTTTTTACCTTTATTGGGAACGGATTATGTAGAGTTGTATGTAGGAAATGCTAAGCAATCGGCACACTTTTATAAAACCGCTTTTGGTTTTCAAAGTGAGGCTTATGCTGGATTAGAAACAGGTGTGGAAGACCGTGTTTCTTATGTGTTAAAACAAGACAAGATTCGTTTGGTTTTAACAACACCACTTGAGAAAGATGGAGTGCTTAACGAACACATTAACGAGCATGGTGATGCTGTAAAAGTAGTAGCGTTATGGGTAGAGGACGCTACAAAAGCTTGGGAAGAAACAACTAAGCGTGGTGCTAAATCTTACATGGAACCAACAGTAGAAGAAGATGACCATGGTAAAGTGATTCGTTCAGGGATTCATACTTATGGAGAAACGGTGCACATATTTGTAGAGCGTAAAGAATATAATGGTGTTTTTTTACCAGGCTACCAAAAGTGGGAGAGTCATTACAATCCAGCTCCTGTTGGATTGAAGTTTATTGATCACATGGTAGGGAATGTAGACTGGAATGAGATGAACAAGTGGTGTGAGTTTTACGCTAAGGTGATGGGTTTTGCCCAAATCATTTCTTTCGATGATAAAGACATTTCTACAGATTATACAGCCTTGATGAGTAAGGTGATGAGTAACGGAAACGGACGCATCAAATTTCCTATTAACGAGCCAGCTGCAGGAAAGAAAAAATCGCAGATTGAAGAGTATATTCAGTTTTATAATGGAGCGGGCGTGCAACATATCGCTGTAGCAACCGATGATATTGTAGCTACTGTTTCTGCAATGCGCGACAGAGGAGTGGAGTTTTTATATGTGCCAGAAAACTACTATGATGATTTATTGAAGCGTGTAGGAGAAATTGATGAAGATGTGGAGGTGTTGAAGCAACACGGAATCTTAATTGACCGCGATGATGAAGGATACCTTTTACAGTTGTTTACTAAGCCCGTTTTGGACAGACCAACCATGTTCTTCGAAATCATTCAGCGTAAAGGAGCGCAGTCCTTTGGAAAAGGAAATTTCAAAGCGCTTTTTGAAGCGATTGAAAGAGAACAAGAAAATAGAGGAACACTATAAAAAGTGTTTTTATTTATACTTTATTTTTTACTTTAATCGAATATTCAGTTCGTCTAGTTGTACATTGTCAACAACAGCAGGTGCATCAATCATCACATCTCTACCCGAGTTGTTTTTCGGAAAAGCAATAAAATCGCGGATGCTTTCTTGTCCACCAAACAAAGAGCACAATCTGTCAAAACCAAAAGCGATACCACCGTGTGGTGGAGCACCATACTCAAAAGCATTCATCAAGAATCCGAACTGTGCTTGCGCTTCTTCTTCTGTAAAGCCAAGGTGTTGGAACATCAAATGCTGTAATTCTCTATCATGAATACGGATAGAGCCACCGCCAATCTCGCTACCATTCAATACTAAATCGTAGGCATTGGCGCGTACCGCCCCTGGGTCTGTGTCTAACTTATCTAAATCTTGCGGTTTAGGTGAAGTGAATGGATGATGCATAGCGTGGTAACGCTCTGTTTCTTCATCCCATTCCAGTAATGGGAAATCAACCACCCATAAAGGAGCGAACTTTTCAGGCTTTCTTAAGTCCAATTGCTCTGCTACTTCTAGACGCAGTTCGTTTAATTGCTTGCGTGCTATGGCTGTTTCACCAGCCATAATCAGCATCAAGTCGCCTGGCTCAGCATCCATCTTCTCAGCCCATTTCGTTAAATCCTCTTGAGAGAAGAATTTATCTACAGACGATTTAAAAGTGCCATCAGTATTATATTTACAGTACACCAATCCTTTAGCACCAATTTGAGGACGCTTTACAAAATCAGTGAGTTTGTCCAATTGTTTTCTCGTATAGTCAGCACAACCTTTGGCGCAAATACCTACTACCAACTCCGCGCTATCAAACACTATAAAGTTGTTTTGCTGTGTTACCTCATTGAGCTCCACAAAAGTCATGTCAAAACGGATGTCTGGTTTGTCCGAACCGTACAGACGCATGGCATCATCATAAGTCATGCGTGGAAAATCTTTTAGTTCCACACCTTTCAGCTCTTTCAATAAGTAGCGCGTTAGCCCTTCAAAAGTGTTTAAGATGTCTTCTTGCTCTACAAAGGCCATCTCACAGTCAATCTGTGTAAACTCTGGCTGCCTATCGGCACGCAAGTCTTCATCACGAAAACATTTTACAATTTGGTAGTACTTGTCCATGCCGCCCACCATCAGCAATTGCTTAAAGGTTTGTGGCGATTGTGGTAGTGCATAAAATTGCCCTTCATTCATACGAGAAGGCACAATAAAGTCACGCGCTCCTTCTGGAGTAGATTTGATGAGGTAAGGTGTTTCTACCTCCACAAAATCTTGACTGTCCAAATATTTTCTCGTTGCAGTAGACATGCGGTGGCGCAACATCAAATTATCACGCACCGGATTTCTACGGATATCTAAGTAGCGGTATTGCATGCGCAAGTCATCCCCGCCATCTGTTTCGTCTTCAATAGTAAATGGAGGTAGTTTAGCTGCATTTAAGATGTTTAAGCTAACTACCTCAATCTCTATATCGCCAGTAGGCATATTGCTGTTTTTGCTAGCACGGTCAATTACTTTTCCTGTAATCTGAATCACAAATTCACGCCCTAATTTTCGCGCTTGCTGACATAAATCGGCATTTGTATCCATGTTAAAAGCCAATTGGGTAAGGCCGTAACGATCTCGTAAATCAACAAAGGTCATCCCGCCTAAATCGCGTGTGCGTTGTACCCATCCGCTAAGGGTTACTTCTTCTCCTACATGCTCCATTCGGAGCACTCCACAGTTATGTGTTCTTAACATCTTGAAAATTATTAAGCTGCGAAATTACAAAATACCCTCGAGCAATGGTATAAAAAAAAGAGCCCGAAGGCTCTTTCCATTATTGTTTGATAATTTTTTGCGTTTGTCTTTCGAATTGTATTAAGTAAATGTCTGTTTTTAAATGAGCAATATCAATTGTTTCCTTTTGACTTGAAATCAATAACTCACCTAATTGATTGTAAATATTTTTTTGACCTTGTGTGCAATTCCATTCTACATTATCTCCTTGCTGAATAGTAATGTGTTGAGGATTAAAATACGTTGCAACCTACATATTTCCGCCCACTTCAATATTGTGCGTAGTTTGTGATTTTCCGCTAAAAGAGAAAAATAAAAGACTAAATAATAGCAGTGATTTTTTCATTGATAAAGTCAATTTAGTTAGTATTGCAAAGTAAAGAATGAAAGATGTCCTTACAGCCAAAATCCGATAAATACTACATGAAAGAAGCCTTGAAAGAGGCACAGAAAGCATTTGAATTTGATGAGGTTCCAGTAGGCGCGGTAATCGTTTGTGATAACCAAATTATTGCAAGAGCACACAATTTTACGGAGCGCTTAAATGATGTAACAGCACATGCCGAGATGCAAGCTTTTACAGCTGCGGCCGATTATCTTGGAAGCAAGTATTTGAACGAATGCACGCTTTATGTTACGCTAGAGCCTTGTGTGATGTGTGCAGGAGCAAGCTATTGGGCACAACTTAAAAAAGTGGTGTTTGGCACTTCAGATCCGAAAAGAGGTTATCAAAATAAGGCTGGCAATGTGCTACATCCTAAAACAGCATGTGTAAAAGGAGTCATGGCTGAAGAATGTGAACAATTGATGACCGATTTTTTTGCTAGTAAGCGCGAACTGAAGTAATTTTGCAAACAAAATAAACACATTATGTATCCAGAAGAATTATGTACCCCTATGCGAGCGGATTTAACCGACGCAGGTTTTGAAGAAATGCGTACAGCAGAAGAGGTAGATGAAATATTAGGAAAAGGTGAAGGAACAGTTATGGTAATGATCAACTCTGTTTGTGGATGTGCTGCAGGAAATGCACGCCCAGCAGCCAAAGCAGCTGCGCAACACAGTAAGTTGCCGAATAAATTAACAACCGTTTTTGCAGGTCAAGATAAAGACGCAGTAGCTAAGGTAAGAGAGTACGCTTTACCTTACCCTCCATCATCTCCATCTATTGTTTTGTTTAAGGACGGTGAAGTAGCACACTTTATCGAAAGACACCACATTGAGGGTCGCCCTGCACAAATGATTGCAGACAACCTAATGGATGCTTTTGACAGGTTTTGTTAAGAGCTAATAATAACAAGAATTAGAAAAGCCCATTTTATGCGGGCTTTTTTATACTTTGTTTAGAATGGTTACTCTAAAATTACAGAGTTAATATGGAGTTCTTCAACCACCTCTTCTGCAGGAATATTTTCTAGGTATTCCTTCATATTATTAAGTCCCGATTCTAGTTGAGGACCTAAAATACCGTCCATCAATAATCCCATCCATCTAGCGATAGGGTTATAGCCCATATCGCCCAAGAATGACCAAACTACAAGCGTTACGCCATTTGTTTCCGATAATGCCCATACGCCATTACCGCGGCCGTTTTCTTCTCCGTCTTTTAAGAAAATAACTTCCGTTTTTAAGCTACTGCTACCATCTGCTTCAAGAATAGTTAGTTTTCCTTGCCCTACCAAATCAGGGTTTCCATCCCAAGAGTAATAAGCGCCAACCCCAGCGTTAGGACTAGAGTAAGTGTAATCTGCTTCAGGATCCATTTCGTGCCAAGCAGACCAATTAGCCCAATTACTTAAAACGCTTGCTTGTTCGTAAATAGATTCCATTGGAGCGTTTATTTCTATGGTTCGGTTAACCTCAAATTCTTTAGGTAATAAATAAGCAACACAACAGAATATTGCTATAATAACAATTAAAACTTTAATTGCTTTCATGATACAAATAGTTTGGTTATTTCTTTAATACTTTCGGCACTTTAAAGTAGTCCGAATCTTTTTGAGGAGCATTTTTTAAAGCAGCTTCTTTAGCACTATGTTCGCCCACTACATCCGCTCTCAGCACATTGGTTTCTTCGCTCATATACACCAGTGGAGCAACGTCTTGGGTGTCCAACTCTTCTAATTTATCAATAAAGGTGATGATTTTATCCATATCGGACACCATCTTTTCTTTAGCCACTTCATCAAACTCTAACTTAGCAAGATTGGCTACTTTGTCAACAAGGGTTTTATCTACTTTCATTCTCGTAACGAATCAGTTCAGATTCTATAATGTTAAACACTTGGGTTTTGAGTTCCTCAATATTTTTTTCATTCATTCCTTTTGTACTCATTTCTTCATGAATGGTGATGCGAGCAATGCCCGGTTTTCCACGAAGATAATCCATTGGAAATAAACGTTTATTGTCTGCAAAAGTAATAGGAATGATTGAAACTTGTTCTTCTAACGCTAATCGGAAAGGTCCATTTTTAAAACGAAAGAGGCGAATATCTTCTTTTGGGATACCTCCTTCTGGATAGATAACCATGTTTTGTCCGTCCTTCAATTTTTCTCCTGCCTTTTGATAGGCTACATAAGAGTTTCGCAATTTGCTTCTGTCTACCAAAACATTAAAGGATTTATAGTAGTATCCAAAGACAGGAATTTTTCCCAAAGATGCTTTACCAATAAAGGAAATTGGTTTTTTGCTCAAGGCAAACATCAGCACAATATCTAGTGTAGATGGATGATTGGAACAAAAAATGTATTGTTTATTTGAGTCTAAGCTCCCTTCTCTTTTAATTTTTGGGAAGATGCCGCTAGCATAAAGTATAAACCATGCTAATCGATGTAAAATCCAATAAAGTACTGGGTAAAATTTCTGGCTTAGTGTAAAGAAAATTGTAATAGGCATCAGTAGCACGAAAGGAACGGCATAGGTTAATAAAAACCAAGATCGCCATAGCAAACTAAAGACACCTTTGATAACTCTCATGCAAGCCAAAAATAGGTAAAAGAATTGGGTGCTATATAATTTGGTAATTCTTATTTTTACCAATCAATTTTAGCAGTATGGCAAGAGTATTGACAGGTATACAAAGCACAGGAGTGCCCCATTTAGGAAACATTTTAGGAGCCATTGTTCCGGCAATTGAACTTTCAAAAAATCCAGCTAATGAGAGCTTGTTTTTCATTGCAGATTTACACTCCTTAACGACTATCCGTGATGCAGAAACTTTGCGCAACAATACTTATGCTACTGCCGCTACTTGGTTGGCTTTCGGCTTTGATACAGAGAACAATATTTTTTATCGACAATCGGATGTTACGGAAGTGTGTGAGTTGACTTGGTATTTGAATTGTTTTACTCCTTATCCAATGTTGGGTAATGCGCATTCGTTTAAAGACAAAGAAGACCGTTTATCAGATGTTAATGCAGGTTTATTTACCTACCCAGTACTGATGGCTGCCGATATCTTGTTGTATGATGCAGAAATTGTACCGGTTGGAAAAGATCAGCAGCAGCACTTAGAAATAACGCGTGATATTGCAGGCTCTTTCAACCATTTCTATGGAAGTACTTTGGTATTGCCAGAAGCTAAGATTGATGAGCGTGTAATGATTATTCCTGGAACGGACGGACAAAAGATGAGTAAGAGTTACAACAACTTTATTGACATCTTTTTGCCAGAGAAAAAACTACGCAAACAAGTCATGGGTATTGTAACGGACAGCACCCCGCTAGAAGAGCCAAAAGATGCGGACATATGCAATGTGTTTAAGCTGTACAAACTTTTAGGTACAGAAGAGCAAACTACAGCATTGCGTGCACAATATAAAGGAGGAAACTTTGGTTACGGCCATGCCAAACAAGCCTTGTATGAACTAATTTTAGAAAAGTTTGCCGCACAGCGTGAGCGTTTCAATTACCTCATAGAAAACAAAGAGGAGATAGAAAAAGAACTGCAAAAAGGAGCAGACAAGGCGCGTGCTATTGCACAAACGGTACTACAAAGAGTGCGTGATAAAGCGGGTTATTAGCCAACTACTTACTCAACTAAATAATCGTTAATCGATTTTCCTTTTACAAACGAATCGTTAGGGAAAACATATGTTAGTTTTGACAATTTTGATAAATCATCATTACGCTAAAATTGTAAAAAATGGTTTTTGTAAAACTTGAAGACACTGTTGCACCTGTCTCTAATCTCTTTGAATTTGGTTGCCGCAATCCTATAGTTATATTGTATGATTTTGGTTGTTCAAGATCTTCAATGTAGGTTAATTGTATAGGCCAGTTTCAAACAAATAGAAGGGTAAATAAATGTTTCATGATTATTTATATAAGATTAAAAATTCATTTTTTTTATCCCATTTGACATTACTAAATTTATCAAAAAAATTCATGCCAATTAATGATCTCTCAAAATTGGGGTAGTAATTACATACCACATTGTTCAGAATATATTCACCAATTTTTAAGTTATTTATAATTAATGTTTGACCTTCTAATGGAATATTAGCAACACCATAACTCACCGTTTTTAAATTCAGATCCATAAACTCAACACCTGATTCTATAAGTTTTTTAAAGTCGTGGTTACTTAAGGCAAGCCCAAAAGCCCCCGTATCCCATTTAATATTGGTTTTTGTATTACCAAAACCAATTTTCAATAAATGCTTGATCATTTAATGTTTGCAACATAATCTTAGATGAAGAGCCGCCAATAACATCATTGGCATTGTAATGATTACGATCGTTTCTTATACAATCAATTTCTTCTCCATCATTGTATTGGCAAATCTGTTGCTTACCATTTGCCCATTTATAAAGATGTGATCCATCAATAAGGCTTCCGTTGATGAATCGGCCCTCTTCAATTTGAATATCACCATCTTTAAAATTTATTTCTACTTTACAAGTAGGCCCGTGTAATTTATTGTTTTTAAAAAAACCAGATGAAATTTTACGATATTTACCTTCTTGATATTCTATCTTACCTTTAATTAAATCT
The DNA here is from genome assembly GCA_002715345.1 of Flavobacteriales bacterium. GTDB lineage: Bacteria > Bacteroidota > Bacteroidia > Flavobacteriales > UBA7312 > UBA7312. Next base: position 12,463 of record PAYR01000031.1, on the reverse strand, counting down.
CCCTGTTTAAAAAGCCCTATATAAACTCGAGTAAATTCTTGATTGGTTACTTTTATTTCTCCATCTTGTCCTTCAAGTTGTCCGTTTTGGAAAGTTCCTATCATAGATTGTTCAGTACCATCCTCAAACAAAATAATTATTTCCCCTTTCCCGTTTTGGGTGTCTCCATCTTGCTTTATGATTTCATGCTGCTGCCCAAGAGAAAATAAAGGGAGCAGTGCTAAAAGAATTATTTTTTTCACTTTGTTAATAGATAAAATTACTGTTTAATTGCTATTCCGAACTTCTTTCGGTACTTTCTGTCCAATGCTTTTTGATGGTTGTCCAAATCAACAGCTTGTCCTTGTATAAAAGCAAACTGTACATCATTACCTCTCATATCCAAAGCATCTCCCTTAGAGATGAAAAAAGTAGCTTCTTTTCCGACTTCTAGAGAGCCAGTTTCTTGTTCAATACCAAGCATTTTTGCCGTATTTAGAGTCAGTGCGGCAATTGCTTGTTCGTAAGGAAGACCGTAAGCTACTGCAGTGCCTGCTGAGAAAGGTAAATTTCTTTGCCCCATAGCTTCCATATCTCCTTGGTAACAGAAACTAATGCTTACACCTGCGGCATGTAAAAGACCCGCCTGCTTATAAGGCATATCTACATCTGCATCGGAAGTATTTGGTAAGCGGTGAATACGATCTAAAATAACAGGGGTTTCGTGTTTTACCAATAAATCTGCTACAAGATGTGCTTCTTTACCCCCTACAATCACCATGTTTTTCAATCCATATTTTGCAGCAAACAACATAACGTCTGTCATTTCTCTTACAAGATTAGCGTGTACATACAATTGCTTGGATCCGTCAAACAAACCACTCATAGAGGAGAGTTCTAAGTCTATTACTTTTTCGGAAGACTGATGATAAGCCAATGCCTTTTGAAAATAGTTGTGTATAGCATCGGTTTGCTCCGTGTACCGATCTGTTTTTTCAATATCACCTGGCTCTGCCCACCAACCGTGTTGTATAAAGTAAGAAGGCCAGTTCAGATGAATACCATCATCTACTTTTTGAGCGGCATCTTCCCAGTTCCATCCATCTAATTTCATCACGGAAGAAGTTCCTGTAATACGCCCTCCTTTAGGAGCTACTTGCGCCATTAAAACTCCATTACTTCTAATGGTTGGGATGATTTTGCTCTCTGCATTGAAAGCAATTAAAGAGCGCACATGCGGTTTAAATGCGCCTGTTTCTTGGTAATCATTGGTGGCACGTACGGCACTAATTTCGGTAATTCCTAAAGTAGTGTTGGTAGCGATAAAACCAGGATATACATGTTGGTCGTAAACATGAATAATAGTATCGTAAGCCGAAGGGTCAATACGAATGACTCTTGCATCAGCCACCATTTCAAATTTTCCATCTTTAATTGCAATGGCAGAAGTCTCTATTTTGCTTCCATCACCAATGTGTGCTGTTCCTCCTAAAAAGAGGGTGTTTTGCGCCAAACTATTCAGTGCGCCAAATAAACAAAATGTAGCTATTAAAAATCTCATTTCTTTTTCTTTTTAGTGTGAGCAACCCTGTACATGACTGTGTCCGTTCTCGTCCATAGTATCGCAGTGATACAGGATGTGGTGTTCAGGTTTTACTTTTTGGGTGGGTTTGCCAGCATCTTTTTCGCTGAGCATTTTTTGGATTAAGCGTTGGCGTTCAGCTTGGTTTCGAACACGCAACTCTTGGTCCTTTTCTTGACTGAAATAACAACGACCGTCCACATAAGTTTGTTCTACTTTTGCATATACCGATAAAGGGTTGTCCGACCATAGTACAAGATCGGCATCTTTATCAACTTTAATGCTTCCTACTAGGTGGTCAATGTGTAAAAGTTTAGCAGGGTTAAGCGTTACCATTTTCCAAGCTTCTTCTTCTGTTGTTCTTCCGTACTTCACAGCTTTGGCTGCTTCTTGGTTCAGTCGTCTTGCCATCTCGGCATCATCCGAGTTAATAGCGGTTAACACACCCATATCTTGTAGTAGAGCAGCATTGTAAGGAATGGCATCATTTACCTCAAATTTATATGCCCACCAATCAGAGAAGGTAGAACCTCCAGCTCCGTGTTCCTTCATTTTATCAGCTACTTTATATCCTTCTAAAATGTGTGTGAAGGTGTTTAAGGTAAAGCCCATAGAGTCGGCTACTTTCATCAACATGTTTATTTCTGACTGCACATAAGAGTGACAAGTAATGAAGCGTTCTTTGTTTAGGATTTCAACCAAAGTATTCATTTCTAAATCTTCTCTTGGAGCTACTGTTCTTCGTTTTTCAGATAGCGAAAGCGCATTGTATTCTTTCCAAGCTTGTTCATAAGCTCTGGCTTGGTGGAAGTGATCATAAAACACTTGCTCTACACCCATTCTAGTTTGTGGGAAACGGATGCGTTCAAAATTTCCCCAGTTAGATTGTTTTACATTTTCTCCCAATGCAAATTTGATGAATCCAGCAGCACCTTCTAGTTTCATTTCTTCCGGTGCGCTTCCCCAACGGAATTTGATAATTCCTGATTGCCCACCAATTGGGTTGGCAGATCCGTGTAAGAGCTGAGCTGTTGTTACACCGCCTGAAAGTTGGCGGTAAATATTGATGTCGTTAGACTTCACTACATTGGCAATGCTCACTTCTGCACTGCTGGCTTGAGAGCCTTCGTTTACACCTCTGTCAATTGCAATATGCGAGTGTTCATCAATGATTCCGCTTGTAAGGTGCTTCTCTGTTGCATCTACTTCTTGAAATAGTTCCTTCCCAAAGATTTCAGTTCCGATAAGATTGTGTCCAACAGCAAGGATTTTCCCATTGCTAATGGCTACATCAGCATCGTTTAAAATACCCTCTTGTTCGTTGGTCCAAACGGTAGCATTTTTGAAAAGTAGATTGTCTTGCGATGGTTTTTCAGTCCATCCATACGCCATGTTAGGGAACCATAAATCGCCAATTTCTTCGGAACTGTTTTCGTTTTCACTTTCTGTGTTTTTTTCTTTACTTAAAAAGATAGCTGACCAATTTGTCCATTCGCCATTTGGAAGGTTTAGTTTTCCATCAAGCGATCCATTAGTGTAGGTGGCACTGATGCGATACACTCCTTCTGTTTCATATTCTAAAGTAAAGTGTTGCCCTTCTTGGTTTAACTTCACTTTGATAGCAGTGCTGTCTTTTATAATTTTTGCTTTGTGTTTGGCTAAAGAACCATTGATGATAAGGGTGTCTTTTTCGTTGATGAGGTAGTTGCCCCGAGCATCAAAATTGTTTTTTCTATTGATGATGTGTTCCTTTCCTTGAATCCAATTACTATAAATTTCCCCTTCTTCAAAAAGGTTTCCCGAGCAGATTAAGAAGTTGGCTATTTTACCTTGTTCAAGCGTTCCTAAATCAGCAGAAGCTTCAATCATTTCAGCAGGATTCGTAGTCAAGGCCGCTAAGGCATCTTCTTGACTTAAACCGTGAGCAATAGCTGTTTTAATGTTTGCTAGCACATCCGTTTTCTTCTTGAGATAACGACTTGTAAAAGCAAAGAAGATGTCTTCTTCATTAAGTATGCGCGCATTGGCAGGAGCCATTTCCCAATCTTTCATTTTTTGTAAGGACACCATTGCTGCAGCATGTGGATTGCTTACATCATAAGCATCGGGGAAGTCTAATGGTATGACAAGTGCAAAACCCGTTTCAGCTATTTCATCTACTCGCTGGTATTCGTCACCTGCGCCAAAAAAGATGTAATCGATTTCAAACTCATCGGCTATTTCCCAAGCACGAAGGATGTCGATTTTATTGTCCACCTCGAAAAATTGAGGTAAATCTTGCAGTTCATTCCAAGCTTCTAAAGAACGGTTGTATTCCCCTTTGGGTGCTTGCTCGTACCACTCAGCATCTAGATATGTTTGGTTGAGAAGGGCAATACTTCCCATTAAAGAGCTTGGGTTTTTTTGACGAGAACTTCCCTTACTAAATGAGTAATGAGCACTGGCATTTCCGTTTAAAACAGTAGCATGCTCACTATCGTTAGTTAAAGTAGTAAGTAGTCCACTACCTCTAGCAATACCATCTTGTTGGTGTGTTAGCACCGCTCCAAAACCGGCTTTTCGATAGTTATTAGCAGACTTTCTATTATGCTTAAATAGATTGCGCGCCTCTACCTCAGGGTGAATTGCTTCGTTCCAAGAAACAGCACCACTTTTGCTACTTTGATATTGTGGTTGAGGTTTCCATTTTATTTTTTCCTTGTGAGGAATTCCGTACTCGCTATAAAGTTCAATGAATGAAGGGTAAATATAATCTCCATCCATATCATGAATAATTGCATGAGTCGGAATAGTAGTTATGCTGTCAACTGCTAAAATTCGATCGCCTTGTATCAATAAGTTAGCATTTGATAGTGTTTGTCCAGGAGCCCAAATAATGTGCGCATTAGTAAATGCTTGTATAGGCTCAAAAGTGTTTTTAACACCATTTGTCGGAAAGGTTTCCTGAGCTACCACTAAACTTGATAGCACAAGGGCTAAAAATGAGAAGATAATTTTATACATATCTGTTTTCAATTTAATGGGTGAAAATACAAAAAATCACTTCTTAACTTATAATTAGAATCCTTACCTTTGTTTAAAATTAAACAAACGATGAAAACGTACCAAGCAAACATGATGAACGGATTAGCTTTAATTTTAATGCCATTATGGGCATATTTAAGCTTTGAAGCAACTGCTGAGAAACCTCAGCAATCAATTACGGCCTTAATTCCTCTTATTTTAGGTGTAATATTAATTTTTTGTAATAGTGGAATAAAAAAAGAAAATAAAATTATAGCTCACATAGCAGTTGTTATAACACTAATTGCCCTTGCTGGATTAATAATGCCTTTGAAATCTGCTATTAATGAAGTAAGAGCGTTATCTATAATTAGAGTATTGATAATGTTTTTGACAGGAGTTTTTGCAATGATAACTTTTGTTAAAAGCTTTATTGAGGCTAGAAAGAACAAGTAGTTTAATGTCTTATTATCAATCAATTAATTATTATTTATTTCACTCAGTTCTTTTTTTTTCAGTACTTATTTTTTTAAAATCAGCAGGTTCTTTTTTTTATAAAAAAAGACATTCAAAATCCGATAAAAAGTTGCTAAAAGTTGTCTTTTTTTTGTGCTGTTTTTTTTTGTTAAATTCTTTATTTTATATACAAGAGATCAATAAATTGTTATTGATTTCAATGTTTCCAATACCTTTTTTAATTTCTTTTTTAACATTAACAGAAGTTGATAGTTATAAAGTTCATTTAAAGGATTTACTAACATCATTTTTCACACTTATGATTATTGGAGTCTTTTTCTTCTATAAAAACAATTAAAATGTTAGAAAAGAAAACAAATACACATACTTTTTCAGAAAGAGCTGTGTTAATTGGTTTAATTTCATTAAAACAAACTAAAGAACAAGCGATTGAATATATTGAAGAGCTTGACTTTTTAGCACATACTGCAGGAGCTTTTCCAGTCAAAAAATTTTTTCAGAAACTACCCTATGCCGACCCTAAAACCTTTGTAGGAAAAGGGAAGTTGGCGGAGGTGAAGGCGTTTATTGATGATAATGATATAAGGCTTGTTATTTTTGATGATGAGTTAGGTCCTTCCCAGTTACGAAATATAGAAAAAGCATTAGAAGTTAAAATCTTAGATAGGAGTAATCTTATCTTAGATATTTTCGCAGCTCGTGCACAAACTGCACATGCCCGTACGCAGGTAGAGCTGGCACAATATCAGTATTTATTACCACGCCTTACCCGTATGTGGACGCACTTGGAAAGGCAAAAAGGGGGTATTGGTATGCGTGGTCCTGGTGAAACACAAATTGAAACTGACCGAAGAATTATTCAGCAAAAAATTGCCTTGCTGAAAGAAAAGCTGAAAAAGATTGACAAACAAAAAGCCATACAGCGAGGCAACAGAGGTGCTTTGGTGCGTGTTGCATTGGTGGGCTATACCAATGTGGGCAAATCCACTATTATGAATACGCTTGCCAAGACCCAGGTGTTGGCCGAAAACAAACTGTTCGCCACCCTAGACACAACTGTTAGAAAAATTGTAGTGGGAAACTTACCTTTCTTATTGTCTGATACCGTAGGTTTTATCCGTAAGCTACCGCATCAATTAGTAGAAAGCTTTAAATCGACTTTGGATGAGGTACGTGAGGCGGATATATTATTACATGTGGTAGATATATCGCACCCAAATTTTGAAGAACAGATAGAGATTGTAAACAAAACCTTAGCCGAAATCGATATTTTGGATAAACCTACTATCATGGTGTTTAATAAGATTGATGTCTTCACTTACGAGCCAAAAGAGGAAGATGATTTAACTCCTAGAACAGCAGCAAATAATTCATTAGAGGATTGGCGCAGAACATGGATGGGGAAAGCCAATCATAACATCTTTATTTCTACCCTGAAAAAAGAAAACTGGCCTGAGTTTAGAGAATTGCTTTATGAAGAAGTGAAGCAAATACACGCTAAGCGTTTTCCATATAACAATTACTTATATTAACATTAAAAAAACCTCACATTCATAAGGCTTTTTTAATAGAATGTTTTACAATTACTCTTTCATAAATTTATAGGTAGCATTATTGGTTTTAATCAAGTATGCTCCTTTAGAAAGGTGAGAAATATCCACAATATCTTTGTCGCTTTTAATCAATAGCTCTCCTAATAAGGAGTAAATTTGTTTCGAACCTTTCAACTCAATATGTAGATTATCTTTTGCAGGGTTAGGGTAAATAGTATTGGCATTTATTTCTTCTAAAGAATTAGATCCGCAAACCTCTTCACATTCTTCTAAAGAGCTAAAAATACCGCTTCCGTCAGCGGTGTCTATACAAGACCCTTCAACACAATTCCAAGAAGGAATAACTTCATCACTTCCAATATAATTAACTGCTATTATTTCGTCTTCTGAGTTTACATAAACCTCTACTAATGGCATTCCAATATTGGCATCATCAGTATACCATGTATAGTTTGTAGAACTTTCACCACTTGAGATTACGCCACTCATAACATAATCCCAGTTTTCTTGAACCTCAATAATTCCTTTCATACCCATACCTATATGCGGTGTACACACATAATAATAAACCCCAGCTTCAGTAAAAACATGCGATGCATCATTGTAATATTCGAAACCACCATTTGACTCTGTGCCATTGGTATTCCAGGTTTCTTCATCTACCTCAACAACATCATGTATTCCAAGATTGCTAAAATGTACTGTATCAAAAAGATTAACGGTTAAGTACTCAGGTGTGAAAATTTGATAATCGCTTGCGTACACTTCATGAGATTGAGGTACAATTCCAAATATAGTATCTGTTGCGAAAGATGATTTCTTAACTCTTAAGACATCATATTCTGCGCCTTCTACTATCGCAGTTCCCCAAGCATCTACATAAGAAATAGAGCTAGTGTCAAGTCTTATTTTAGCAGCAACAATTCCTGGCATAAAAAATTGAAGTCCGGCAGCTTGGTCGGGCTCCATTTCTGAAATTAAACTAACACTATCTAATTGAACAGAGAATCCAAACTCGTCTTCATATTGTGTTGGGAATTCTAACACTAGCTCTGGATTTTCAAGTGGGTAAGTACCAAAATCTCCAACATATCCTAAAATATATAATCCACCAGGACTGTTTGATAGAAACAAATGAAAACCATCGTTTTCAATAGTTAAATTAGCCATAGGGAATGTTTCGGAAAAACCTGTTTTAGAAGGATCTAAAAAATTTAGTTCAGCAATATTGTCTGGACTCAAAGTGGAAAAATCCCAAGTTTGATTTTCTCCTGCATTTCCTAAGCTAATACCAACAGGATTTTCATCATATTTTTGTATTCTAACATCACCTACAGAACCAATATCTGTATCACTTATCGTGATTTGAGCAAAAGTGCATATTGAAAACAACATCCCTATTAATAAAGTATTTAGTTTCATAAGAAGTAATTTATTTTCAAAGATATATAAAATACTAATTTCATTTCTTCTGAATATTTGAATGCTTTTACTCACTTAAAAGACTGTAGCTCGAAGAGCTTGTGGTAAATGCCTTGTTTTTCTATTAGCTCTTGGTGTGTGCCAAATTCTTTTATTTCTCCTTCTTGTAATACAACTATTTTATTGGCATGTTGTATAGTTGATAGCCGATGAGCAATAACTAAAGAGGTGCGTTTTTGCATTAGTTTTTCTAGCGCATCTTGTACTAGCTTTTCCGATTCTGTGTCTAGTGCAGAAGTGGCTTCATCTAGGATGAGGATGTCAGGGTTTTTAAGAATCGCACGAGCAATACTAAGGCGTTGTTTTTGTCCGCCAGAAAGTTTGTTTCCTCCCTCGCCAATATTGCTACTGTAACCTTCTTCCATTTGCATGATGAAGTCGTGTGCATTAGCTGTTTTGGCAGCAGCTATAACTTTTTCTTTTGGTGCTTCGGGTTTTCCCAAGGAAATGTTATTGAAAACACTATCATTAAATAAAATAGCATCTTGAGATACAATACCCATCATGGCGCGTAAATCGGCAATTTTGTAATCTTTAATATTGATAGAATCGATTAAGATTTTGCCATGTTGAATGTCATAAAAACGCGCAAGTAAATCAGCTATAGTTGACTTACCACTTCCTGACTGTCCTACCAAAGCTACTGTTTCACCTTTTTTGATGTCAAGTTGAATTTTGGTCAACACCTCTTTTTGTTGGTAGCTAAAGGAAACATTTTGAAATTGTACACCTTGTTGAAGTACAGCTTTTCCTTTTGGATGAACAGGGTCTTGGATAGGATTTTCTTCATCTAAAATTTCACATACACGCTTAGCTGATGCGCTACCTTTTTGAATGTGATAAAAAGCAGCGGTAAACGATTTTGCAGGAGGGATGATTTGTGAGAAAATGACAATGTACCCAATAAATTCTTCTGGAGANAANTNGCTTTCTNCTCCTAAAACNANTTNNCCTCCAAACCACATAACACAGATTAAAACAATGGTNCTTAAAAACTCNCTCATNGGAGAGGANAGGTCTTTTTTGCGCAATAGTCGAGTCATGATGTTGCTNTAGCGACTGCTGTTTTCTTCAAAATGTTTTTGCGANTTTTTCTCTGCATCAAAAGCTTTGATAATGCGTAAACCACTGATGTTTTCTTCGATATTGGAGAGTAGNTCACCCATTTGATTTTGACCTTTTATNGAAGATTGTTTTAAGCTTTTTCCAATGCGAGCAATTAAAAAACCAGTGATAGGGAAAAGCACAATAACAAATAAGGTTAGTTGTGGACTTAAAACGATTAGTGTTCCTAAAAAGATAATGATGTTTAAAGGGTCTTTAAAAATCATTTCNAGNGAACTCATGATAGACCATTCGATTTCTACAAGGTCAGCAGTCATTCTAGANATGATGTCTCCTTTGCGNTTTTCGGTNTAGTATCCAATNGGTAATGCCAACACTTTTTTATGNAGCGCATCACGCATATCTTTNACTANACCATTACGAATAGGNGATAAAAAATAAAGCGCCAAATACCTAAAGAGGTTNCNAAAGAAGAACATCACNANTACCATNATNCANATGAAAAANAGNGCTTCTACNTNTCCTTTGCTNTCNATNATTTGAGTGATGTGATAATAGAAGTTTTGTATAATCGNATCTGGACTNANGCTTANNGCAGGTGCTTCATATACTTTTTCTTGNGTTCCAAAAAGNAACCCTAAGAAAGGAATCACCATGGTGAGTGAAACCAAAGAAAATAAAACAGTTAAGATGTTAAAGACGATATTTCCTAAAGCGAAAGACCAATAAGGTTTTGCGAATTTCAGAATGCGGAAAAATTCTTTCATAAGTGCAAATGTATTTAATTTGACGATTGCAAAACCAAAAAATCTATCTTTGCCTNATGGAAAGNACTCGCCAAAAGAAGATATCTAGACAGTTGCAAAAAGACCTATCCGAAATCTTTCAGTTAGAGGGAAGAACGCTTTTTGGCACCTCTTTCGTATCTGTTACAGTGGTGCGTGTTTCACCTGACTTATCTGTTGCCCGTTCTTATCTTTCTGTTTTCGGAGTGGAGAATAAGGATGAGTTACTAGCGGAAATCAACCAGATGTCTTACGCTATTCGTAAAAAATTAGCGGCTCGTGTGCGCAACCAAATGCGAAAAGTGCCTGAGCTGAAATTTTTCTTAGACGATTCAGTTGACTATGCTCAAAACATCGAATCNCTTTTAAAAGACTAGTTTGAATGTTCCTTTTTACATAGCTAAACGCTACCTTTTTTCGAAAAGGTCGCGCAATGTGGTGCACCTTATATCCTACATTTCGATGTTGGGTGTTGCGGTTGGAACTGCAGCGCTAATCATNGTGCTGTCTGTGTTTAATGGGTTTGAAAATTTAGTTCTTTCTCTGTATAATTCTTTCGATCCAGCTATTAAGATTACTGCTGTAGAAGGTAAAGTTTTCCAAGCGAATGAGGTATCATCAATCTTGAATGAGCGAAACCTTTTGTACTCAGAAGTGCNAGAGGAAAAGGTGCTTTTAAAATATGAAGACAAAGAATACATCGCGACCTTAAAAGGGGTTGATGAGAATTACAAAAAGCTCAACAATGTAGATAGTATGTTGGTTGCTGGTGATTTTTTTGAGGGTTACGAATCCAATCATACAGCAATAGTGGGGCAAGGCGTTGCTTACTATCTTTCTATGGGCGTAGGGGATATGATGAATCCTTTGCAGGTATTTGTTCCAAAACGAAGCAGTAAGCATTTATTGAAGCCCGAAAATGCTTTTTCTCAAAGTGGGTTAATTCCTGTTGGTATGTTCGGCATACAAGCCGATTTTGATGCAACTTATGTTATCACTTCTTTGGCGTATGTACGCGAACTTTTAGAACGAACAGATGAGGTAAGTGCTTTAGAAGTTCATTGTGCAGATGAAGAAATGGAGGTGCTTCAAGAAGAGTTACAGGCGATTTTAGGTGATGGGTATCAAGTTCAGCACCGCTACCAACAACATGCTTTTTTACATAAGATTTTAAACTCGGAAAAGTTGGCAGTTTTCCTCATCCTTACCCTGATCCTTATCATTGCCACTTTCAATATCATTGGTTCCTTAAGTATGNTNATGATTGATAAGAAGAAAGACATACAAACGCTTTCTCATTTAGGAGCAACCAAAGGAGACTTGCAACAACTGTTTTGGCTAGAAGGTTTGCTAACTACAAGTGTGGGTGCCGTAGTTGGATTGCTATTAGGCTTAGGTGTTTGTTCGGCGCAGTTGAGATGGGGTTTCTTGCAAATGGGCGAGGGCTCATTTGTAGTCAGTCAATATCCTGTGCTTATTCAGATGCAGGATGTAGCACTTGTACTAACGACTGTTTTACTAATAGGTGCTTTGGCTTCTTGGATTCCTGCTAAGCAGTTGGGGAAGAGAATTATTTAGAGTCCTCATAAGTTTTGGAAGAGTCGGAACAAAGTCGGTTGATTTCTTTGAGTTCTTGCTTTGTTAAATCACGCCACTTACCAACAGGAAGGTCTAATTCCACATTCATAATACGCACGCGTTTCAGTTTCTTTACNCGGTAATCTAAAAACTCGCACATGCGTCTAATTTGTCGATTAAGCCCTTGCGTAAGNATAATACGAAAAGTGAATTTGGAGATTTGCTNTACCTTACATTTNCGGGNAACNGTATCCAAAATANGCACNCCATTACTCATTTGCTGAATAAATTTTCGNGTAATTGGNCGATTGACTGTTACAATGTATTCTTTTTCATGATTGTTGCGAGCGCGTAAAATCTTGTTTACGATATCGCCATCATTCGTTAAGAAAATAAGCCCCTCACTTGGTTTATCCAAACGACCAATAGGAAAGATGCGTTTGGGATATCCAATATAATCGATGATGTTGTCTTTTTCTACTCGAGTATCGGTNGTGCAGACAATTCCAACAGGCTTGTGAAAAGCCAAATATACNGGCTTTTCTTTGGCTTTACTAATGAGTTCTCCATCCACACGAANCTCATCTCCTTCAACAATTTTGGNNCCCATTTCAGGAACANTTCCATTGATNGTTACACGCNCTTCNTCAATNANTTTGTCGGCAGCTCTTCTAGAGCAATAACCTGCCTCACTCAAAAATTTATTGATNCGNGTTTCTTTCATTAGNCAAACTGATAATTTCCGAATTGCTGTTCTATTTCTNTCAGNGTAGCAAAAATCTCTTGCGGATCATTTGCTGTNACTAANCGCATTCTGTATTCCTTAAAGTTAGGAATGTTTTTNAAGTAGTTGGTGTANTGCCTNCGTGTTTCAACTANNCCTAGTATNTCTCCTTTCCACTTTAATGAAAATTCTAAATGTTCTCTACACAAATCCAAACGCTCTTTCATTGTTGGTT